>NZ_JBFAJC010000039.1:0-101249 GCF_040655075.1 Actinoallomurus sp. NPDC050550 | reverse complement strand
GGGCTGGGCGCGTTACCCAACGCCAAACACACCAAGGCCAAAATAAGCCCCCCCCAAACAAAAACCCCCCCCCCCCCAAGAACCAGAAACAACAACACAAAACCCCCCCCCCCCCCCCGCCGGCTCACCCGGCGGCGCGAACGACCAGTCCCCGGTCAGGCGAACTCGACCTGGGGCAGCAGCGGGCCGCCGGCGATGAGGTCGGCGGCCCGTTCGGCGATCGCGATCGTCGGGGCGTTCGTGTTGCCCCGGGGCACTGCGGGCATGACCGACGCGTCGACGACGCGCAGCCCGTCCACACCGCGCACCCGCAGCTCCGGATCGCAGACCGAGCCCTCCGCACCACCCATGGCGCACGTGCTGGTGGGGTGGTACAGCGTCACGACCTGGCCACGGATCCAGTCGGTCAGGTCTTCGGCCTCCTCCACGGGGGCGTACTCGCCACCGGTCATGCGGGCCAGCGGGCCACTCGCCGCGATCTCCCTTGCCTGCCAGACCCCCTCGCGGAGAACGTCAAGATCGGCGGCGTCGCCCAGGTAGTTCGGGTCGATCAGCGGCTTCCATCGCGGGTCGGCCGAACGCAGGGTCACGCTGCCGCGGCTCGCCACCGCGACGGCGGTGGCGAACACCGAGATGATCCGCTTGTTCGGGTCGGTCAAGCCCTGGTCCAGGAACGGCGTCGGCAGCACGTGGTACTGCAGGTCCGGAGCGGGCAGGTCGGCCTGGGTCCGCACGAAACCACCCGCCTCGGCGACATTGGAGGCGTACGGGCCGCGGCCCAGCATCTGCCACATCAGGACGCTTCGCGTGTTGACGCTCTCCCAGATCGCCTTCTTCCTGGGGGTGTGCCATAGAACCGGGACCATCGGATGGTCCTGGAGCCCGGTGCCGACCGCGGGCAGGTCCACGACGACGTCGATTCCGAGCGAGCGCAGATGGTCGGCGGGCCCCACCCCCGACAGCATGAGGACCTGCGGTGAGTTGACCGCGCCGCCGGAAAGGATGACCTCGCGCCCGGCGGCGGCCCGCTGCTCCGACCCACCGCGCAGGTAGGCGACGCCCGTCGCCCGGCCGTCCTCGATGACCACCCGGGTGACGAGCGCGTCGGTCAGCACGGTGAGGTTGGGACGCTCTTTGGCCCGGGCGAGGTAGGCGTCGGCCGTCGACCAGCGGCGGCCGCGCCGCTGCGTCACCTGGTAGAACCCCACCCCGTCCTGCTCGGCCCCGTTGAAGTCGGTGGTGGCGGGCAGGCCGAAGGCCGTCGCCGACTCGACCCAGGCGCGGGTGAGCGGATGCTTGTAGCGCAGGTCCTCGACGCGGAGCGGCCCGCCGACGCCGTGGTAGTCCGACGCGCCCCGCTGCTGGTCCTCCGCGCGCAGGAAGTAAGGGAGCAGGTCGGCGTATCCCCAGCCTTTACAGCCGTACTCGTCGCGCCAGGTGTCGAAGTCGTACCGGTGCCCCCGGATGTAGATCATGGCGTTGGTCGACGAGCTGCCGCCGAGGGTCCGGCCGCGCGGCCAGTAGACGCTGCGGTCGGCCGCGTGCGGCTGCGGCGTGGTCGTGTAGTCCCAGTCGTACTGGCTCTTGAACAGCGCCGAGATCCCCGCCGGAATGTGGATCTCCGGGGCGTCGTCGGGCGGCCCGGCCTCCAGGAGCAGGACCTTCGTCCCGGAGTCCGCACTGAGCCGCTCGGCGAGCACACAGCCCGCGCTGCCGGCACCGACGATGACGTAGTCGTACACGGCCGCCTCCACGCCTTGAGAGCTCTGCGCGAAACACTATCGATCACGGACGATCCCGGACAGTGCGTACGGCGGCGGCCTCGGCGTTCTGCGGGACGGGCGTCCGTTGGCAATTGAGACGAACACTTTCCCGGTGCTCTGGCCAACGGCGCCGATCTTCCGCAACGAGTCGATCTCATCTCTGGCGGCGGGGCGCCGGTCGGTGCCACGATTCGTCCCATTACCTACGCTTTACCGTAAGAAGGGCAATTCGTTGCGCAAACTGGCCATCGGTACCCTCATCGGCTTGGCCGCCGCCTCGATCGGGGCGGCGGTTCCGGCGGACGCGGCCGCACAGCCGCGCCTCGACAAGCTGGTGAAACTCAAGGACATCCGCCAGCACCAGAAGGACCTGCAGACGATCGCCACCTACAACGGCGGCACCCGCGCGGCAGGCGAGCCGGGCTTCGAGATCTCCACCAAGTACGTCGTGAAGCAGCTGAAGAAGGCCGGATACCACCCCACGGTGCAGGACTTCCCGTTCGACTACTACAAGGAGAAGACGCCCGCCGTCTTCGACCGGCCCGGCGGCCCCTCGTACGTCTACGGCACCGACTACGCGACCCTGGACTTCTCCGGGTCCGGTGACGTCACCGCCGTCGCCACGGCGGTCGACCCGGCGGGCGCCGGCGTCGGCAGCGGCTGCGAGGCCGACGACTTCGCCGGCCTCCCGAAGGGGAACATCGCCCTCGTCAAGCGCGGCGGCTGCAACTTCTCGGTGAAGGCCGGCAACGCCCAGAACGCCGGTGCCGCCGCCATCGCGATCTACAACGACGGCGCCTCGCCCGAGCGCATGGGCCCGGTGCAGGGCACCGCCAGCACGCCGTGGAAGATCCCGGTGATCGGCCCGACCTACCAGCTCGGCACCGACCTGGTGAAGGCATCGGCGTCCGGCTCGCTGAAGCTGCACATCAAGACCGACACGTTCAGCGAGCAGCGCACCGCGCACAACGTCATCGCCGAGACCAAGCGCGGCCGCGCCGACAACGTCGTCGTCATGGGCGCGCACCTCGACAGCGTCACGGCCGGCCCCGGCATCAACGACAACGGCAGCGGCACCGCCACGATCCTCACCATCGCCGAGCAGATCAACAAGCTCGGCAAGGGCATCAAGAACAAGGTGCGGTTCGCCTTCTGGGGCGCCGAGGAGGAGGGCCTGCTCGGCTCCGAGTACTACGTCGCGCACCTGACCGCCGACCAGAAGGCCAGGATCGCCCTCAACCTCAACTTCGACATGCTCGGCTCGCCCAACGGCCGACGCGGCGTGTACGACGGCGACGACTCCGAGGGCGCCGGCACCAACCCGCCCGCCGGCTCCGGCGCGATCGAGAAGGTCTTCACCGACTACTACGGCAAGCGGAAGCTGGCGACCTCGCCGAGCGCGTTCGACGGCCGCTCCGACTACGGGCCGTTCATCGAGAACGGCATCCCGGCCGGCGGCCTCGACTCCGGCGCGGAGAAGCTGAAGACCGCCGACGAGGCGAAGATCTACGGCGGTGAGGCGGGCAAGGCGTACGACCCCTGCTACCACCAGGCATGCGACACGTACGCCAACGTCAACACCACCATCCTCGACCAGCTCGCGGACGGCGCCGCGTACGCCGCTCAGGTGTTCGCGGGCAGCACCCTGCCGGTCAACGGCGGCCGCGTCGCGGCTCCCAAGGCCGCCCGCGCCCACGTGAAGCACGCGCCCGCCGGTCGCTTGCTCGCCTGACCCGAGCGGCGAAGGCAGATCCCCGGCCCGGCCGGACGGCCACCCGCTCGCCCGGGCCGGACGGCCACGGCAGGTCACCGACCGGGCCGGACGGCCAAGACGGGTCACCGTCCCGGCCGGACGGCAGCCCGCTCGGCGGCGGCCGTCCGGCCGGGCGATCTCGGCACTCGTTAGTGTGACCGCATGGCGAAAGAGCGCGATGACCAGCCCGTCGTCCTGTCGAAGATCTACACGCGGACCGGCGACGACGGTACGACCAACCTCGGTGACATGAGCCGTACGGCCAAGACCGACCCGCGGCTCGTGGCCTACGCCGACGTCGACGAGGCGAACAGCGCCATCGGCGTCGCCCTCGCAATGGGCGGACTGCCCGAGGACATCGCCACCCTGCTCACCCGGGTGCAGAACGACCTGTTCGACGTCGGTGCGGACCTGTGCGTGCCGGTCGTCGCCGAGCCGGAGTTCCCGCCGCTGCGGGTCACCGACGACTACGTCACCCTGCTGGAGCAGGCCTGCGACGAGCACAACGCCGACCTGACCAAACTCCGCAGCTTCATCCTGCCGGGCGGCACCCCCGGCGCCGCGCTGCTGCACGTTGCCCGTACGGTCGTCCGCCGTGCCGAACGCTCGGCGTGGGCGGCGCTCTCGGCGCACGAGGACATGAACCCGCTGACCGCGAAATACCTCAACCGGCTGTCCGACCTGCTCTTCATCCTCGCCCGCAAGGCGAACGCCGAGCGCGGCGACGTGCTGTGGAAGCCCGGCGGCGAGCGCTGACCGTAGGTGATCAGGTGATGGGCGGGCCGACCGAAAAGCGGCCCGACGACCTGGCGGCGAACGCCTCAGGCGATGGGCGGGTCGGCCGAAAGCTCCAGCCGGACGGTGGTGAACGTCTTAGGTGATGGGTGAGCCCGGTGGGGCGGCCTCGAGCCAGGCGAGGAAACCGGTCAGCGCCGCCCCGCCCATCGCCAGCTCGACCACGGTGCCGTTGCCGTCCTGGAGCTCGACGATCCCGGCATCCGGTTGGAGGGCGGCCTCCTCCTCGGCCTCCGGTTTGCGGCGGCCGGAAACGACGAGGCCCCGGCGGTGTACGACCCGCCGGGGCCTCAGCCGAATACCGAAAATCGCGAACCAGAGCAGCTCGTCGCCGTTGTACCGGCCGATGCCGAGCCGCCATACGCCACGGCCATGGGGATCACGCAGACTGCACTCGACCGTGCCGCCGCGGCGTTCGAGCAGCCAACGCCGCAGCGACAGCAGGGCGAACGCGGCGAGCACCGCCACCAGGACGACAACGACCAACTCGCCGATGTCCCACGCCAGGTGCTCGCTCACTCCCCCCTGCTTCCCCCAAACCACCCGTGACGGTCAGACCTCTTCGCCGGCGGCCCGCAGCCGCGCCCGCGCACGACGCTGCTCGACCGCGGCCTCCTCGCCCTCCAGCCCGGAGACCCGCTCGTACTCCGACCGAGCGGCGGCGAGATCGATCTCGCCGCCCAGCTCGGCGTACTCGGCGAGTACCGAGACCTCGTCGGAGGCGACCGAGAAGAAACCGCCGGAGACCATCGCGGAGATGACCGCCTCGTCGTCGGCGGGCTTGATCCGCACGACGCTGCCGTCCACCAGCAGACCGAGGACCGGCGCGTGACCGGGCAGGATGCCCATCTCGCCCTCGATGGTCTTGGCGACGACCATATCGGCTTCGCCGGCCCAGATCTCACGCTCCGGTGAGACGAGCTCGACGTGCAGCTTTGCCACTTGTTCTCCTCCGAACGCCTCGCGGCGTTACTTCTGCAGCTCCTGGGCCTTCTTCTCGGCCTGCTCGATGTCGCCGACCATGAAGAACGCCTGCTCCGGGAGGTGGTCGTACTTGCCCTCGGTGATCGCCTTGAAGGAGGCGATCGTGTCGCTCAGCGGCACGTTCTCACCCACCTGGCCGGTGAACGCCTCGGCCATGTACATCGGGTGCGACAGGAACCGCTCGATGCGACGGGCGCGCTCGACCGTGACCTTGTCCTCTTCCGCGAGCTCGTCGATGCCGAGGAGGGAGATGATGTCCTGCAGCTCCTTGTAGCGCTGCAGGATCCGCTTCACCGACTGGGCGACGTCGTAGTGCTCCCGGCCGAGGATCACCGGGTCCATGATCCGCGAGGTCGAGTCGAGCGGGTCCACCGCCGGGTAGATGCCCTTCTCCGTGATCGCACGCGAGAGCACCGTGGTGGCGTCGAGGTGCGCGAAGGTGGTGTGAGGCGCCGGGTCGGTGATGTCGTCCGCGGGCACGTAGATCGCCTGCATCGAGGTGATCGAGTGACCGCGGGTCGAGGTGATCCGCTCCTGCAGCTCGCCCATCTCGTCGGCGAGGGTCGGCTGGTAACCCACGGCGGACGGCATACGGCCGAGCAGCGTGGACACCTCCGAACCCGCCTGGGTGAACCGGAAGATGTTGTCGATGAACAGCAGCACGTCCTGGTTCTGCACATCGCGGAAGTACTCCGCCATGGTCAGCGCGGACAGGGCGACCCGCAGACGGGTGCCCGGCGGCTCGTCCATCTGACCGAAGACGAGGGCCGTGTCCTTGAGGACGTCGGCCTCCTTCATCTCGATGAGAAGGTCCGTGCCCTCACGGGTGCGCTCACCGACGCCCGCGAACACCGACGTACCACGGTGGTTACGGGCGACACGGGTGATCATCTCCTGGATGAGCACCGTCTTGCCCACACCCGCGCCGCCGAACAGACCGATCTTGCCGCCCCGGACGTACGGGGTGAGCAGGTCGATGACCTTGATGCCGGTCTCGAGGATCTCGGTCTTGCTCTCGAGCTGGTCGAACGCCGGCGCGTGCCGGTGGATCGGCCAGCGCTCGGTGACCTCCAGCGACGCGGTGGGCACGTCGAGGGACTCGCCGATCGTGTTGAACACGTGGCCCTTGACGACGTCGCCGACCGGCACCGAGATCGCGGAACCGGTGTCGACCACCGGGGCGCCGCGGACGACGCCGTCGGTGGGCTGCAGCGAGATGGCGCGGACCATGTTGTCGCCGATGTGCTGGGCGACCTCAAGGGTCAGTGTCCGGCTTCGGTCACCGATCGTGACCTCGATCTGCAGCGCGTTGTAGATCTCCGGCATCGTCTCGACGGAGAACTCCACGTCGATGACGGCGCCGGTGACGCGGGCGACACGGCCCGTCGCCGTGGCTGTTTCTACCGAAGCAGTCATGGTGACTCTCACTCACTCCCCGCGGAACTCTCGGCGAGCGCGTTAGCGCCACCGACGATCTCGCTGATTTCCTGCGTGATCTCGGCCTGACGGGCCTGGTTCGCCACTCGCGTCAGGTTCTCGATCACATCGTTGGCGTTGTCGGTCGCCGACTTCATCGCCCGCCGTCGCTGCGCGTGCTCGGAGGCTGCCGCCTGGAGCAGCATGTGCCAGATCCGGCTCTCGATGTAGTTCGGCAGGAGGGCGTCGAGCACGGTGTCGGCCGACGGCTCGAACTCGTAGGCGGGCAGCACACCCTCGGACTGCTCCGACGGGGCCTCCTCGGCCTCTTCGATCTCCAGCGGCAGCAGGCGGCGGACCTGCGCCGTCTGCGTCAGCATCGACACGAACTCGGTGTAGACGACGTGGATCTCGGCGACCCCGCCCTCCTCGGCGGGCTTCTCGAACTCCGCGACGAGCGTGCGGCCGATGGCCTCGGCGTTCGCGAACCGCGGGTTGTCGCTGAATCCGGTCCACTCGCCCGCGAACTCACGCTCGCGGAAGCGGTACCAGCCGACACCCTTGCGCCCGACGATGTACGGGACGGGCTCCTTGCCCTGCTCCCGCAGCAGCGTCATCAGACCCTCGGCCTCACGGATGACGTTGGCGTTGTAGCCGCCGGCGAACCCGCGGTCGCTCGTGATGAGCAGCACGGCGACTCGGTTGCTGTCGGTCCGCTCCGTCAGCAGCGGGTGGCCGACACCGACGTTGTGGCTGACCAGCGCCGAGATGGCACGCGTGATCTGCCGGGCGTACGGCCCCGACTCCCGAACCCGCTGCTGCGCCTTGACGATCCGGGAGGAGGCGATGAGCTCCTGGGCGCGCGTGATCTTCGCCATCGACTTGGTCGTGGCGATCCGGCGCCGGATCGTCCGAAGCTGGGCACCCATGCCTTACTTCTTCCTCACGCGGGTGATCTTCTCCTGCTCGACGTCACCCTCCTCGATCGCCTCGACCGACTGCTCCTGGAGCAGCAGACCGTGGTGGGTCGTCTCGAAGCCCTTCTTGAACTCCGCGATGGAGTCCTTCAGGGTCGCGATGGCGTCGTCGTCGAACTTGCCGGTCTCCCGGATGCTCTCCAGCAGACCCGCGTTGTTGCGCCTGACGGAGTCGAGGAACTCGTCCTCGAACCGGCGGATGTCCTCGACCGGCACGTCGTCCAGCTCACCGGTGGTGCCGGCCCAGATGGAGACGACCTGCTGCTCCATCGGGTACGGGCTGTTCTGCGGCTGCTTGAGCAGCTCCACCAGCCGGGCGCCGCGGTCCAGCTGGGCGCGCGACGCGGCGTCGAGGTCCGAGGCGAAGGCGGCGAACGCCTCCAGGTCACGGAACTGCGACAGGAACAGCTTGAGGTTCTTCGTGGCGCCGCGCATCGCCTTGGTCATCGCGGCGCCGCCGACGCGGGACACCGAGATACCGACGTTGATCGCCGGGCGGACACCCTGGTTGAACAGGTCGGTCTCGAGGAAGACCTGGCCGTCGGTGATCGAGATGACGTTGGTCGGGATGTACGCCGAGACGTCGTTGCCCTTTGTCTCGATGATCGGCAGACCCGTCATCGAGCCGGCGCCCATGTCGTCCGACAGCTTCGCGCACCGCTCCAGCAGCCGCGAGTGCAGGTAGAACACGTCACCGGGGTAGGCCTCACGGCCCGGCGGGCGACGCAGCAGCAGCGAGATCGCGCGGTAGGACTCCGCCTGCTTCGACAGGTCGTCGAACACGATCAGGACGTGCTTGCCCTCGTACATCCAGTGCTGGCCGATGGCCGAGCCGGTGTAGGGGGCGATGTACTTGTAGCCCGCGGGCTCGGACGCGGGAGCCGCCACGATCGTGGTGTACTCCAGCGCGCCGGCCGCCTCGAGCGTGGCCCGCACCTGCGCGATCGTCGAGCCCTTCTGGCCGACCGCGACGTAGATGCAGCGGACCTGCTTGGTCGGGTCGCCGGTCTCCCACGCCTGCTTCTGGTTCAGGATCGTGTCGATCGCGACCGTCGTCTTGCCGGTCTGCCGGTCACCGATGATCAGCTGCCGCTGACCACGGCCGATCGGCGTCAGGGCGTCGATCGCCTTGATGCCGGTCTGCAGCGGCTCGCCCACCGGCTGACGCTGCATGACGCCCGGCGCCTGCAGCTCCAGCTCGCGGCGGCCGCTCGTCTCGATTGAGCCCTTGCCGTCGATCGGGTTGCCCAGCGAGTCCACGACGCGGCCGAGGTAGCCGTCGCCGATGGGGACCGACAGGACCTCGCCGGTCCGGCGGACCTGCTGGCCCTCTTCGATCTTCGAGAAGTCGCCCAGGATGACGACACCGATCTGCCGAACGTCAAGGTTCAGCGCGATGCCGCGCGTGCCGTCCTCGAACTCAAGGAGCTCGTTCGCCATCGCCGAGGGCAGGCCCTCGACGAAGGCGATGCCGTCGAAGCACTCGACGACGGTCCCGATCTCCTCGCGCGCGGCGGTCTCCGGCTCATAGGCCTGGACGAAGCGCTCGAGCGCGCCCCGGATCTCCTCCGGCCGGATCGTCAGCTCCGCCATGTCTTCTTCGTCTCTCTCCGTGAGTCCGATGCTGGTTTCAGCTCGACCGTTCGATTCGCCGGCGGACGTCTTCCAGCCGGCGAGCGATGGTGCCGTCGATTTCCTCGTCCCCGATCTGAACGGAAATACCGCCCACAACCGCGGGATCTACCTCGATGTTCAAGTGGACGTCTCGCCCGTACTGCGCCGAAAGCGCGGTCGTGAGCCGGGTCCGCTGCCGGTCGTCGAGCTCGACCGCCGTGCGGACGAGCGCGACCAGCCGGTCCCGGCGCTCGGCCGCGATCCGGCCGTAGGTCTCGAGCGCTCGCTCCAGACTACGTCCTCGGGAATGCGTCACCGCCTCGGAGACCAGTCGCACCGTCGCCGCGGTGGTCTTGCCCTCCAGCAGCGTGGTCACCAGCTCGGCCTTGCGCTCGCCCGGCACCCGCCGGTCGACGAGCACGCCGCGCAGCTCCGGCTGCGCCTCGACGATCCGCCCGAACCGGAAGAGCTCGTCCTCCAAGTCGTCGATCCGCCCCTGCTGCTCGGCACCCGCCGCGACAGCGGTCACGGCGAGCTCCTCGACCGCGTCGGCCAGCGCGGTGGACCGCGCCCACCGCAGCCGTACGACCTCGGCGACGAAGTCGCGGACCGCCACGGCGACCCGGCCGTCGAGCACGCCCGCGGCCAGCGCGGCCCGCCGATCGGCCGGCTGGGCCGGATCCGACAGGGCCCGGCGCAGCACGTGCTCGCGGTCGAGCAGGTGCAGCACGGCGAACAGCTCGTCGCCGAACGCCGCCGGGTCACCGGCGGACAGGGCGGCCTCGAGCCGCTCCCTGGCCTCGACGAACGAGGCCCTGCTCGCGCCGATCATCGGTTACGCCCCCGCCCGAGCGCGGTCCTCGAGCTCGTCGAGGAACCGGTCGACGGTGCCACGGCGCCGGGTCTCGTCCTCCAGGGACTCGCCGACGATGCGGCCGGCCAGCTCGACCGAGAGCTGCCCGATCTCCGCGCGGAGCTGGGTGAACGCCAGCTGCCGGTCGGCGTCGATCTGGGCGTGCGCCTGATCGACGAGCCGCTGCGCCTCGGCCTGAGCCTGGTCGCGCAGTTCCGCGATGATCTGCGCGCCCTGCTCGCGCGCCTCCTCGCGGATCCGTGCGGCCTCCTGTCGGGCCTCGGCCAGCTGCGTCTGGTACTGCTCGAGTGTCTGCTGGGCCTCGGCCTGTGCCTCCTCGGCCCGCTTGATCCCGCCCTCGATCGCGTCAGTACGCTCTTCGAGCGTCTTCTGGATGCGCGGCACGAGGACCTTGCCGAGGAAGAACAGCACGACGAGGAACGCGAAGATACCGACGACCATCTCCGCCGCGTCGGGCACCAGAGGGTTCGGGTTCTTCGTGTTCTCGGCGAGAAGCCCGGCGGCGTGTTCGGCCAAAAACATGGCGTGCACAGCCTTCCGTCAGTGAGCCTGGCTCAGGAGGTGTAAATGAAGGGCGCGACCAGACCGATGAGGGCGAGCGCCTCGGAGAACGCGAAGCCCAGCAGCATGTTGGTCCGGATCACGCCGGTCAGCTCCGGCTGGCGGGCGATCGCGTTGACGCCCTGACCGAAGACGATGCCGACGCCGATGCCCGGGCCGATGGCCGACAGGCCGTACCCGATGCTCTTGAGGCCCGGGTTGATGTTGACCTGGTCAGCGGCGGCGGCGAGGATCTGCGACATTCCTTTTCCTTTTCACTCGGCCGGCGGTACGCCCGCCGGTCATGTCCTGGGGTAGTGGGGTTCAGTCTCAGTGGTCGGCGTGCAGGCCGGCGCTGATGTAGAACGCGGCCAGCAGCGTGAAGACGTAGGCCTGCACCGCCTGGATGAACAGCTCGAAGGCGGTCATGACGATCGTCAGGACCACGCCGAGCACGCCGACCCCGAAGCCGGCGGGGGTGACCTTCTCCCACAGGAAGTGGAAGCCGACGGTCGCGAACAGCGCGATCAGGATGTGACCGGCGAACATGTTCGCGAAGAGCCGGACCGCGTGGGTGAAGGGACGGATGAGGAAGACCGACACGAACTCGATCGGGATGACGATGAGGTACAGCGCCGCGGGCAGATCCGGCGGCATCGTGGAGTTCTTCAGCAGGCCGAAGAAGCCCTGGTTCTTGACGCCGACGACCCAGAAGGTCAGGTAGATCAGCACGGCGAGGACCATCGGAAACGCGATCCGAGAGTTCACCGGGAACTGGGCGAACGGGATGACCGACATCAGGTTGCCGATCCAGACGAAGAAGAAAAGGGGCACCAGCAGGCGCATCCACTTCTCGGCGTCCTTACCGAGGAACGGCCGGCCCATCTCGTCGCGGACGAAGATGTACGCCACCTCGCCGAGGTTCTGCACGCCGCGCGGGACGAGCTTCGGCTTGGCGAACGCCGCCCAGAAGAAGGCGACGACGACCACCATCACGAGGAGGCTGAGCACCATCGGCTTCGCGACGGCGACCGAACCGATGTGGAAGAGGGGCTTCCACTGGAAGAGCCAGAGCCCAGGGGCTTCGAAGTCCTTGGCGAGGACGTGCGGCGCACTCACCCGGCGTTCCTTTCGCAGTCGTAGCTCATCAAGGCGGCAACCTTGCTGTCGTCTCGGTGGGCTACGGCTCCGCCGGACGCACTCAGCGTCCGTAGCGGGCGTAGACCAGGTAGCCAGCGAAGACCAGACCGAACACCAGCCCGATGGGGAACAACGCTGACAGGTGCAGCCAGCGAGCGAGCAACCAGCCCGCTCCGCCATAGACCAGCATCCCAGCCACGATGGTGGCAGGTGCGGCCGACACGTCGTTGGCGAACTTGCGGTTCTCCGCTTCGCTGGGCTGACGCCCATTCCCGGTCATCGCGTCTCGGACGATAGCAGGCCACCTCCCGCATAGTCATATTGGAGTAGTCCATTGTCATCATCCGCCCGACTTCTCCTGGTCGCGCGACCGGGGGGCGGTTTCCGTATAGGGCGTCTTCGCGTTGATCGTGGCGTTCGTCTCGGCGGCGAGCCAGACGAGCGTGAGGGCGAGGACGGTCCAGCCGAAGGCGTGCGCGTTCCAGGCGGTCACGCCCTTGAACGCCGCGATCAGGGCGAACACGGCGATGAACTTGATCAGGAAGCTGATCAGGCCCGCCATCATCATCAGCTGCTGGGAAATTTTCGTGACATAGCTGACGACAAGCACCCCGAGGGTGAAGAATACGAGAACAACCGCGACACCGATCGCGGAGCCGAGGGCTCCCTTCGCCCCGGCGAGCGCCAGGCCGGCGAGGATGGCCACCAACCCGACGATGCCAGTCGGGATCGCGGCGCCACGGAGGATCCGGGCGTCGTTGGAGTGCATGAGTGCTCCAAGGTGTTCACGGTGGGTGTTCGGTTGCCCGTTCGTGAAAGCTATCACAAGCTTCTCACAGGTTGGAATTACCTGCCAAGTAACGGTAAAGTCCGCAGGTCAGGCGGCCTGTCGAGGACGCTTGTCCGAGGGGGTCTGCGTCGTACGATGCCGCCTCCCGTGCGGCCGCAGTTGCGGGAACGCCATCACCACGAGCGCCGCGATCGCCACGACACTCGCGGCGGCCAGCACGACCAGCGGTGACTTGGCCGCGGACAGCGCGACCACCCCGAAGGAGAACAGCGCCGTCCAGAGGTACATCACCAGCGCGGCGCCCCGGTGCGAGTGACCGAGGTTGAGCAGCCGGTGGTGCAGGTGCTTCTTGTCCGGCGCGAACGGCGACCGCCCGCCGTACGTCCGGCGGACCACCGCCATGAGCATGTCGGCGTACGGCACCACCAGGATCGCGACCGGCAGCAACGGCAGAATCGTCGGGAACCGGTTGATCGACCCCTTCAGCGCCGCCGGGTCGAACCCGGACACGGTGATCATCGACGTGGCCAGCAGCAGCCCGATCAGCATGGACCCGGTGTCGCCCATGAAGATCCGTGCCGGGCTGAAGTTGTGCGGGAGGAACCCGACGCACATCCCGGTGAGGACCGCCGCGATCAGCGCCGGTGCGCTCTGGTGATCCAGGTGCGCCACGACCGTGACCAGGTAGGCGTACACGAAGAAGGCCATCGCCGAGACGCCCACGATGCCGGCGGCCAGACCGTCGAGCCCGTCGATGAAGTTCACGGCGTTGATGGTCGCGACCACGATGAGGATCGTCAGCGGCACGCCGTACGACGGCGGCAGCGCGAGCGTCTTGCCGGGCAGCGGGATCCACAGCAGCTGGACACCGTTCATGATGAGCAGCCCGGCCGCCGCGACCTGACCGGCCATCTTGGTCAGCGCGTCGATCTCCCACCGGTCGTCGGCCATGCCCACGACGACCAGCAGCCCGCCGGCCGACAGCAGGCCGATCCACGTGGAGTTCTCGGTGAACACCTTGTGGAGATGGGGCAGGCGCGAGGCCATCAACATGGCCGCGCACAGCCCGAAGAACATCGAGAGGCCGCCCATCCGCGGCGTGGGGATGGCGTGCACGTCCCGGTCACGCACCGGCGTCATCGCCTTGAAGGCGATCGCGAACTTCCGCACCAGGGGGACGAGGAGGTAGGTGACGATCGACGCCGTCAAGAACGTGAGGATGTACTCCCGCACCGCCCACCTCCCTTCACCGTCGCCGAGCCTGCCGTGCGGGACACAACTCTATTGCGGATCAGGGAGCGGCGAGAGTCACTCGCCCTCTCGCGGCGCCGACCGGACCCACGTGTCGCCCAGTGTTCACCTACGCCCGAAGGGGACAAGGCCGCCCTTCCAGGACTGCTACGGTCCATGATCGTCAACCCCCGTACCCAACACGGAGGATCAGTGCGTCGCATCGCGACTCATCTCGCCGCCGGGGCCGCCGCGGCCACCGCGGCCATCGCCCTCCTGGCAGCACCGGCCACCGCCGCGACACCGGCGAGCGGTGACCGTCCCCTTCGAGGCGCTCGGCCGCTCGTCACGATCGAGGCCCTGAAGCACCACAAGTGGAAGACCAGCGGCTCGTCCGGTGTCGCGGGCGCAACCGCCCAGGGCACCTGGGCGCGCTTCACGTCGAAGGGCAAGAAGAAGGTCACCCTCTACATCAAGCTCAGGGACACCAGGCCGAAGGACAAGCTGAAGCCCGCCCTCGGGATCAAGATTCCGGGTCAGCCCGAGTACTTCCTGTTCCTCGACCCGGGCCAGAACGCCGGTGCGGGCACGCTGACCTTCACCGCCACCAGCGTGAAGGTGCGCGAGGCGGTCGGAACGCCGATGTCGTCCACCTACTTCAAGCCGTCCAAGCTCGGCAAGAAGTTCAAAACGCTCTTCTGACCCAAAACCCGTCTTAGCGGAAGGGCCTCGCGGCGCGGCGGGCCCTTCCGCTTTCAGGTATACGCCGACCCCCGCCCCGAGTCGACGGACTTCTGCGCTCCGCTCTTAGAGTCCTGTGAGCCCTCCACGGTTCCGTCCTTTTGCGGCCAATAAGCCGACATATAAAAGTTAAAGATGATCTTCTAAGAACTGATACGGTCCTTGATCGTTCATCCCGTATCGATCACGGAGGATCAATGCGTCGTATCGCGACTCTTGTCGCAACGGGGGCCGTCGCAGCGGCTGCGGCCGTTACTCTCACCATCTCGCCCGCCAGCGCCGCCACCAACGGCTTCGGTGGCATCAGCGACACCGGCGTCGGCGCGTCGGCCGTGTCCGCCACAGCCACGCACGGGTGGAAGACCCACTACACGAAGCCCGCAGGCGTCTCCGGCAAGGGCTACTACAGCCTGTCGAAGAGCCGGCGGCTGAGCTTCTGGGGCCAGGTCACCGACAACCGGTCGGGCAAGTACTACGCCTGTGTCCGATTCAGGGCGTTCGACTCGCACGGCCGGAGCGTCATCCAGACGATCCGTAACCCCGTACACCACTCGACGGGGACCTTCGGAAAGTTCACGAGCAACTTCGCCGTCTACCACCTGTGGATCGCCAAGTGCGACGCGACGAAGACCGCCACGAAGAGCGTGCACTACACCGGCGCGTGGTACCACAAGTTCTGAGCGTGACCGCATGAGCGAGGGCCCCGCGATCGGCGGGGCCCTCGTTTTGCTTCCATCCCATTTGTCCATAACGGACGGAATGGGTGGAATGCTAAGATCGTCGCCCGTACCGCGAAAGCGATCCTGGAGGGATCAATGCGGCGAATCGCGACGGCAACCTTGGCAGCCGGCATCGTCATCACGGCGTTCTCGCTGACCGTGAAACCGGCGGATGCGGCAGTCGGGTTCTGGCGGACGGTGGGACTGTCCGGCGTCGACGCCTTCGGCTTCTACAACACCGAGGCGACGAAGGTCACGCTGAACTTCGACCTCAAGGACACGAAGAAGGACGGCTACAGCGCCGCCCTCCGCTTCACCTTCACCGGCACCAAGAAGCAGAAGGACGACGTGCGGGTCGTCGCACTCCAGGGCGACCGCCTCCAGGACAAGTGGCAGACGCTGACGTCCACCCGCCTCAAGCACCTGTACATCCAGGAGTGTCGGGGCACCTGGAGCAAGGGCAAGTTCAGGATCAAGAAGTGCGCCGGCTGGCGCCAGCACTACTGATCCCCTTCCGCCCCGACGACTCCATGACTCCGTGGACGGTGGGCGGACGTCAGCGGTCGGTGGGCGGAGTGTCCTTGTCGGCGTCCGTACGCTCCGAGGAAGCAGGAGTCTTCGCGTCCGCATCGGTCATCGGCGAACGCCCGTTCTGCGAGCCCTCAGCGGCCTTCGCGGAGTCATCGCCGGTCGGCGGTGTGTCCTTCTCGGCGGCCGTACGACCCGGTGATTCGGCCGCCTGCGGTTCGGCCTCCGTACTGGCGGAACGCGCCTCCTGCGCCTCCTCAGCGCTCTTCTCGGCGGTCTCGGGGGCCGCGGCGTCGGCCGGCTCCGGGGCCGGTTCGTCCTCGTCGCTCAGCAGGACGCCGCAGACCTCGCGGAGGCGCTCCTCGGAGATGGCGCCCGCGCGCAGCAGGCGCGGCACCGCGCCCGTCAGGTCGACGATCGACGAGGGCATCGCGTCGCCGCTCGGGCCGCCGTCCAGGTAGACCGCGACCGAGTCGCCCAGCTGGGTCTCCGCCTCCTCCGCCGTGCGGGCCGGGGCGGCGCCGGACCGGTTGGCGCTGCTGACGGCCATCGGGCCGGTCTCCTTCAGCAGCTCCAAGGTGAGCTGGTGCAGCGGCATCCGGATCGCGACGGTGCCCTTGGTCTCGCCGAGGTCCCACGCGAGGGTGGTGTTGGCGCGGCACACGATCGTCAGCGCGCCGGGCCAGAACTCGTCGATCAGGTCCTGGCCGTACGTGCCGAGGTCGTCGACCAGGGCCTGCGCGGCGCGCACCGATCCGACCAGGACGGGGGCGGGCATGTCGCGGCCACGGCCCTTGGCGTCGAGCAGGCCGGTCACCGCCGAGGGCGTGAACGCGTCGGCGCCGATGCCGTACACCGTGTCGGTGGGCAGCACCACCAGCTCACCTCTGCGGACCACCGAGACGGCGTCCGCGATCCCCTTCGTCCGCTCCAGCGGGTCCGAGCAGTCGTATCGTCGGCTCACGCCCGCCATTCTTCCACCGCCGCACCCGCGCCCGGACCAGGATCGTCCAGTGACCGGCTGCTCAGTCCGTGCCGAGGCGGGCGGTGACGAAGCGGTCGCGGCCGGTGAGGTCCTTGTGGTTGCGGACGTCGCGCCAGCCGAGCTCCTCGGCGAAGATCCAGTAGACGGGGTGGCCCTGGAGGTCGCTGTGCTCGACCGCGCACCAGCCGCCCGCGCGCAGCAGCCGCCGGGCGGTGTGCTCGACCACGCGCATGGCGTCGAGGCCGTCGTCTCCCCCGCCCCACAGGGCCGCCGCCGGATCGAAGTCGCGGACGTCCTCGGGGACGTACTCCCACTCTGACATGGGGATGTACGGCGGGTTGCTCACGACCAGGTCGACCTTGCCGTCGAGCTCGTGCAGCGCGTCGCCGAAGTCGCCGAGGTGCAGCTGGACGCGGCCCCGCTCGTCGAGGTCCTCGACGTTGCGGGCGGCATGGACGTAGGCCTTCGGGTCCTTCTCGACCGCGTGGACGCGGGCGCGGGGGACCTCCTGGGCGATGGACAGGGCGATCGCGGCCGAGCCGGTGCCAAGGTCGACGACGAGGGGGTCGCCGACGTCCATCTTGTGGAGCGTGTCGATGGCCCAGCCCGCCATGACCTCGGTCTCCGGGCGGGGGACGAACACGCCCGGTCCGACCTTCAGCTCGAGGTAGCGGAAGAACGCCCGGCCGGTGATGTGCTGGAGGGGCTCGCCCGCCTCACGCCGCGCGATGCCCTCCCAGAACCGCGCGTCGAAGGCGGCATCCGGCACGGTGTGCAGCTCGGCGCGCTTGACGCCGTGCACGAAGGCCGCCAGCTCCTCGGCGTCGGCACGCGGGGACGGAACTCCGGCGGCGGCCAGGCGTGCCGTCGCGCGGGCGATCTCGTCGGACAGCAGGTGGGTCATGTGGCTTCGGCGAGTCTTTGCTCCATGTCGGCGTCGACGAGGGCCTGAGTGACGTTGTGCAGGTCCCCGTCGAGTACCTGGTCGAGGTTATATGCCTTGTAGCCCACGCGGTGGTCGGAGATGCGATTCTCCGGAAAGTTGTAGGTCCGAACCCGCTCGGAACGGTCAACCGTGCGCACCTGGCTCTTGCGCTCGGCCGACGCGGCGGCCTCGGCCTCCTCCTGGGCCACGGCGAGCATCCGCGCGCGCAGGATCCGCATCGCCTGCTCCTTGTTCTGGAGCTGGCTCTTCTCGTTCTGGCAGGAGACGACGACGCCGGTGGGCAGATGGGTGATCCGGACGGCCGAGTCGGTGGTGTTGACGCTCTGGCCGCCGGGGCCGCTGGAGCGGAACACGTCGATGCGCAGGTCGTTCGGGTCGATCTGGACGTCGATGTCCTCGGCCTCGGGCATGACGAACACGCCCGCGGCGCTGGTGTGGATGCGGCCCTGCGACTCGGTGGCGGGGACGCGCTGGACGCGGTGCACGCCGCCCTCGTACTTCAGGCGCGCCCAGACGCCGTCCTCGGACCCGCGGGACTTCACCGCCACGGTGACGTCCTTGTAACCGCCGAGGTCGGAGTGCTGGGCGTCGATGATCTCGGTCTTCCAGCCGGCGCGCTCGGCGTAGCGGAGGTACATCCGCAGCAGATCGCCGGCGAACAGCGCGGACTCCTCGCCGCCCTCGCCGGCCTTGATCTCGAGGATGATGTCCTTGTCGTCGTTGGGGTCCCGCGGCACGAGCAGCCGCCGCAGCGTCTCCTCGAGCTCGGCGATGCGCTTGTCCAGGTCGGCCGCCTCCTGCTCGAAGACGGGGTCCTCGGCGGCCAGTTCGCGAGCGGCGGCCGCGTCGTCCTGGGCGGCCCGCAGGTCGCGGCCGGTCTCGACGATCGGGCGCAGCTCGGCGTACCGCTTGCCCAAACGGCGGGCCGCGGCCTGGTCGGCGTGCACCGACGGGTCGGCGAGGCGCTTTTCGATGTCGGCGTATTCGCCGATCAGATCGTCGAGATTCACGTCAGGTCCTCGGTTTGGCGTAGTCGATCGCAGACAGCCGTAACGCCGGCCGGAAGTATGCGTCTCCGGCCGACGCAGCGGTCTGGCCTACTTCTTGTTGCCGCCCGCGGCCTTCTTGCCGAAGCGCTTCTCGAAGCGCGCCACGCGACCACCGGTGTCGAGGATCTTCTGCTTGCCCGTGTAGAACGGGTGGCAGCTCGAGCACACGTCGGCGTGGATCACGCCGTTCTGCGCGGTGCTACGGGTCTGGAAGGTGTTCCCGCACGTGCACGTCACGGTCGTGACGACGTATTCGGGGTGGATCTCAGGCTTCACTACTTCTCCTCGCTTCAGGCGGTCGCCGGGTCATCCCAGAGGGAATTCGGGGATGTGAACCGGTACCACAGCGCGTACCAGTGTGCCAGAGACGACAACATACCGAGGCCACCGGGCATTCCCGGCCCCTAGCGCAGGGGCGCGCCGACGTCCTGTAGGTGGCCGAGCGCGTGGGCGTACGACTCGATCAGGCCCTCTTCGGCGTACGGGAGGCCGAGGCGCGCGCAGTGCTCGCGTACGAGGGGCTGCGCGGTGCGCAGGTTCGGGCGCGGCATGCTGGGGAACAGGTGGTGTTCGATCTGGTAGTTCAGCCCGCCCAGGAACCAGTCGGTGAGGAGGCCGCCGCGGACGTTCCGGGAGGTGAGGACCTGCTTGCGGAGGTGGTCCCAGCACTCGTCCGGGCCGGGCATCGGCATGCCCTTGTGGTTCGGGGCGAACGAGCAGCCGAGGTGGACGCCGAGCACCGCCTGGTGGACGAAGATGAACGCGACCGCCTTGCCCGGCGACATCACGCTGAACACGAGGCCGAGATAGGCGGCGAAGTGCAGGGCCAGCAGCACCATCTCGAGGAGCGCCATCCGACGCTGCCGTGCCCCGCACCGGCCACGCGCCGCCGCGATGACGGACTGGACGCTGGAGACCTTGAGGTTGAACCCTTCGAGGAGCAGCAGCGGGAAGAACATCCGTCCCTGGTTGCGGGTGAGCCATCGGATGAAGGCGCCGCGCCGGTCCGCGGCCTGCTCGGCGGTCCAGACGAGCACGCCGACGCCGACGTCGGGGTCCTTGTCGACGTGGTTGGGGTTGGCGTGGTGCCGGTTGTGCTTGTCGGTCCACCAGCCGTAGCCGAGACCGAGGCCGAGGTTGCCGATCAGCAAGCCCATGAGCTTGTTCACGCGGCGGGTTCCGGCGATCTGCCCGTGACCGGCGTCGTGCCCGACGAAGTACAGGCGGGTGGTGAGGATCGCGGCGGGCACGGCCAGGGCGAGTTGCCACCATGAGTCGCCGACGAAAACGACCAGGGCGAACGCCGCGCCGTACAGCAGCAGGTCGAGCCCTACCGTGACGGTGTAGCGCAGGGTGCGCCGGTCCAGCAGACCGGCGGCGCGCACCTCCTGGATCAACGGCGCGAAGTCGCCCCTGGGCATGGTGGCGGTCTTGGGCATGCGGGAGTCTCCTCGCGTTCGTGGGGTTCGTACAGTACTGACTGTCACGACACGCTATGAACCCACCAACGCCGCTCCCAGCCGGTGAGCACCCTATGAGGCCGGAGGTATGCCCCCGGTAAAGAGTGGTGCTGGCACCACCATCGGCCGGTCCGCAGGCCCAGTGACCGGAACGCCTCCTCCCGGCACGCTCGACCGTGAATGATGAGGTTTGATCGGGAGGGAACATGAAGATCGGTGCCGCCGTGCTCGCGGTCGTACGGGGGTTCGCGCTGGCGTTGCTCGCGATGCTCGGCTCGCTGGTGTTGTTCGTGTTTTTCGTCGTGTCGTTCGCGCTGTCGATCCCCGGCCTCGGGATCTTCCTGGTTCCGGTGGTGACCGCCGTCGTACGGGGTTACGCGAACCTGCGGCGGCGGCTGGCGTACGAGTGGTTCGGCGTGGAGATCAAGTCGCCGTACAAGCCCAAGCCGCGCTTCCGCCGCGGGCCGGTCGGCGTCGTGCAGCGGTACCGCTGGATCGTGTCCGACCCGGCGACCTGGCGGGACGTGCTGTGGCTGATCGTGGACGCGACCGCGGGCTTCACGATGGGGATCTTCACCTTCGCCCTCCCGATGTACGGCCCGTACGGCTGGGTGCTCGCGGCCGGCGTCTGGAAGCCGATTTTCAACAGTGGCGGCGGCGACTGGTACACCTTCGTCCACGTCGTGGACCAGCACACCGCGAACAAGGCGGCCCTGCTCGGCGTCGCGTACTCCGTGCTCGGACTCCTGCTCGCCCTGCCGATCATGAAAGGGCATTCCGTGCTGGCGCGCGGGCTGCTCGCGCCGACACGGCAGCGGGAGCTGGAGCTTCGGGTGGCGCACCTGACCGAGTCCCGCTCCGACGCCCTCGACACGCAGGCGGCCGAGCTGCGGCGGATCGAGCGTGATCTGCACGACGGCGCGCAGGCGCGGCTGGTCGCCATGGGCATGAGCCTGGGCGCCATCGAGCACCTGATGGAGCGCGACCCGGAGAAGGCCCGCAGGTTGCTGGCGGAGGCGCGCGAGTCGTCCTCCAAGGCCCTCACCGAGCTGCGGGACCTGGTGCGCGGCATCCATCCCCCGGTCCTGGCCGAGCGCGGTCTCGGCGACGCCGTGCGCGCGCTGGCCATGGCGAGCCCGCTGCATACCGAGGTCACGGTGGAGCTCCCGGGCCGGCTCGAGGCGCCGATGGAGTCCGCCGCGTACTTCGCCGTCTCCGAGGTGCTCACCAACGCCGCCAAGCACTCCGGCGCCCAGCGCGTCTGGATCGACATGCGGCACGAGGACGACCGGCTGCGGATAGTGATCACCGATGACGGCCAGGGCGGCGCGGACCTGTCCGGCGGCACGGGACTGCGCGGAATCGAGCGGCGGCTCGGTACATTCGACGGTGTCCTCGCCCTGAACAGTCCCGTGGGCGGCCCGACGATGGTCACGATGGAGTTGCCGTGCGTCCTGTCCTCCCCCTGACGTTGATCCGCCGAGAGGGAATGTGATGCGGGTCGTCATCGCGGAGGATCTGTTCCTCCTGCGCGACGGCCTGATCCGGCTGCTCGAGGCGTACGGCTTCGAGATCGCCGCGGCCGTCGACAACGGCCCGGAGCTGACCCGGGCACTGGTGTCGATCAAGCCCGACGTGGCCGTCGTGGACGTACGCCTGCCGCCGTCCTTCACCGACGAGGGACTGCAGGCGGCGCTGTACGCCCGGCAGAAGGTTCCGGGCCTGCCCGTGCTCGTCCTGTCCCAGCACGTCGAGCAGCTGTACGCGCGGGAGCTCCTCGCCGACGGCAGCGGCGGCGTCGGCTACCTGCTCAAGGACCGGGTGTTCGACGCCGACCAGTTCGTCGACGCCGTACGCCGGGTGGCGGCGGGGGGCACCGCGATGGATCCGCAGGTGATCTCCCAGCTGCTGGCCCGCAACTCACGGAACCAGCCGCTCGGCGGGCTGACGCCCCGCGAGCGCGAGGTGCTGGAACTGATGGCCGAGGGCCGGTCCAACGCGGCGATCGCCCAGCGCCTCGTCGTCACCGAGCGGGCCGTCGCCAAGCACACGTCGAACATCTTCGCCAAGCTGGACCTGGTGCCCTCCGACGATGACAACCGGCGCGTCCTCGCCGTGCTGGCCTTCCTGGGCGACTCCTGAGCGACCGGCTCAGCGGCGCCGCAGCTCCGCGCACTTGGCCCTGAACTCCTCGACGGTGAGCAGTCCCTCCGCGCGGAGCCCGACGAGCTCGCCCAGCCTCCCGGCCAGGTCGCCGATGCGGTGCACCCATGCCTTCACCTCGGCGGCGCTGGGCGCGGTTCGCGGCCAGGAGCCTCCCGACGGGCCGGGCGCGGTCGACGGCACCGGCGTTCCGGCGAGGAACACGTCGATCTCCGCCTCAAGGCGCTCGCCCTCGTCCAGCAGCCCCGCGCACTTGGCGTTCAGCTCCGCCTCGGTCAGCAGGCCGCTCTTGTGGGCGTTGATGAGCTGGGTGATCCGGCCGGCGACGTCGACGAGGCGACGGAGCCGGTCGGTCACGTCGGAGAGCGCGTCGGATCCGTACGGGTCTGCCGGACCGGCCGACGCCTGCCGTACGGGCGAGCCGGAGAGGATGCCGCCGATCGCCGCCTCGAACCGCTCGCCGCCTTCCAGCCGGAAGACCAGGTCCGCCCGGTCGTGTCCCAGTTCCAGGTGGAGGTCCTCGTTGCCCCGGCGGTCCCACGCGTAGTGGTCCACACCTGCGACCTGGGCGAGAGGAACGCGCCGCAGCCCGCCGGGACCGGCGAACACCACCGCACGTCGGGTCAGCGCGAGCAGGCCGCTCTCCCCGGCGAACAGCGCCGCCTCCAGCTCGTGCACCTGGTCGCCGTGCCCGAGCGCGGCGCCGAGCAGGCGGAACTGGTGCGCGTCCGCCCGGCCACCGGCCCGCGAACGGGACAGCGCCGCGGCGACGTCCGGCCGCCGCAGGACGTCGTCCGGCGGAACACCGGCGGGAGCCGGAATCCGCTCCGGCGGGCACTCCCGCATCGCGTCGATGGCCTGCCTGAACCGTTCGGGCTCGCGCAGCCAGGTGAACTCGATGGTGTCGTAGTCGTTGTCCTCGACGATCAGCTTGCCCGGCCCTCCGTCATAGTCGGTGTCGCAGCTGACGTAGTCGATGTCGGTGAAGGCGAGCGCGCTCAGGCCGCCTTCCTGATCGGCGAAGACGACGCGCCGGTCGGTGAGCGCCAGCAGCCCCTGTTTGCCGCTCCACCGCCCGGGCTCCACCTCCTTGACGGGCTCGCCCGCCTCGAGAACGCCGAGCAGCGCGGCCAGCTCGCGCTGGAACGAGCCGACGTCGCTCCTCGTCCGGCTCAGGGCGGCCTCGACGTCGGGCCGGTGAGCCGGACCCTGCGGGGGCGCCGCGGGAGCCACGGGGGGCGCTGACCGGGGCGCCGCGGCGTGGGCGGGTGCCGGCGCGGCGGAGGCGGGTGCCGGCGCGGCGGGCTCCTGTGGTCCGTACGCGCCGAATCGGAGGGCACGGAAGGTCTGCTGGAAGCGGACCGGGTGGTAAATGCCGTGGAAGGGCAGCTCGTCGCCGTCCTCGGCGGCGATCCACACCAGGTTCCCCTCGTGCGTCTCGTTCCAGGTCGCGCGGACGTCGGCGAACTCATGCAACGGGACCGCCGTGTGGCCGCCGAGGTCGTCGTCGGGGCCGAAGCTGAGCAGGTGCCGGTCGGTGAGGAAGAAGACGAGGACGCGCCGGCCGACGGCCAGCTCGATCTCCCGCACCGTCTCGCCGGGTTCCAGGGCCGCCGACAGCGCCGCCAGCTCGCGCACCATGGCGCGGACGCGCGCACTTGCCCGGGCCAGCGCCTCGCCGACGTCCGGGCGCAGGCCGGCGCTGTGCAGCAGTTCGGGGTCGGGGGCGCGGGTCACGCCCTGCAGCGCCCGGGTCACTTGCAGAGTGAACTCCAGCGCCGCCGGGTCGTTGTTGTGCAGCACCGCGTCGACGTCCAGGGCGGGGTCGGGGGCGGACGGGCCGGCCGCCCCGGCGAGCCGGACGCGTACGTAGCCGACACCGCCGTTCGCCTCGACGAGTTCGACCTGGTCGATGGCGGACAGCGGGATCTTGCGGCTCATGCCCTGGCTGGTCACGAGCACGCCCGCGCCGTCGAACTCGGCCCGTCCGTGCAACCCGTGCAGGACGACGCCGGCGCCACCGGGCCGTCCTGGACCGGACAGCCCGTGCGGGAGGCCGCCCTCGGCCGGCGGGGCGGTCATCTCCAGGCGCCGGCTGCGCAGCGTGGTCGCGACGCCCGCGGCGAACAGGAGCGCGTCGGCGCGCTCGGACGCGAAGGACAGGCAGCGCTCACGGTCGGGAACGACGTCGTACTGCTCGCCGACGGCGCGGAACCAGAGGAGGTCGCCTCCCCTGCCCCGGCCTGGCACCAAGGTGACCGCGTCGAGGGCCGCCAGCGGTATGGTCCGGCCCTCGGCGCCCGCCTTCCAGGCCAGACGGACGTTCTGGCCGTCGAAGTGACCGTTGCCGTCGTGGGTCTCGACCGCCGTCGGCCAGCGTGCCTCGACCATGAACTCGCTCGCGGCGGCCTGGGCCACGCCCGTGGACAGGACGGCCGCGTGCAACGCCTCCGCGAGCCGTCGTGCGTCCGCCTCGTGCTCCGGCGGGAACTCGACGAAAAAGGGGTGGTCGTCGGCCGAGATCATCGCTCCGGCCACCGCGTAGAACGGGTCGGCGCCCTCACGCAGAAGGAGCGTCAGCCGTCCCTCCCGCCGCCGGCCCGGAGGCATCAGCTGGACACCGGCCAGCGCGGTCACCGGAAAGGCGAGCCACCCCAGCCGACGGCGCAGCCAGCCGTTCGAGGAAGGTGAATAGTTCATGCGGCACTGCCGCCCATCGAACACCAACTCGGCGTCGATCCCCCGCAACCCCGTAGTCACATTGCGGACATTAGCAACATCCGCGACATTTCACCGCAGCGCCCGCATGTTCGGCGTGCAATCGCACCGGCCGTCCGGATCAGCTCTCCCCGAGGTAGGCGAGCACGGCCTTCACGCGGCGGTGGGTGGTGTCGGTGTGCTGCAGGTCGAGCTTGAGGAAGATGTTGGAGATGTGCTTCTCGACCGCGCCGTCGGTGACGTAGAGCCGCCGGGCCACCGCGGCGTTCGACAGGCCCTCCGCCATCAGGCCGAGCACCTCCCGCTCGCGCGGCGTCAGCGACTCCAGACGGTCGCCCCGGCGCCGCCGCCCCAGCAATTGCGCGATGACCTCGGCATCGATGACCGTGCCGCCGTCCGCGACCCGGCGTACGGCGTCGAGGAACTCCGCCAGGTCGGCGACCCGCTCCTTCAGGAGATAGCCGACGCCCTCCGCGCCGTCGCCGATGAGGTCCGTCGCGTAGCGCTCCTCGACGTACTGCGAGAAGACCAGGATCGGCGTGCCCGGCACCCGCTTCCGCGCCTCGAGCGCGGCCCGCAGGCCCTCGTCGGTGAACGACGGTGGCATCCGGACGTCGACGATGGCGAGGTCGGGACGGTGCTCCTCGACGATCCCGACCAGCCCTGGGCCGTCGCCGGCCGTCGCGACCGTCTCGATGTCCTCATCGGCGAGCAGGCGGATCAGCCCCTCGCGCAGCATCACCGCGTCTTCCGCGATCACCACCCGCACGGGGTTCAGCGTACGGGAAAACGAGCGGGGTCGGCCCCGGCGGCTCAGCCGCCGGGTACGACGCTCGGCCTCACACGGTCACCAGACGCAGGGCAGGTCCGCGCGGATCACGGTCGGTCCCCCGGCGGGGCTGTTCACCGTCAGGATCCCGTCGATGCCGGCGGCGCGGTCCGCAAGGCCGGCCAGCCCGCCGCCGGGCGCGGCGGTCGCCCCGCCGACGCCGTTGTCGGAGACCTCGACGACGACCCAACTCTGGTCGCGCGTGATGCGCACGTACGCCTGCGTCGCACGGGCGTACTTCGCCGTGTTGGTGAGCGCCTCGGAGACGATGAAGTACGCGATGCTCTCGACGGCCGCCGGCGGCCTGGTCGGCAGGTCGATCTCCACCTCGACAGGGACTTGGGCGCGGGCCGCGACCGCGGAGATCGCGGCGTCCAGCCCCCGGTCGGTGAGGATCGCCGGATAGATGCCGCGCGCGAGGTTGCGCAGCTCGGCGATGGCCTCCTTGGCGCCCGCATGCGCCTGCTGGATCAGTTCCTGAGCGGCCACCGGGTCGGTCTCCAGCTTGGCGCGGGCGCGGCCGAGGTCCATGGCGACGGCCAGCAGCTGCTGCTGAGCGCCGTCGTGCAGGTCCCGCTCGATCCGGCGGCGCTCGGCCTCGGCGGCGTCCACCCCGCGCGCCCGGCTGGCCTGCAGCTGCGCCGTACGGGCCCGCAGCGCCTGGGTCTCGTTCGGTCCGAGGAGGTATCGGGCGATGGCCCCGTGCGCCGCGCCGACGGCCCGGACGGCGTACATCGCGACGAGGGCGACCGTCAGCCCCACCGGCACCGCCGGGAGGGTCGTGATCGGGTTGTCCAGCCAGATCTCGTGGGATCCGAACGTGATGTACGGGTACCCGCCGTGGTCCGCCAGGATCCAGGCGGGCATGGTGATCAGCGACAGTGCGAGCGTCCACAGGACCATGGACATGATGAACTCGGCCAGGCCGATCGGGAAGGCCAGGAACAGGTAGACCAGGTCCTTCCAGGTCGCCGGGTCGGCGGCCATCGCCTTCCACTTGCGCAGCAGGCCGCCCTCCGGCAGCGCGCGGTACGGACTCGGAATCCGCACGCCGAAGGCCAGGTACGCGAGCCGCCGCTCCAGCATGGCCGCGCCGCGCCAGAGGATCATGGTCAGGGCGAGACCGACGAAGCCCACCCAGATCACGGTGGTCCCGATCGAGACCGACAGCAGCACGACGAGGCCCACGAAGTAGGCCAGCCCCAGGGGGGCGTGGAAGAGCAGGTAGGCGGCCGACCGCCAGGTCAGCGAGTCCGTCAGGACCCGCGCTGGGCCGAATCGCCGCGACGACGACGTGTCGACGGTGCCGTTCACCGGGGTCCCTCCTGCCGAATGCGCTTACGGGTCAAGCCTCCTGAACGGCGGGGCGTCCCGCCATGGAGCATCCCAGTCTTCAGCGGGTAGGGCTATCCCCACCTCATGGCCGATCCCGCGCCGGCGGCGGACGCGGAGGCGGCCATGTCCCGACCACGGACCGCCGAGGCCATCGCGGGCCGGAAGGACACGCCGCAGAGACGACGACGCCCCGGAGGGTGGGCCTCCGGGGCGTCGATCTGCCGCGCGTCAGTCGTTCAGCGTGGTCTTCTGGACCTGCAGCAGGAACTCGGCGTTCGACTTGGTCTCCTTCATCTTCTCGATGAGGAGCTCCAGCGCCTGCTGGGTGTCGAGGGCGTGCAGCACCCGGCGGAGCTGCCAGACGATCCGCAGCTCCTCCGGAGCCAGCAGGATCTCTTCCTTACGCGTGCTGGAGGCGTCGACGTCGATCGCCGGGAACACGCGCTTGTCGGCGAGCTCGCGGCGGAGGCGGACCTCCAGGTTGCCGGTGCCCTTGAACTCCTCGAAGATGACCTCGTCCATCCGCGAGCCGGTCTCGATCAGCGCGGTGGCCAGGATCGTCAGCGAGCCGCCGTTCTCGATGTTGCGGGCGGCGCCGAAGAACCGCTTCGGCGGGTACAGCGCCGTGGAGTCCACACCACCGGACAGGATCCGGCCGCTGGCCGGAGCCGCGAGGTTGTAGGCGCGGCCGAGGCGGGTGATCGAGTCGAGCAGCACGACGACGTCGTGGCCCAGCTCGACGAGCCGCTTGGCCCGCTCGATCGCCAGCTCGGCGACCATCGTGTGGTCGTCGGCGGGGCGGTCGAAGGTCGAGTGGATGACCTCGCCCTTCACCGACCGCTGCATGTCGGTGACCTCTTCCGGCCGCTCGTCGACGAGGACGACCATGAGGTGGCACTCGGGGTTGTTCTTGGTGATCGCGTTGGCGATCGCCTGCAGGACCATCGTCTTACCGGCCTTCGGCGGCGAGACGATCAGACCGCGCTGGCCCTTGCCGATCGGGCTGACCAGGTCGATGATCCGCGTGGTCAGCTGGTTCGGCTCGGTCTCCAGGCGGAGCCGCTCCTGCGGGTACAGCGGAGTCAGCTTGGAGAAGTCGACGCGGCCCTTGGCCTGCTCCGGCTCCATGCCGTTGACGGTGTCGAGGCGCACGAGCGCGTTGAA
The DNA here is from genome assembly GCF_040655075.1 of Actinoallomurus sp. NPDC050550. Classification (NCBI taxonomy): domain Bacteria; kingdom Bacillati; phylum Actinomycetota; class Actinomycetes; order Streptosporangiales; family Thermomonosporaceae; genus Actinoallomurus; species Actinoallomurus sp. NPDC050550. Next base: position 72,736 of record NZ_JBFAJC010000039.1, on the reverse strand, counting down.
CTTCTCCCGGCGCTCGCCGTCGCGGGGCTGGCGCACCGCACCGGTGATCACGTCGCCCTTGCGCAGGCCGTTCTTGCGGACCTGGGCGAGGGAGACGTAGACGTCCTGCGGACCGGGCAGGTAGCCGGTGGTCCGCACGAACGCGTAGTTGTCCCGGATATCGAGGATGCCGGAGACCGGGATGAGGACGTCGTCTTCGCTGATCGTGGGCTCGGAGTCGCCGAAGCGCTCACGGCCGCCACGACCGCGGTTGCGCTCGCGGAACCGGCCACGCCGACGCGAGCCCCTGCCGTCCTCGTCGTCGGAGTCGTTCTGCTGGCGCTGGTTCGGACCGCGCTGGCCACGGTCGTCACCACGCTGGCCACGGTCGTCACCACGCTGGCCGCGGTTGTCGTCCCGCGCCGCGCGGTTGTCCTCGCGCTGGCCACGGTTGTCCTCGCGCTGGCCGCGGTTGTCGTCCCGCGCCGCGCGGTTGTCCTCGCGCTGGCCACGGTTGTCGTCCCGCTGGCCGCGGTTGTCGTCCCGCTGGCCGCGGCCTTCATCGCGCTGGCCCTGGCCGTCGCGGTTGCGGTTGCCGCGCTGGCGCTGACGCTGCTGGCCGCCCTCGCGGCCGGCCCTGTCACGCGTCGCGGCGTCGCCGACCGGGTCGGCCTCGACCTTGATCTCCTGCTGTTCCTGCTGCGCGGCCGCCGGGGCCGCCGGGGCCTCCTCGCGCCGGGGGGAGCGCTCGCGCTGTGGCTTGCGCTCCGTGGCGGACGCGGTGGGGGCCGCGGTGGTCTCGGGCGCGGCGGAGGTCTCGCCGTCGGTCTTGGCGGAGCCCGCCGACTCGCCGCCTCCGGCGTTCTGCGTCTGTCGGTCTTGGATGGCGGCGATGAGCTGGCTCTTCCGCATTCCGCCCGTACCGCTGATCCCGAGGCTCGAGGCGAGAGCCTTCAGCTCAGGCAGCACCATCGCCGACAGGCCCGTGCCCGAGCGGCGGCGCCGCGGAGCAGCCTTCTCGGCGGGCGCGGCGTCACTTGCCGTCGCCGCTGCTGCGTCCGAGAGGAGTTCGGTGGATTCGCTCACTAAGGGTCCTTCCCAGGGAGCGGGTGTGGCCGCCGTCGGCCAGGCAACCCGATCGTGCGAACCGGCGGGGGCGCCGGATCAGTCGAGCTCTGCAGATCTCCATGTGATCGGCGCAGAGTTTCGGCCACATCCAGATGATGGAGGCAGGTTCTCGCGAGAGATCCCCGATCCCGATACGTCCGTAGTTTTGATTGAACGCTGAACAACGAGCGGTTTCGTTGCCGGGGAACCACATCCGCGTCACACGGCCGACGTAAGCCGGAGTGGCTGACGAGCCCACGCCCCCGAGCGGGGCATCTGGTGCGGCACTAAGCCTAACATCACCTGGGCACACTGCTATTCCCCGGAGACTCGCGTTTCCTGATCGATCGGCTGAACGCATGCGCCGTGGGGGTCAACGTTCAGCGGGTGTATGTGCCACGGAATACCCACTTCCGAGGCGATCGAATCTCCCTCGCCGTCGGAGACGAACGCGAGGACAGTCGGCCCGGCACCCGAGATCACCGCAGGCACGCCCCGGGAGCGCAGCCGCTCCACCAGCGCGGCCGACTCCGGCATGGCCGGGGCGCGGTACGCCTGGTGCAGCCGATCCTCGGTGGCGTCCAGCAGCAGCTCCGGGCGGCCGGTGAGCGCGGCGATCAGGAGCGCGGCACGACCGGAGTTCGCCGCGGCGTCCGCGTGCGGCACGCTCTCCGGGAGCAGGCCGCGTGCGCGCTCGGTGGCGAGCCGATGCTCGGGCACGAACGCCACCGGCCGTACGCCCGCCGCGACGTCCAGCCTCGCCGTACGAGGCCCGGCACCGGTGTCCCACGCGATGGTCAGCCCGCCCATGAGACACGGCGCGACGTTGTCCGGGTGGCCCTCGATCCGCGTGGCCAGGGCCAGGACGTCCGCGTCGGTGAACCGCGCGCCCTCCGGGTGCAGGGCGCGGGCGGCGAGGATGCCGACGACCGTCGCCGCCGACGATGATCCGAGGCCGCGCGCGTGCGGGATGCGGTTGACGCAGCGGATCCGCAGCCCGGGCGGCGGCGCCCCGCCGATGAGGGCGTACGCCTCCCGGAACGTCCGGACGATGAGGTGCTGTTCGCCGCGTTTGGCGGTCTCCTCGCCCTCACCCGTGACGTCGATCCGGAGGCCGGAGTCGGCCGGTTCGACCTCGACGTCGTCGTACAGGGTGAGTGCCAGGCCCAGGGAGTCGAAGCCGGGACCGAGGTTCGCGCTGGTCGCGGGCGCCCGCACGTGCACGGCCACGGGCGGGACGTGCCTCGCCGTCAAGCGAGTTCCAGCGCGGACGCGGCCGCGTGCGCGTCGACGGGGACCGTGATGGGCGCGGGCGCGCCCGAGATGGCCCAGTCGGGGTCCTTGAGGCCGTTGCCGGTCACCGTGCAGACGACGCGCTCACCCGGGCGTACGAGGCCCTCGTCGCGGGCTTGGAGCAGCCCGGCGACGCTCGCCGCCGACGCCGGCTCCACGAACACGCCCTCCTCGCGGGCGAGCAGGCGGTAGGCGGCCAGGATCTGCCGGTCGGTGACGGCCTCGATCGCTCCCCCGGACTCGTCGCGCGCCTTGAGCGCGAGGTCCCAGGAGGCAGGGTTGCCGATGCGGATCGCCGTCGCGATCGTCTGCGGCGACGCGACCGGCTCCCCGCGAACGATCGGCGCGGCGCCGGCCGCCTGGAAGCCCAGCATGCGCGGACGCGCGTCGGACTCGCGGTAGCCCATCCAGTACGCACTGATGTTTCCGGCGTTGCCGACGGGAAGGCAGTGCACGTCCGGGGCCTCGCCGAGCGCGTCGATGATCTCGAAGGCGGCGGTCTTCTGGCCCTGCAGCCGGAACTTGTTCACCGAGTTGACCAGCGCCACCGGATAGTCGACGGCGAGCTTGCGGGCGAGCTCGAGGCAGTCGTCGAAGTTGCCGTCGATCTGCAGCAGCTTGGCGCCGTGCACCAGCGCCTGCGCGAGCTTGCCCATCGCGATCTTGCCGCGGGGCACGAGCACGGCGCAGACCATCCCGGCGCGCACGGCGTACGCGGCGGCCGACGCCGAGGTGTTACCGGTCGAGGCGCAGATGACCGCCTTGGCGCCCTCCTCGGCGGCCTTGCTGATCGCCATCGTCATGCCCCGGTCCTTGAACGAACCGGTCGGGTTGGCGCCCTCGACCTTGAGGTACACGTCGCAGCCGGTGAGCTGCGACACCCGCGTCGCGGGGAGCAGGGGCGTGCCACCCTCCAGAAGGGTGACGACCGGCGTCCCGGCCGTCACGGGGAGCCGATCGCGATACTCCTCTATGACGCCACGCCATGCCCTGCTCACGAGTTCCTCCTGACCTGCGCTGTCGTCCAGCGAGTCTACGGGCCGACGACGGTGCGTCTCGACGCCATTCCACATCCTGGACGCATTCCTGCGATTACCATCATGGCCCGTGCACCCCCGAGCACGCGTCGCCGGCTACGCCGCGGCCGCCGTCCTGATCGCCGTCGGCGCCCTGTGGGCCACCGGCGGCCTCGACCCGGCCGATGCCCCCGCGCGTGTCGCGCCGGGCAAAGAGGTCGACCAGCACCTGTTCCGGACGAAACTCGTCGGCGCCCATGTCGCCACGATCAAGAAGTTCGGCAAGACCACGCGGATGCTGGTGATCAACGCCTGGGTGACCAACCCGACCCGCGAGACACAGGGGACGTACGCCCTGGACGACAACGTGTTCGCGCACGGGATGTTCCTGTACTGGAGGACCCAGAACGGTCCCCGCCCGAAGCAGGTGGACGCCCAGGGCGTCGCCGGGGACACGCTCTTCCGGGCCCTGCAGCCGCGGCTGCCCACGTACGTCGCCGTGCAGTACGAACTGGCGTCCGGCGCCCGAGTACCGGATCATGTGACGGTGGCTCTGGCGGACTACCAGTACACCGAGTCCGGCCTCCTCGACCCGCGCGGCTACTGGGTGTGGAAGTCCCGCGGATACGAGACGCGGTACGAGACGGACCCGCTGACGCACAAGTCCGGCCGGGTCACCCACATCATCCCCGTACTGGTCGCCAACGTGACCCTGCCGGTGAAGGTGAAACAGTGAGGAAGGCCCTGTCCGCGCTCCTCGCCGTGGGGCTCGCCTGCGCGGCGGTGGCGCTGCAGGGCGCGCACTGGAGCTACACGCGGGCGTACGGCCCGTACGTGAAGAACGGGCGGGTCGGCCAGGTCGTCACCGAGCCGCTGTTCACGATCCGGGTGGAGCCCGTCGAGGCGGCCCGCACGATCTACGTCCCCGGGACCTCGTACTCGAAGGCCCAGGAGATCCCCGCGAACGGCGTGTTCATCGTCGTGATCGCCACCGTCGAGGCCCGGCGCTCCCCGATCTACGCCGGGCAGGCCCGGCTGCACACCCGGTACGGCGACTACTCCCCGACCGACAAGTTCGGCGGCGGAGGCGGGCTGTCCCAGCCGGTCGTCACGCCGCTGAGTTACGTGCGCTTCCAGCCGGGGATGCCGCGCCGGGGCGCCTACGTCTTCGACGTGCCACGCGAGGCCGTGGCCGGCGCGCGGCTCTATGTCAGCGACCACGACGCCGAAGAGGCCCAGTTCGGCTTCTACCGCAACGACCCACGACGGTTCGCCGACGAGGTGCACGTCGACCTCGGACTCGACACGCGCGAGGCCGCCCGGCTCACCCGCACGGCGGCCGCCGGCTACTCGGTCCCGGAGCCGTCGTGAGGCGCGCGGCCCCGGGCATCGCCGTCGTGAAACGCGCGGCCCCGATCGTCGCGCTGCTCGCGCTCATGGGCACGGCGATCTACCTGCCGTTCCGCCAGGAGTGGACGTACTACCGCAAGGACGTGCCCGCCACGCACACCCGGACGGTGCGGCCCGGGAGGCCGGCGGTCTTCCAGCAGATCCGCTGGACCCTGCTCGGGTACGGCCGGGCCGTGCTCAAGCCCGGTGACCTGCCGGCTGAGGGCATCGGATCCCCGATGCGGCCTGGCGAGACGCTCGTGCTGGCCACGCTGCGGGCCGAGCCGCTCACCAAGAACCCGCGCGACTTCGAGATCGACTACTCGCTGCGCGACCGCGCCGGCCACCGCTGGAGCGCCTTCCAATGGCACACCACGATCATCCCGGGCGGCAAGGACCCCGCCTACGTGATGGGGCTGGTGCCCGACTGGGCGGTCGGGACGTTCGAGCTGGTCATGCGTCACCAGCATGAGGATCTGTCGGCGGCGCTGGGCGGTCCGGAACTGGTGTTCCGTCGCTGACGCCCGCCGGGCCTGGGCGGTCCGGAGCCGGTGCTCCATCGTTGACGCCCGCCGGGCCTGGGCGGTCCGGAGCCGGTGCTCCATCGTTGACGCCCGCCGGGCCTGGGCGATCAGGAGCCGGTGTTCCACCGTTGGCGTCCGCCGGCGCTGGGCTGTCCAGCGCCGGTGTTCCGCCGTTGACGCGGCGCATCACGAGATCGAACGTGGCCGCCAGCAGGGCCAGCCGGAGGATCTCCCCGGCCATGCGGTGCCCGAACTCCACCGGCACCAGCACGAGGTTCCAGAACCGTACGGTGTGGTCGGTGCCGATGAGCGCGATCACGCCTCGCTGCAGCGGGTCCAGCAGCACGCCGATCGCCACGTAGCAGAGGCAGAACCAGGCGAACACCGGCGCGCCCGCCCGATGCGCCAGCCGCACCGCGTGTACGACCGGCACGTACTTCTCCCGCAGGCTCCGGCTGGCCACCTCCGCGAGCCGCCGGCGCCGGCCCTCGAGGCGATCGGGCAACCGCTCCAGCGGAGTCCCCCGGATCGTCTCCCGGCCGTCCATCTCCAGGCCGTACACGATCGCGGCGATGGCGAGCCACACCAGCGGCAGTACGAGAGCGTCCTTGACCGGGCCGGGACCCGGCACGTGGACGACATGGGTGATCGCCTGCCAGAACACTCGGTCCGCGAGCCAGCGCTTCGCCCTCAGCACAAGCTGCATGACCGAGTACAAGGCATAAAGGGTGAAGTTCACCTCGAAGAAGGCGGTGAGGACGCCCATGGTGCGGCCGTGCCGCGCCTCGTACCGGCGTTCGCACAGCACTCGCAGCCCCCACGCGACGACCGCGACCGCGAGGCAGACCAGGATCGGCAGCTCGAGGATGTACCCGGCGTTCATCTCGTCGCCGGCCGTCACGAGCCGCTGGGCGTCGGCCCGCAGCACGTCGCGAAGATCCGTGGTGTAGAGGTTCCAGCCCAGGTAGACGAGCACGAATGGGAACAGCGTCCGGCCGATCGCGGCGACGTACGGCTCGTCCGGATCCTTGATCACCGACAGGCCGCGCCCGAGCGTGAACAGCATCCCGATCGCGACCATGAGCGAGGCCAGCACGGCCACGCTGAGCGGCAGGAGCACGGCCGCGTGCCGCAGGCCGCCGTGGCTGCCGCGGCCGAGGTGCGAGATGCCCTGGATCAGCAGGTAGCGGACGATCGCCCCGGCGCTGAACCAGATGGCCAGCGGTACGAAGAATCTCCCTGCGAGCCGGATCGCCGACACCGGCAACAGCGCGATCTCGAGCGCTCCGCCGGCGGGCGGGGTCGGCTCGGCGGCTTCGTCGGAGGCGGCCATCGCCCGCATGCTAGTGGAGCCCGGCCGCCCAGCCGGTTTCTTGCTACTTCTTCTTATTCGTCTTATTCGTCGCCTTCGACGCGCATCACGCTGGCGACCTCGCGGACGATCTCCTGGTCGCGGAGGTTCGCGACGGTGGCCGACAGCGCGCCGTCGGGGGCACGGTGGGTGACGATGACGAGCTGTGCCTCCTGGCCGTGGCCCTCCTGGCGTACGGCCTGGATGGACACGTCGTGCTCGGCGAAGGCGTCGGCGACCCGCGCGAGCACGCCGGGGCGGTCCGCGACGTCCAGGGAGACGTGGTAGCGCGTGATCGTGTCCGCCATGGGCAGTACGGGCAGGTCCGCGTAGGTGGACTCGGCGGGGCCGCGGGTGCCGTTCACCCGGTTGCGGGCGACCGCGACGAGGTCGCCCAGCACCGCGCTGGCGGTCGGGGCGCCGCCCGCGCCCGCGCCGTAGAACATCAGCGAACCGGCGGACTGGGCCTCCACGAACACCGCGTTGTACGCCTCGCGGACGCTCGCCAGCGGATGCGTGCGCGGGATCATCACCGGGTGGACGCGGACGGACACGCCACGGCCGTTCCGGCCGTCGTCCGACGGCACCCGATCGCAGATCGCCAGGAGCTTGACGACGCAGCCCATCGCCCTGGCGCTGGCGATGTCGGCGGAGGTGACGTCCGTGATGCCCTCGCGATGCACGTCGGCGGCGGTGACCCGGGTGTGGAAGGCGAGCTGGGCGAGGATCGCCGCCTTGGCCGCCGCGTCGAAGCCCTCGACGTCGGCCGTCGGGTCGGCCTCGGCGTACCCGAGGGCCTGCGCTTCGTCCAGGGCGTCGGAGAAACCGGCGCCCGAGGAGTCCATCTTGTCGAGGATGTAGTTGGTGGTGCCGTTGACGATGCCCATGACGCGGTGCACGTGGTCGCCGACCAGCGACTCGCGCAGCGGGCGCAGCAGCGGGATCGCGCCCGCCACGGACGCCTCGTAGTAGATGTCGACGCCGTGCTCCCGGGCCGCGCCGAAGAGCGTCGCGCCGTCCTCGGCGAGCAGCGCCTTGTTGGCCGTGACGACCGACTTGCCGGCCTTCATCGCGTCGAGGAGAAGGCCACGGGCCGGCTCGATGCCCCCGATCACCTCGACCACGATGTCGACGTCCGGGCGGGTCACCAGCCCGGTCGCGTCGGTCGTGAGCAGCTCCGCCGGTACGCCCTCGCGCCGCTTGTCCTTCCGGCGCACCGCGATGCCGGCCAACTCCAGCGGCGCGCCGACCCGCGCGGCGAGATCCGCCGCCTGCTCGTGCAGGAGGCGGACCACCTCGGTGCCGACCACCCCGCAGCCGAGCAGAGCGATCTTCAACGGTCCCGCGGAGCTCATGGAGACACCTCCAGGCGCAGCAGATCGTCCTCGGTCTCCCGGCGGAGGATGAGCCGCGCCCTGCCGTCGCGTACGGCGACGACCGCCGGCTTGGGCACGTGGTTGTAGTTGTTGGCGAGCGAGCGGCAGTACGCGCCGGTCGCCGCCACCGCGACCAGGTCGCCCGGGGCGAGGTCCGCCGGCAGCCACAGGTCGCGGACCACCATGTCACCGCTCTCGCAGTGCTTGCCGACGAGGCGGCTGAGCATCGGGGCCGCGTCCGAGCTCCGGGAGACGAGCGCCGAGGTGTACTCGGCGCCGTACAGCGCGGTGCGGATGTTGTCGCTCATGCCGCCGTCCACGGACACATAGGTGCGCAGCCCCTCCAGGGGCTTGACCGTGCCCACCTCGTACAGCGTGACGCCGCCCGGGCCGGCGATCGTACGGCCCGGCTCGACGGTCAGGCGCGGAAGGGGAAGGCCCTTCTCCGAGCAGATGCGGGTGATGATGCCGCGCAGGTTGTCGGCGATGTGCTTCGGATCGAGAGGGTCGTCGCCCTCGAGGTAGGCGATGCCGTAGCCGCCGCCGAGGTCCAGTTCGGGAAGCTCGATGCCGTGCTCGTCGCGGATGGCGACCATCAGCTCGACGACGCGCCGGGCGGCCAGCTCGAATCCGTCGGTGTCGAAGATCTGCGAGCCGATGTGCGAGTGCAGGCCGACGAACTCGAGCTCCTTGATGTCGATGACGCGCCGGGCGGCCTCCTGCGCCGTCTCCCGGGCGAACCCGAACTTCTGGTCGTCGTGGGCGGTGGCGATGAACTCGTGCGTGTGCGCCTCGACGCCCGTCGTGACCCGGATCATCACCTTGGGGCGGACACCCAGCTCGCGGGCGAGGTAGCCGAGCCGGGCGATCTCCTCGTAGGAGTCGACGACGATGTGGCCGACGCCGACCTCCAGCGCCCGCGCCAGCTCGGCCTTCGACTTGTTGTTGCCGTGGAAGGTGATCCGCTCCGGCGGGAACTCCGCCCGCAGCGCGACCGCGAGCTCTCCCCCGCTGCAGACGTCGAGCCCGAGCCCCTCGTCCTTCACCCACCGGGCGATCTCCGTGCACAGGAACGCCTTGCCGGCGTAGTAGACGTCGCCGTCGCTGAAGGCGGCCGCGAACTCCCGGCAGCGCGAGCGGAAGTCCTCTTCGTCGTAGACGTACAGCGGCGTGCCGAACTCTCCGGCCAGATCACGGACGTCCACACCACCGACCGTCAGCACCCCGTCCTCACGGCGCGCACCGCGCGGCCAGACGCTCGGCGTGAGCGCGTTCAGGTCGCTGGGCGGGGGCGACGGGTGGTCCTCCGGCAGCACGTCCGCGTGCCGTGGGCCGGCCGGGTGAACTCGACTCATCGACTGCTCTCTCCGTTGCGCTCAAAGACGGTCGTTCGGGGTCTCACCGAGCATGCGCAGGCCATTGCCCAGGACGACATACGCCGCCCCAGCCAGGTTAAGGCGTGCGGAGTGGTGGCCGGTGATGGGTTCGTCGCCCTTCGGCAACGCCGGACACCACTCGTGGACATCGTGGTACGCATCGGCGATCAGTTCCAACTGCCGCGTGAACGGCCGTGGCTCGTCGGTCCGGGCAGCCTGCTCGGCCCGCCCGGGGAAGTCCGCGATCAGACCCACGAGCCGCCGCTCGCGCGGGTCCTCCAGGGGCCCCTCGGCCGCGCGGACGCCCAGCTCGACCGCCTGCCGCCGTACGGCCGCGGCCCGCGCGTACGCGAAACGCACGACGAATCCGGGGTTGTCGAAGGTCAGCGGGCGCTCCGGCCAGCTCGCTCTCGGCACAGCGATCACGCCGTACGTCTCGTCGACGCGGCTGATCAGCGAGGCACCGACGGCGATCGAGAGGAAACCCGGCCCCGTGACCCGTACGTCGCCCACCCCCGGCATCCGTCCCAGCCGGGTCGCCAGCAGCGCGGCGATCTCCGTGGCGGGCCGCCCGGCGGCACCCGCCAGCCGCAGCGGAAGCGGACTGGCGTAGTCACCGGACGCGGTGGCCGTGACGGGAACGCGCTCCGGGATGGGGACGGCGAACTCACCGTCGGCGACCGCCCCGCGAACGGCGGCCACGACGGCGGCGTTCAGCTCGGCCGGGGTCACGGCCTGAGACTAGTCGACCAACATATGGACACTCTCGCGCTCAGGGCACCGGACCGGCGCCGGCCAGCTCCCGGACCGTACGGATCAGCACGGCCGGGTCGAACGGCTTGGTCACGTAGGCGTCGACGCCGATCTCATGGCCACGCCGGATGTCGTGCTCCTGGGCCCGCGCAGTGATCATGACGACCTTGATGCCCCGCGTCACCGGGTCGTCGCGCAGCTTGATGGCCGTCACCCAGCCGTCGAGCCGGGGCATCATGACGTCGAGGGTGATCACGTCCGGGGCGACGTCCCGTACCCGGTCGAGGCAGTCCTGCCCGTCCACGGCGGTCAGCACCTCGAAACCCTCCAGTTGGAGGTTCACGGCGATCAGCTGCCTGATCACCTCGTCGTCATCGACGACCAGCACACGTCCCAATGTCACGGCCGCCAAGCTAACGCGTCCACCGGCCCGGACACGCGGAGAACCGCCACATGCATTCCACTTGACCGTGGATTCGAGAGCGCAACGATCTTTTCCACCGCCACCGAGGACGCCGTTCGCCCAGCTCAGCCGCGTACGGCAGGCCCGTGGGGCGGCTAATGTGTCCGAGCGAGGGCGGTGAGCTGGTAGTCTCTATCCGTCCCGAGCCCCCTTAGCTCAGGGGATAGAGCACCGGCCTCCGGAGCCGGGTGCGCTGGTTCGAATCCAGCAGGGGGCGCGCGAGATGATCAGCGAAAACCCCGGCTGAACAGCTACAACGCTGTCCGCCGGGGTTTCGTATATGTGCAGCCATGTGCCACCAGACGCCGCCGATTGTCAGTGATCACGGACTATGCACGGATTCGGATCCGTAGCGTCCTCGCAGGGAGCCCCCAAAAAGCAAGAGCCCCGGCGGATTCACCGGGGCTCCGGGCCAGCCGACCAGTGCAGCATCGATCTTGTCGAACCATCGTTCGTCGTGGCCATCGAGACAGTGCGCGTAGACCCGTTCGAGGACTTCCACGGAGTGCCCCGCCCACTCAGCGACATCGGTCGCTGGAGTCCCAGCGTTCAGCCGCAGCGAGACACCCGCGTGACGGAAGTCGTACGGCTTGCGTGCCAGCGGCGACTTGACCTGTGCAGGCGTGGACGCCTTCGGCCGCGCCTTGTCAAGGCGGCGGCGCAAGCGCCGCCGCAGGCCGCCCGCTCCGGCACGCCCTACGGGCCTGCGGCGTGGGCGCCGGCCCCTCCGGCCGTGCCGATCGGACGGCCCCCGGACGAAGGATCAAGCGCGGATTCCTCCAGCCTCCTCCGGCCGGATCGTTCTCGCGGGACGGGCGGCAGGCCCGCCGGCAGACTCGCTCCGCTCGCCCTCCGGCCATCAGACGGTGGGGGAGCACTCGCCCGCGCGGATAGGTCTGTCACCACGTCCCGCCGTCGCGCGGACGAGACACTGGCGTACGGTCGCTCACCGGGACCTCACCAGGAAGGTGCAGGTCAGCGTCCACCGCAGGTGATCGCCGATCAACGGCGCCGACTACCCACGTTGGCGGCGCTTAGCGTGTCACGTCGAGGATTCCCGCAGCTTGGGATGGCCCAAGACTTCGACGAACATGATCTGGTTTTCGACGACGTCGAGGATCAGGTCCCCCTTCTTGGGGATCAAGGGCACGCAGCGATGACCAGAGCCGTATGGCCCGTCGGGCGGTTCGGCCGTGTAGAAGCTTTGGCAGAAATGGTCGTTACAAGTACACCAGCTATGTAGTCGGATATCCCAGGCGGCGATTGAGAGTTCGGTCTCCTCTATTTCCTGGAGACACGCGATCAGCTCAGCTACGAGCTCCGGGAACAGTTCGCGTACAAGTGGCGGATTCTGATCCACGAGGGGACTGTATCTCCATGGGCGACCACCTATGAGCGGGAGCGGTGTGCGATGGTGGCTCCCGGGAGCCACGGCGGGAGCCACCGGGGCGAACGATCTTGACGCCTGCCGTACGAGTCCGGGCAGCCGGAGTGCCGTTCGCATCGGTCCGTGGTGCTCGCCCGCGCGAACGGCGGGACGTGGTGACAGTCCTCATCCCGCGGGTGAGTGCCACGGCTCGTGGGGTTTTGGGGGCGGCGGAGCCCCAGTGGCGCGCTCGATCAACCAACTCCCCCTGGAGCGCCCCTGCCGGAGGCGCTGGTGGGTCAGCCGGGTCGGCGGGTGTAACGGCATTGCCGGTACCAGGCCGCGGCGATCGAGGGAACTGGGAGTATCAGGAATAGGAGCTTCCCAGTGAGCATGGCGAACAGCATCGCCAGGGCCGCAACGGTGACTGTTAGGGCGATCTGCACGCGGAGCGATACCGGCTTCCGGTTGTAGAGCCAGCGTCCGAGGACACGATCGTCGAGTCACATCAGCGCCCGTATCGGATTCCCTATCCGCGGCGTGCTCACACCTCCAGAGGGTGGTGAGCCAACGATATGCCGCAGTGCTGAGCCGTCAGGGAGTTGGGACCGTCCGGAGTTGGCCGCCCGCTCCGGCACGCCCTACACGTGTGTGGCGTGGGCGCCGGTCTCTCCGGCCGTGCCGTAGCGGGCGGCCAGTCACCTCAGTACAACCGCCGAGTCCGAGCCCAACTGCTCACGGCAGCCAGCGTCGCGCGGGAATCGGTCTCTGCTGGTAGCGCCCAGCACCGTCGGGCTCGACCCACCATGCATTCCGACCGGGGAGCATGCCCAGGGCTTCATGAAGCTGATCGCCCACATAGTGCAGGGCGACGCCGTCTTCAGTCGCGTAACCGGCCCGGAGCTTCCCCGCACCGACGAGGTCGCGGAATCGCCTCCGGCGGGGTTGGTCCGCTAGGTCGTCGTGGACGCCGTTGCTGAACGGCAGGAAGCCCAGGCCGTCATCGACTGGATCGAGTTCGTCGCTGAAGGAGTCGGTTACTCCTCCCTGGTGCCAGCAGATGCTGCCGGCGCTCTGTCCGGCGAGTACGACACCCACCTCCCAGCACTCCCGCAAGATGGCGTCGAGCCGATGCGCGCGCCATACCGCCAGCAGGTTCACCACGCTGCCGCCGGACACGAAGATCACATCCTGCGCCAGCAGATGCGCTCGCACAGTCCCGAACACGCCAAGATCTGCCGTTCTCTCGCCACGCACCCATCATGGAGGAGACAGCGTCCAGGTGCGCCCTCAGCCGGATCGGTTGAAGACGCCTCCGACGGGACCGCGGCCCTGGGCCGGGGCGCAAACGGAACTGGTTGGGGCTCGGCGATCCGCCGCCTACTCCTCTTCGAGGTAGTGGGCGAACTCCTCTCGGATCTCGGGGTCGGAACTCTGGTGCGCTTGAGCCGCAAGCTCGGCCAACAGATCCTCTGCGTCAATGTTGCGGATCAGGTTGGCCAATCCGAAATAGTCGGCATAGTAGGAATCATCCGTCAAGGCGGCGATGTTGGATCTGATTAGGTCGCGCAAGGCGTTCATGATCATCTCGTTACGGGTATGGCTGGTTCGGATCACCTCCATAACGAGCCCTATCCAGCGTTGCGAGAGAGACAAGGCGACAAGCGAGGGGAGCAGGGTCGGCACGTCGTCGGGAAATTGCCGCAGAAACAACAGAGCTGCACCCTGATCCCAGTTCGAGCTGCTGGCCATTGCCGCGGCCAGCAGCTCGGTCCGCTCCTCCGCTCGGAGGATTTCGGCCCGCCGCATGTGAACCTGGCGCTCCGCTTCGACCAGTGCGCTCCAGCCTGGATGACTGTGCAGATCATCCGAGTTCATGCCCGCCTCCCTGCCTAATTCAGCTTGTCAAGGTCGTTTGGTTTCGCGTGTACCGCATCACTGTTCGAGGAGATCTCGGGAGCGCAATCCCGTTCGAATCTGGTTCTCAGGATCAACGCATCAGGAATCGATCACCGATGGTTGATCGAGCGCACCGCTGGGGGCTCCGCCGCCCCCAGCCCCCGCGAACCGGAGCACTCGCCCGCGCGTCAGCTTGAGATGCGGGCTTCGATGCCGTCGAGGAGGAACTCAAGGCCGATCTGGAAGGTCTCATCGGCGCTCAGGTGGGGGCCGTCGCGTACGACCGTGGCCAGCGCGGGGAATCGCCCTGTTGCGAAGGTCCGTTCCAGATATGGCCCGTAGGCGGCCTGGAACTGCTTGATGTCCATCCCGCCGGCCCGCTCGGCGCGTCGCTCGGCGATCTTGAATCGGGAGTAGCCATGGACATCGCCATCGTCGGAGCAGGCCTGGGCGGCCTGGCCCTCGCCCGCGTGCTGCACGTCAACGGCATCGACGCCGTCGTGTACGAACGAGAACCGTCGCGCGGTGCGCGCGGCCAGGGCGGCATGCTCGATATCCACTCCGGCCAGCGGGCGCTGCGCGAGGCCGGTCTGATCGAGCGGTTCTACTCGATCGCCCGTGGTGAAGGCCAGGACATGCGTCTTCTCACCCCGGATGGCACCCTGCTGCTCCAGGAGGACACGCCCGACGACGCCCCGCTGAAGCGACCCGAGGTCGACCGCGCCGATCTGCGCAACCTGCTGCTCGATTCCCTCCCCGAAGACATGGTGCGCTGGGGGCACGCGTTCACATCCGCCGACAACGGCCTGCTGCACTTCGCCGACGGCAGCACTGCGACGTATGACCTGCTGGTCGGCGCGGACGGCGCGGCCTCCCGGGTCCGCGCGCTGCTCACCGACGCCCGCCCGGCGCATATCGGCCAGAACGTCGTCGAGGTCGGCATCCCCGATATCGACCGCACGCACCCCGACCTCGCGGCGATGGTCGGGCGCGGCAACTACTGGGTGCTCGGCAACGGAATATCCCTGGCGGCGCAGCGCAACGGCGACGGCCGCGTTCGCATAGGCGTGAGCTTCTACAACACCGCAGAGGACTGGTTCGCCACCAGCGGGATCCCGTTCGACGACCCGGCAGCTGCCCGGGCGCGGCTGATCGACCTGCTCCCTGGCTGGGACCCACAGATCACCGCGCTGATCGCGGCCTGCGACGACGCGGTGACGCCCCGGTCCATCACCACCCTCCCGGTCGGCCTGACCTGGCCGTCGCCGCCGGGCGTCACGCTGGTCGGCGATGCCGCGCACCTGATGCCGCCGACCGGGCAGGGCGCCAACATGGCGCTGCTCGACGGCGCCCGGCTCGCTCTCGCGCTGGCCGCGCACCCGCACGACCTTCCCACCGCCGTCGAAGAATACGAACGCGAGATGTTCGAACGCACCAGCGCTGCCGCCCGGATGTCCGCGGAAATGAAGGAATTGCTAATGTCACCGGACGCCGCCCAGAAAATGCTCTCATTCTTCCAACCCGGCTGACGATGACCAGACAACAGGCCGCAAAGGCACGCCCTTGTCTACCGGGAGCTGTACGTGCAGCAAGAATGGTTCGCCGATCGCGAACGGATGGCGCGGGCCGGGTTCGGCGACGATCATGCGGTCGCCACCAAGCCCCGGCCCGATCGGCGCGAAGAGCAGGTGCAAGTGCCGTTACCGGCCCCTCTGCCAGCGTCACTCTGCGGACAGTACGGCGTCCCAAAGCCGTGGTACCACCATCTCCGACAGCACGGAATCGGTCGCCGCGAAATTGAGAAGAATGCCGAGATCGGCCTGCGCTAGACCGCGGAACAGGTCCTCCCCGCCGATGGCGGCGCTGGCGTCCAGCTGGCTCCTCTCGCCTTCGGGAATCGCCGCGAGACAAGCGTCCAGCCGATCAAGGGCGCTGAAGGCGAGGACGAACTTGATCCCCGGCAGATCGGGGATCTCCAGCCGGAAGGGACGACTGCTGCCCTCCGGCGGCGTCCATTTGACGACGAGATAGTGGCCGAACTCTCGCATGACCCGATAGCGGTGGAGGATCTCTGCGGCGCCTTCTTGAGAGGTACCGCGCAGGCGGGTCTCAAAGGCGATGCCATGCGCCCACAACCTGAGCGCGGGGAAACCTTCCCGCGTGATCCCCATCCGCTCGTCCTCGGGCCCGAGAGGATTGATCTCGATCGAGCCCAGCCGGTCGTCGAGGCTCGCGAAGAGTTGGTGCCCAGGGACGCCGCCGACATAACCGCCCGCCCCGCCTATCCGGAAGAACCGTACGTGCTCCTTGGCAGTGAAGATGGCCATGTTTCCCTCAAGGACGCCGGCCTGCGGCATAGCCTCGAGCGGCGCGCCCTTGACACCGGCGGCGCGAGCCACTGCAGCGGGAACGTACCAGTCCTGGTGCTCCACGAGGCCGCGGGCCAGGGTGGCCGGCGGTACGGCCGTCCGCTGCCGAATCAGGGTCTCCACAGCGTTCGTCATCGTTACCTCACGCGCGGTCGGCGGCCTGGATGTTTCCTGGCTTACACCCAGATACGACCGTGTTCGGTGATCTCCGGTTCCGCACCCTGACGGAAATCCTCATCGAGCCTCCACCGCGTCTTTCAGGTGAGCTTGATGGTGGTGTCCAGCGAGCCCTCATGAGGAATCCGCAGGACGTGGATGAGGCGTTCGCCGTCGCGGAAGTACGTCGACGCGCCGTGCCGGAGAGTAGCCGGCCGAGCCGTGCCCCAGCGGATGGCGATCACGATGTTCCCACGACGCAGATCAAGGCCCGTGGCGGTTGCGCTCGTGTCGGTGCCGTACGTCGCGCGGGTGCCGTCGGTGAAGGTCACCTTGTCGGTGGGGTGCAGGATCAGGGGGATCTGTTCGGTGGCGGCCGACGTCGCCCGCACTGAGCGGCGTACGGTGGCGTGGTCGATGGTCACGTCGGTTCGGACGCTCGAGCTCGCCGTGTGGTAGCGGATCCCGAACGTACCCTCGCCGTGCGAGTGTTCGCCGGTCCAGGCCGTTCCGCCCGGCACGCCGTCGAAGTACTCGGCGGGCTGGTTAGCCGCAGCGTCCGCGTTGCCGTTGCTCAGCACCGTGGCCCAGCAGCCCTCGTTGCTGTCGTTGACCGAGTGCACCACCATGCCGGCGGTGGGGTGCCACAGGAAGGTCAGGCCGGTACGGGTGCGGGTCGTCGCGCGGGTGCCGAAGTAGCCGCCGAGATAGAGGCCCGGACGCCGGACGTACAGGAAGTCCTGTCCCAGGTCGCTGCGCCGCTCTACGAAGTGAGTCGTCTTCAGGTACGGCAGCTCCGCGACGGCCTTCTTCTTCTCTTTTCTGGTCGGGAACCTCTCGCCGTAGATCGCGTGGGTGAGGATGCGCGGCGAGGTGTCCTGCTTCTGCAGCGGTGGTACCGGCGCCGGGTCGGCCGCCCACGCGGCACGCGCGGCGGCGAGGTCCTCCCGCGCGGTCATGAACGCGCCCAGCGCGGGAACCTCCGGCACGAACAGCGAGTTCAGCGCGGTCCGGTCGGGGTCAGGCCGGACATCGTCGTAGTAAATGCTGCTGGTACGCGTGGACGGGGCGATGTTGGCGATGTAGCCCGAGCCGTCGGGCTCGCGGACCAGGTTGTAGCCGAGCCAGTCGGCGAAGGCACGCGCCATCGACACGAACGTCTTGTCGCCGGTCTGGTGATAGGCGTCGGCCGTCTCGGGCAGCATGACTTCGAAGTTGTAGTTCATGTCCATGCCGCGCTGCTCGATGAAGAACCCGGCGGGGCTCTGACCTGTGCGGGCGAGTCGCGCGATCGCGTCCGTCAGGCGCCGCCGCAGGAACGAGTCGGGGTCGAGGTTCAGCGCGAGGGACGCGCCGGCCAGTCCGGCGGTGGCCTGGTTGGCGTACGCCAGAGGTGTCTGCCAGATCGCGGTGGTGGCGGGATCCAGAAACCAGGTCATGGCGGAGTGCAGAGCCGTCCGGATCTGGACCTGGCGCTCGGGCAGGACGTGGGCCTTCCGCAGGATGCCCAGGGTCTTGCTCAGATACCCCATGGCGAAGCCGGTGGCCGGCATCGAGTGCTCGCTGCTGGAATACTCCGGCCACGAGCCGTCCGCGTGCTGGAGACCCAGGTAGTGGCCGAGGGCGGCGTCCAGGGCGGCGAGCAGCGTGGGGTTGCCGGCGTACGGGTTCCAGCGCCGGGCGTTGGCGTAGAACCAGCTCAGCGTGTGGACGTGCTCCTGGACACGAGCGTTGTACGGCGCGGCGGGCGTACGCCACCAGCCGCCGGCGAAGAAGCCGTCGTCGTCGATGTCGTCGACCATCGGCGCGAGGGTCACCAGGTACGGGGCGTAGCGCTGCTCGGCCGGGGCGAACAGCCTGCGGTTCGGCGCTCCCGGCGGCAGCGGCGGCACGTCCGGCAGGGAGCCCGCCGCCGTGGCGCCCGCACGGCTCGCCGGAAGTGCGGCGAGCAGGGCCGCTCCACCGGCCGCGGCGAGCATGCTGCGGCGGGTCAGGGGGGACGTCGAGGGCAGGGGAGGGTGCGGTTTCACGGAGGATCGACTCCTTGGGGAGGGGGTACTTCCGGGATGCGGTGACGTCGGGTGGTCGAGGCCGGCTATTCGAGGCCGGTGTGCGAGTCGAGGCCGGCTATTTGAGGCCGGTGTGCGACAGGCCTTCGATGAACTGCCGCTGCGCGATCACGAAGACGATGATCACTGGGATGGCCGTGAGCGAGGCCGCGGCCAACTGCACGTTCCACATCGGCCCGCCGTACGAGTCGACGTACTGGGTGAGCGCCTGGGGCAGGGTGAACTTCTCCGGCGAGGAGAGGTAGACGATCGGCTCGAGATAAAGATTCCAGCTCTGCAGGAAGGTGAAGATGGCGACCGCGCCCAGCGCGGGGCGCGCCAGCGGCAGCGCGATCCGCCAGAAGGTGGCCGGCCGGCCCAGCCCGTCGACCTGCGCGGCCTCCTCCAGTTCCTTCGGCAGGACCAGGAAGAACTGGCGCATGATGAAGGTGGCGAGCACGCTCGGCGCACCGAAGATGGGCACCAGGATCAGCGGCCAGTGCGTGTTGGTCAGGCCCCACCGGTGGAACATCTGGAACAGCGGCACGATGGTGACCTCGCTGGGGATCAGCAGGCCGACCAGGATCACGAGGAACAGCGCGTTCGCGCCGCGGAACCGGATGCGCGCGAACGCGTACCCGGCGAGTGAGGAGACCGCCATCGTGCCGATGGTGACGACGATGGCGATGTAGAGGCTGTTGACGTACTGCCGTGCGAACGGCTGGAGGGTGAAGACCTTGCGGTAGGCCCCGGCGTCGATGGTGGAGGGGAACAGCGACGGCGGCGAGGCGAAGATCTGACCGACCGGCTTGAGCGACGAGGTGACCATCCACCAGGTCGGGAAGATGAACGGGACGCACAGCACGCACAGCAGCCCGTACAGCGCGGTCTTACGCCTCATGGAAGACCCACCTCCTCCGAAGGCGCCACTGGAGCAGCGTGAGCAGAAAGACGATCGCGAACAGCAGCACCGCGAGGGCCGACCCATAGCCGAACTGATGGAACTGGAAGGCCTGCTGGTACAGGTAGTAGACGAGCACCGTGGTGGACGTGCCCGGTCCTCCCTGGGTGAGGACCGCGATCTGGGCGAAGACCTGCAGCGAGCCGACCACGGTGATGATCGAGGTGAGCAGCAGTGTCGGGCTGATCAATGGCACGGTGATGGAGCGGAACCGCCGCCAGGCCCCCGCCCCGTCGAGCCGTGCCGCCTCGTACACCGACGCGGGTACGTCCTGGAGGGCCGCGAGGAACAGCACCATGTTGAGGCCCACGTTCTTGAAGACCTGCACCACGATCACGGAGAACATGGCCCCGCCGCCCGTGCGCAGCCAGTTGGGGCCGGTCACGCCGACCACGGACAGCAGGCCGTTGATCCCGCCGTTCTTCTGCAGGAGGAAATTCCACACGATGGTCCACGCCACCAGCGAGACGACCACCGGGGAGAAGAAGAGGACGCGGAAGACCACGGTGCCGCGCAGCCTCTGGTTGAGCAGGACCGCCAGGAGGAGGGCCAGGGTCAGGTTGACCGCGACCAGCCCGGCGGAGAACAGTGCCGTCGCCGTGAGTACTGAGGGCAGCTTGGGGTCCTCGGCCAGCCGGCGGTAGTTGTCCGCGCCGACGAAGTCGAACGTGCCCGCCAGCACGTTCCACTCGTTCAGGCTGTACCAGACCATCATGCCGAGGGGCACCAGGACGAAGATCACGCTGCCGATGAGCTGTGGCGCCACGAACAGGTAGCCGACGAGGTGGTCGCGGCGCCGGGCGGTCCAGAACGGTCCGGCCTTTCGGGTGGCGCTCGGACGGCCGGTGACGGCCGTACGAGCGGGGGTCCGAACCGCCATCACTTGGCCAGCAGCGGCTGGATGGAGCCGCACACCGAGGCCATCACCTTCGGCACGTCGGCCGTCGGCTGCCACAGCGGATCGAGTGAGGCACGCACCGTCTGGGCGATTTCGGCCTCGCCGGTGTGGTTGGGCTTGACCCGTCCCTTCGCGATGCCGTCGATGACGATCTTCTGGAGCTGGTCGGGTTTGAGCAGCGGGTTGCTCTTGGCCAGGGCATCGGCCGTCAGCAGCGGCGTTCGCGGCGGCGGGAAGTACTGCGCGAGCTTGGCGGAGTTGGCCGGGTCGGTGAAGAAGGCCAGGAAGTCCGCAGCCGCGTTCGCGTGCCTGCCCTTCTTCAGCACCCCGATCCCGCCCTGGCCGATGACGTTGTAGGCGCCGTTCGGCCCGGTCGGAAGCGGGACCAGGTCCCAGTGGAACCCCGCGCCCTTGAGGAGGGCGGCCCGGCTGATCTGGGTGATGGTCATGGCGGCGTCGCCGGCGAAGAAGTCCGGCGACGTGCCAGGGCCGGGTATCGCCTTCTGGTCGAAGATCGCCTTGTGCAGGAAGGTCATCGCCTGGACCATCTGGGGCTTGGTGAAGCCGCAGGTCTTCCCGTCCTCGCTCCACGCCTCGGCGCCCCAGCCGCCCCACACGGTGGCCAGGTTGTCCCACGCCTTGTAGTCGAAGTCGCGGACCACCAGGCCCGCCTTGCCGGTCCGCTGGTGCACCGCGGACGCGGCCGCGATCGCCTGGTCCCAGGTCCAGCCTGCGGCGGGGGGCTTCTGGCCGGCCTTCTTGAGCAGGTCGGTGTTGACGAAGACGCCGAAGGGCGACGTGGAGAACGGGTAGGCGTAGAGCGTTCCGTCCTGGCGCCACAGCCGGGTCGGGCCGGCGGCCAGGTCGCCGTACTGGTAGCCGGGGTACTTCTTCAGCGTGTCGTCGAGCGGACGCAGCGCGTGGGAGGCGACGAAGTCGGGCGCCGTGTTCTCCAGGATCCAGGCGAGGTCGGGCGGGTTGCCACCGGCGATCTGCGTGGTCAGCGCGGTGCTGTAGTTCTCCACCGGCAACGGGTCGAACTTTATGGAGACGACGTTCGGGTGAGCCCGGCGGTACTCGTCGGCGATCCCGTTGAACAGCTTGAGATGGTCGGCGTTGGCGGTCCAGACGGTCATGCGCAGCGAGATCTTGCCGTTGTCCTGGCCCGACCCGCCGCCCCCGCAGGCGGTCAGGCCGAGCAGGATCGCGAGCCCGAGGCTCAGCAACCTGGTGATCTTCATTGGGGGGCTCCTTAGTAGCCGGCGATGTCCGGCCAGTGGAGTTCGACTCCCTGGGCCTCGAGGCGGGCCTGGAAGTCGGTGAGCAGGCCGGGATCGTTGCGGACCGCCCTGGGCGTGGTCCCGCGATCCAGGCAGAAGGCGGCCAGCACGCCGGCGGCCTCGCCGATGTTCCATTCGACGGGGTGCAGTCGATAGCAGCCGTTGGTGATGTGCGTGGTGCCGAGGTTCTTGCCGGCGGGGAGCAGGTTCTCGACACGCTGGGGTATGAGCGCGCCGAGGGGGATCTCGAACGGGCTGTTCGCCACGTCGAGGTAGTTGTCGCCGCCTGTCGTGGGATGCAGGTCGATGCGGTACATCCCGATGCCGACCGAGTCGGGGTAGCGCACGGCTCCCTTGTCGCCGCGCACGGCGACCGACAGGTCGTGCTCGACGATGGTGCGTTCGGCCCGGATTCGGCGGCTCTCCCTGATGTACGGTGCCTGCGCCAGCCCGTCGGATGACCCCGTGACGTCACCGCGCAGCCGTAGGCCGGGGAAGCCGGTGCCGCCGTCCGGGCGCGGCGCCTCGGTCTGCAGCCAGTAGAACACGCAGAGGGACAGCTCCCTGACTCCCCGGAGGTGCCGGTCCGCGTCGTCGGTCTCGAAGACCGGGCCGAGGAGGTAGTCGATCAACGGCCAGTTGACCAGCGTGATGTCGCTGGCGTATACCCCCTCGGTGAACAGCCGGCGAGCGGCGATTCTGCGGAAGGTCCACAGGTTCCCGTCCCCGGGGTTGCGCCGCTGATCGGCCCGTACGGCCAGGGGATCGTCGTCCGGGTTGGGGGTGAAGCTCCGCTCGGTGATCTCCAGCGTGCGGGGATGGGGTGAACGCCAGCCGAGCAGGTTGCCGCCCCAGAACGGCGGGGCGTAGTCGCGCCAGAACGCGTAGTTCGGCGGTCGGTCGATGGTGTGGTCGCCCGGCACGTGGTCGATCGCGAAGCACGCGGAGACCGCCTGCATGTTGAGCGGCTGCGCCTTCGCCGGAGCGCTGGGTTCGCCGGTGTCGGACTCCGCCTCGAACCCGGTCACGTACTCGGTACCTGTCAGCGGCAGCAGTTCCCCGGTCTCGGTGGCGTCGAGGATGTACGGCGCGGAGATCGTCGTCTCGCCGCCGCCGTGCCGGTGGGCGACCCGTACCGCCGTCACCCGGTCCCCGTCGGTCTCCGCCGCGACCGGCCGGTACGGCTGCAGCACGAGAAGCCGGCCGCCGCCTCGATAGGGCGCGAGCATCGCCTCCAGCACGGCCACGGCGACGCGCGGCTCATGGCAGAGCGGGCTGACCCAGCCGGCCCCTGGATTGAGCTCACGCCACGCACGGGCACGGTCGGTGAGCGGGAAGTGCTTCCGGTAGAACGCGCGGATTCCGTTCCGCAGCTCCCGGTAGCCGGCGGTGACGCCGAAGCGCTCGACCCACGTGTGCTCGTCCGGGGGAACGGCCTGGCTGGTGAGCTGACCGCCCAGCCAGTCGTACTCCTCGGTGAGGACGACACGTCGTCCCGCGCGCAGCGCGGCGAGAGCCGCCGCGACTCCGCCGAGCCCTCCCCCGACGACCAGCACGTCGGTCTCCATCTCGGCCAACATGGCTCCTTTCACGTCGCGGGGCCGCTGAGCGTCGAGCCCTCGACCGGTTCGCAGGGCAGCAGTCGCTGTACGAGAGGGCCGCCCTCCAGCAGCCCGGTCAGGACCTGGACGGCCTGCCGGCCCATCTCCCGGCGCGGGATACGGAAGCCGGTGAAGTCGATGTCGGTGGGCGCCGGGCGCGTCGGGTCGCCCAGGGTCACGATCGACAGGTCGGCCGGTAGGGAGACGCCACGCCCGAGGGCCTCGTCGGCGATGGCCACCGCGTCGGCGTACTCCTCGGCGAAGACGGCCGTGACCCCCTCCAGGGCGTCGAGCAACTCGGCCGGACCGCCGGCGGTCGGGCGCACGTGCCGTACCGGCAGGTCTCCCGCCGCTTCGAGAAAGCCGCTCATCCGGTCCGCCAAAGACTCGGCTCCTTCGCCATGGCCGAGGTAGGCGAGGCGGGTATGTCCGAGTGCCCTGGCCCGTTCGACGAGGGCGCGGACGGCCGGGCCGTAGTCGGCCCCGACGTACGGCACGGGGCCGCCCGCGTCGTCGCGCCGTCCGACCGAGACGAACGGGAAGTTCTCCGAGACCAGCCGGGCGAGCTCATCGCGGTCCAGAGAACGGCCGAGCAGGATGCAGCCGTCGGCGAGACGAAGGCGGTTGGCCTCGTGGTAGATGCGACGCCGCCCGTCGATGACCGGCACGCTGGTCAGCAGCAGCAGGTCGCAGCCCAGCCTCTCGGCGCACTCCTCGATGCCGACCAGGAACGGATGGTAGAAGTCGGCCGTGGCGCTGGGGAAGACCGGCTCATACGTGAAGACGCCGAGGATCCGGTTGTGCCGGTCCACCAGACGTCGCGCGACGGGATCGGCCACGTATCCGGTCTCACGGATCACCGAGAGCACTCGGTCCCTCGTCTCCGGAGGGATCCGTGTCTCTTCGCTGGACCGGTTGTTGAGCACCAGAGAGACGGTCGTCTGGCTGACCCCCGCGAGCTTCGCGATGTCACGCTGGGTGATGCGTCTCGACGCCGCGTCCGACATCCGATCCCCTCTGCTAATACGTATTAAGCTGGCCTAATCAACGGATCCTGGAGGATGGCGACTGACCGCGTCAAGGGCGCTAATGCGAATTAGCATTCGGATGCGCTATTGACCACCCGATCACTGAGGGTCGAGACTCGCCGGGAACTCGCACTTCGAGCAAGGAGGCCGGCGATGCCCGACGTGCATCTGGACCCCGAATTGGCCGCGGGCCTTTCCGCGGCACCGGTCCGCCCGTTCGACGCGTCCGGGGTCGGGTACGAGGACCTGCCGGCGATCCGGAAGGAGCGCACGGCCCTCGTGGTTCCCGAGGTGTCCGACGAGCGGATCACCATCACCGAGCGCCACGCCCCGGTCCGGCTTCGGATCTACCGCCCCGTCGATCTGCCGGGGATTCTTCCGTGCCTGTACTGGATCCACGGCGGAGGCATGATCATGGGAAGCGTCAAGGCGGACGACGCCCGGCTCGTCGAGTACGCGCTCGCCGTCCCAACCGAGTTCCACCTGTACCCCGGCGCCTGCCACGGCTGGGACTCCCTCGTTCCCGACGCGAAGCTCAGCCGCCGCGCGGTGCGGGAGCGGATCCGGGCCCTGCGCGAGCGCATGGCCCCCTGACTCGGCGCGAGTGTCACCGGGAGGCCTCATGGGCCTGATGATCGCCGGGTAGGCGCCGTGTTACTCGGGACGGCGCCGCCGCGTGAGGTCACAGGTACAGGCCGGGTCGCCCCTCGGTCGTGTCGGGGGCGTCCGCTTCCGGCAGGTCCTCGACGCGGAGGACGCCGATGTCGGTGGCGCTCAGGTCCGTGGCGCCCGGGTCCGTGGTGATGCGCTCGGCCTGGCGGCCGATCGTCGCTTCGAGCAGGTTCCGGATCATACGGCCGTTGCCGAACGACGGGCCGCGTTCCGTACCGCGGAGGCGGCCGGCGATCGCGTCGCGGACGTCCGGTGCGAGGGCGAAGCCCTCCTTCTCCGCCATTGACGCGAAGATCGCCACGAGCTCCTCGTCCGAATAGTCCGGGAACTCCAGTCGTTTCGGAAAGCGCGACGCGAGACCCGGGTTGTCGTCCAGGAACAGATCCATCTCTTCCCCGTAGCCAGCGACGATCACCACGAGGTCGGCACGGTGGTCCTCCATCAGTTTCACCAGCGTGGCGACCGCCTCGTGGCCGAAGTCCCACGGCGACTCACGTGGGGTGAGCGTGTACGCCTCGTCGATGAACAGCACTCCGCCGAGCGCGCGCTCGACCACGCCGGTCACCTTCGCCGCCGTCTGGCCGATGTAACCGGCGACGAGATCGGCGCGCGCGACCTCGACGAGATGACCGGACGACAGCAGGCCGAGATCGGCGTAGACACCGGCGAGTACGCGGGCGACCGACGTCTTGGCGGTTCCGGGCCTGCCGGAGAACACCAGGTGCCGGGCGGGCGCGTTCACCGGCAGGCCGGCGTCCCGGCGCAGGCTCTCGCTCCGGACCTCGGCCACCAGCCGCCGTACCTCCCGCTTGACGTCCGTCAGGCCGATCATCGCGTCGAGTTCGGCGATCGGGTCGACGGGCGGCCCGGTGCGTATGCGGCCGCTCAGTGTGCCGGGGATGTCCTCGGCGCGGAGTTCGGCGGGGTCCGCGTCCGGTACATCGGCCAGGCGGCGGGACTGCAGCGCGGACGCGCGTTCGAGGACGTTGCGCATGAGCCGAGCGTTGCCGAAAGAGCGTCCCCGCGGCTGCCGGCGGATGAGCCCGCGGACCTTGTCCGCGACGCCCTCGCCGAGCCGTAGGCCCGCCTCATCCGCCTGGAGCTCCAGTATCTCGATCAGCTCGTCGTCGCCGTAGTCCGGGAAGCGCACCGTCGTGGGGAAGCGGGAGGCCAGGCCGGGGTTGGCGGACAGGAAGTCGAACATCTCCGCCTCGTACCCGGCGACGACCACGGCGAGGTCGTCGCGGTGGTCGTCCATGAACTTGAGCAGTTCGGTGATCGCCTCGGGGCCGTAGTCCTCGTGGCTGTCCGACCGGGCCAGGGAGTACGCCTCGTCGATGAACAGCACTCCCCCGAGCGCCTGCTCCGCCAGGCGCCGGGTCTTGACCGCGGTCTGGCCGAGGTACTGCCCGACCAGGTCCGAGCGGGTCGCCTCCACCAGGTGGCCCGACGTGAGCAGGCCGAACCGCTTGTAGATGCCCGCGAGCAGTCGTGCCACGTGAGTCTTGCCGGTTCCCGGGTTGCCGGTGAACACCATGTGCCGGGCAGGCGCCACGGCGCGCAGGCCCGCCTCTCGGCGCTTGCGCGCCGCCTCCGCCTGGTCCAGCCAGAGCTCGATCTCCTGCTTGACCTCGCCGAGCCCGATGAGGGCGCGGAGTTCGGCGAGCGGGTCCGTGTGGACGCCGTCGGCGACGAAGGTGGCCGGGACGTCCGCCAGGGTCACGGCCGGCCGGGTTCCCGGCGTCGTACGGGACCGGACCTCCTCGAGGATGGTCTCCGCGAGACCGTGGGCCAGCCGGGCGTTGCGCAGGTTGCGGACCGGCGCCGTACGGGCGAGGAGCGCGCCGGCGGCGGTCGCGGCGTCCGGATCGGCGGTGCCGCCGCGCTGCTCCACCGCCCGGCGGAAGAGCTCGGCGTACCCCTCGGCGGTGAACGGGCGGGTGCGGACGACCTGGAACCGCTGGAGCAGGCCCGGGTTGACCTCCCGCAGCCGTTCGTCGCCACGCGTCTCGGTCAGCGCCACGACGTGCAGGTCGTCGTAGACGTCGAGGAGCCGGTGCAGCTCCTCCATCACGGCACTGCCGTTCTGCGGCTCGTCGGCCAGGGCGTCGAGGTTGTCGATGATGACGAGGCGTTCGCCGCGTGAGTCCCGTACGGCGACGTGGAAGGCGGCCACCGCGTCGCTCTGCCCCGAGTAGATGGCGTCCGACATCCAGAGCGGGCCGTCGGCCAGCCCGCGGCCGCGCATGATCCGCTCCACTTCCTGCGCCGCGTCGTGTTTTCCGGTGCCGTCCGGGCCGGCGATGAGCAGCCGTACCGGGCCGGAGCGCGCCTCGCCGATCGTCCGCAGCATCGCGACGACGTCCGGCTGTCCGATCAGCGCGGTCCCGTACTCGGCGGTCTCGGCGGTCGCCTTCGCGGGTGCTGCGGCGCCTCCGGCGCCGAACCGGGCGGCGAGCGGATTGGAGACGACGCGCCGCGGCCGGAACAGCCGGATCTGGTCGTAGGTGAAACCGCCGACGGGAACGCCGTACTCATCCGGGTCGGCCGGTTCGTCGGGAAGGCCGTGCACCGCGCACACGAACCGGATCGCCATGTCCAGCCAGGCACGGCACGCGTCGGCCTGCCCGGCGGCCAGCCCCTGTGCCAGCCAGGTGCGGATCCGGCCGGACCAGTCCTCCGGCTCGACCTCCGCGAGCACCTCGGTCACCTCCGCCGTACGGGCGCCGAGCGCGACGGCCACCTCGGCGGGCACGGCGTCCTGTCCCATCGCCCGCAGCAGGCCGGCGACGCCGTAGCCGGGCGGTCCCGGCAGCGGCACGACGTCGCGGAGATGGTCGTGCGTGGGCAGGAGCCCTTCACAGACCCAGCGGAGGTGGTCGATCGGGCCCGCCAGCTCCGGCAGCCCGCCGAGGATCTCCTCGTCCGCGGCCGCCGCCCACTGCTCACGCCGGTCCTCGGGCGGGCCGGCCGGATCGTACGGCGCCGTCTCGTACAGGCGGAGCAGCGCCTGCCGCCGCGACTCGACCGGTTCGAGGCCCGCGAAGGCGGCCACGCAGTCGCGGGCCAGCTCGCGGGCGGTCGCGTGGTTCTCGACGAACCACTCGCCGTCGCGCAGATCCCACTGGTACGGCGGACGCCACGTCGTGACGGACGCGCCCCAGATGTCGGGCTTACGCGCCGGGGCGCGATCCAGCCACCGCCCGAAGATCTCGGCCTCCACGTCGGCCCGGTTCCCGGCGCGTACCGCGCCGACGCCGAGCAGGTACTGGAGGATGCTCAGCATCTCCTCGCGCACCAGGTCCGGCCGGCCACCGGCCCGTTCGTCGCCCATCAGGGCCTCGGCCCTGGCGGCGATCTCCTCGAACGTGCCGTCCGGCACCCGCCAGGGCCGGCCGTACGCGTACAGGTCGAGCACCGGCTCATCACCGAGCAGGATCTCCAGATGCTCCGGCAGTCCCAATTGCGCCCGTCTCCCCAGTGATTCGATGTGCCGCCGCTGTTCTACACCACCAGCGGACCGGGCCGGTCGGGACATTCGATGGCGAGGATCGCCCCGGTGCTCTCGTCATCGGTCACGCGACATCGCCTTTACCCGATGATCAATCGTCCGACCTTGTTGGCGGTGAGCTCGGCGAACCAGATCGACCCCGCCTGTTCGTTGTTGATGTCGCAAGGGCTCGACAGCGACGACGGGGTCGCGTAGGTCACGACCTTGTGCGTCGCCGGGTCGAAGCTCGCCATGCGGTTGCCCAGCCCGACGCTCCCGGCGAAGTTCAGCGGGAAGTACAGCCTGCCGTCGCTGCCGGTGACGATCGGGCCGGGAATCGGGAGCGGGTTGCCGATGCTGACGCCGTTCAGCAGCCCGCTGAGCAGACCGTGCACTCCGAGGAGTGGATATTCGGCGATCTTGCCGGTGGCGGGATTGATACGGGCCAGTTTCATCGCCCGTTCCTCGGTGACCCAGATGGCGCCGTCGGGACCGGTCGTCACGCCGAGCGGGAACGACAACGGCGTCGGCATCGTGTACGCCTTGACCGCCTTGGTGTCGACGTCGATCGAATAGACCTTGTTCTCCAGCGGCATGTCGGTGACCATGGTGCGCCCCGGGCCGGGTTTGATGATCCCGAACAGGGCCTGCTCCGCCCCGGCCGCCGTGGGCAACCGGTACTTGGTCATCCGGTGAGTCGCCATGTCGACGCGTCCCACCGCGTTCAGCCCACCGAGTGTGAACCACATCGCGCCATCGGCGCCTTTGCTGATGTCGTTCGCCAGACCGAGTCCGGTGTGGAGGGGCAGCCCGAGCGCGGTCGTGCTGAGAGCGCCGGCCCAGGGCAGCGGCAGTTCCCGCATGGAGCCGGAGTCGGGATCGATACGGAGCAGGCTGTTGCCCGTGACCTCGGTGGACCAGATCGCCCCGTCCTGGCCGAGCTCCTCACCGCCGGGCACCGACAGCGGCATCGGCGTGTTGAACTCGGTGAACCGCCCGGTCTTCGGGTCCATCCGGGCGAACTGCCCGGCGAGGTACTGCTCGACCCAGAGCCGACCCCGGCGGTCGAACTCCACCTCACACGCGCCCGAGATCGGCCCTGTCGGCAGCGGCCCGTACTCGACCACATGGCGGACGGCGGCCCCTGCGCCGGCCGCGGGCCGGAACACCGCGGCACCGGCGAGGACGGCGACGCCGAGTCCCCTGAGCAGCGGGCGTGCGGCCCTCCGCAGTGAGGGACGCGGACCCGTGGCGACTTGTTGCATTCCTGTTCTGTTCCTGTCGGTCGAGCGCCGGTCTAGTGCCTGGCGACGTAGGCGGGGGGGAACGTGACGGGCAGGGCGGCCAGGCCGCACATCTACATGGACGGCCGCCAGACTAGATCTTCGGGTGCGACCACGAGCACCAAGTCCGGGAATCGGCCCAAAAGGACCTCGACGGCCGCCTGAGCCGCCGATCAGCGCCGGCTGTCGTTCCTTCTGCCGTACCGGTCATCCATGAGGGCTTGCACCGGCCACGTGGTCGACAGGAATTCCGTTGCTCCGGGACAGGGCCAGTTGGGTGCGGCTGACGCACCCTGTCTTGGCGAATATGTGCGTCAGGTGCTTCTTTACCGTATCGACGGTGATATGAAGCTCGCCGGCGATTTCGCCGTTACTGAGACCTTCGGCTATCAGATCGGCGATCTGCGACTCTCGCTTGGTAAGTGCTTGACCATTCGGCACAGGCTGGTGGCGAGTGAGGTGCTGTTGAAGCAACGGCGCGAGCTGACGTCCCAGCTTACCCAGGATGGCCCGTTCCAGACTTCGCGCGATGTTTTCTTCGAAGGCCACCACAAGATACTCGGCGCCAACGACCCCCGCGTCAATGCGGACGGCGATTGCGTCGACGATGTCATGGCGTCGCCAGAAGCGCTCGATGACGAGACGCTCCGGCTCGCTCGCACCTTTCAGCTCACTCATCGCCACGACCCCATGCGACCGGAGTCGAGCCTGCACGCATGCGAGACTTAGCGGATCTCGGCCATATGCAGCGCAATCAGCGGAATCCGGCGACAGGGAGAGTTTATCGATCGACGCGCGGCGAATCGTCGCCTTCGTCCAGGCGAAGTGTTGCGCCAGTGAGATGAGTAGCGTTTTCCTGAAGCCGTGAATGTCTGCAGCCTCTATTACGTCATCCAATACCGCAAAGAGGCGGCGGTAATCGGCAGGCTGGAGCGGGTCGACATCGCATACCCGGGCCGGGCCTGCCACCGACGTCGTGGACATGTCCCGAGGATCACATGCCGCATGACCCTCGGCATCCGGAAGAAGCCTTACATCGGACCTTAGATCCGGGCCATGCCCCCTTAGCCGAGCCGGCAGCGGCTGTGGGCACACCGACCGGCCAGGCAAAGGTGATCATCCGCGCTAGCCGCTCATACTGGTGCGGCCTAGCAGCGTGAGGGCGAGTTGCGTCCGGTTCGCGCAGCCAGTCTTTGACATTGCACGAGTTAGATGCTTTTTCACGGTATCGACCGTGATGTGCAGTCGCCTGGCGATCTGCACGTTACTCAGCCCGCTGGCGACCATCCTCGCCACCTGCTCTTCACGACCCGAAAGACCCGCCGGCACCGGGGAGGAGTCGCGCAGCCGGGAGAAATGCCTGTCGAGCCAAGGACCGAGGTAACGGTTCAGATGCCCCATCATGGCCCGGTCGTGTTCGCGCAGCGCGCTTTCGTCATCAAAGTAGACGCATACCAGCGCCGCCCCGCCCGCCTTGCCGACGATACGACCGTTCAGAATATCCGCGATCCGGTGTCGGTGTAGATATCGTTCAACGAACGACCATTCATGGATCGTCGAGCCGCCCTCCAGATCCCGGAGTGAGATATAACCCTCCCGATCGAGCAAGCGGCCGGCCGTGGGCGTTTTGAAGGGGTTCCGCATATACCAGCGATCGAGATACTCCTCCAGAAATATCGAGGAGCGATTACTGTGGAAATGATTAATTGCGACGGACCGCTCAGGAAAGCCGCCCAGGTCTGCAGGTATATCGACGATCAGAGAGTCGGTCCAACTCAAATGTGACGCCAGCGACTCCCGGAACTGCTCAAAGAAGTGTGCCTTCCCGGCCACGTCGGCTAGATCTTCGAGAACGGCGAACATGTTGCGGTAATCCGCCGGTTCCAGTGGAGATGCGCTTCCAGAGTGACGCATCAGCCCGAGCCTCGCTTCCATATGGATGAAAGGGCCGCACTGAAGCCTCTCATGCGACAGCTCCTCCGCTGGCGATGAAGGACCTGGTGCTTCAGAATGCAGCCCAATATTCCACGAAGGTGGAAGGTTCGAGCTGGACCCGCCGGCGTCGGCTTCGCATGGTGCTTCGGGAGGAGGCACCCCTCGCCGCGCGGCGGGGGAACGGGCGCATCCATGAGTGGTCCCCCGTCAACATCTGAGGCTGAACCGGAGCCGGGCCGCTGCGGCGGGCGGCCGTTGACCCATACGGTGGTCGGGACATCGCCATATCCGGAGGAAGCATGGGGCGAACGCCTGCACGATCGTTCGTCGGCAGACGCCGGGAGTACGAGGTGCTCGCCACCGCGCTCGACGGAGTCGCCATGGGCGATTCGCGGGTAGTCCTGGTCAGTGGCGAGGCCGGCGTCGGCAAGACGCGGCTGGTCGAGCGGTTCGCCGACGCGGCTCAGGACCGGGGCGTTCTGGTCCTGTCGGGTGCGTGCGTGGCATCCGGGCAGGATGGGCTCCCCCTCGCCCCGATCCTCATGGCGCTCCGGAGACTCGTCGGCAGGATCGGGCGGGACCGGTTGATCGCGTTGTGTTCCGGGCTGCCGGAGCTCGCCCGACTGCTTCCCGAGCTGGGACCCGCCTCGGCCGGAGGCGCACCGGCCGGCCAGGCCAGGCTGTTCCACCAGCTCGCCGTGTTCGTCCAGCGCCTCGGCACCGACCAGCCCGTTGTGATCCTGGTCGAGGATCTTCACTGGGCCGACCGGTCGACGCGCCTGCTGCTCGACGTGCTCGCCCGCAACCTGCGCGACACCCGCGTTCTCATCATCGCGACGTACCGCACCGACGACCTGTACCGGGGTCATCCGCTGCGGCCGTTCCTGGCCGAGTTGAAGCGCGTGGAAGGCGTCCGGCACATCGACCTCGGACGCTTCAGCCGCGCGGAGACCGCCGAGCTGATCGCCGCCGCGCTGGGCGAGCGGCCGTCGTCCGCGCTCGTCGATCGGGTCTTCGATCGATCCGGCGGAAACGCGTTCCTCGTCGAGGAACTCGTCCGGGTGGAGCGCAGCGGAATGACCTTCAGCCTCGATGATCCGCTACGTGATCTCCTCACCGGTCGGATCGAATGCCTTCCCGATCTCCCGCGTCAGGTGATCAGGCTCGTCGCGATCGAGAGGTCGCGCGTGTCGCACCAGGTCGTCGCCGCGGTGGCCGGTCTGCCCGACGAGACGTTGCTCGAGGCGTTGCGGGCGGCGATCGACGCGCACGTGCTCGTCGCCGACGGCGACGGGTACGACTTCCGGCACGCGCTCGTGCGTGAGGCCCTGGTCACGGGCCTCCTGCCGGGTGAGCGCATCCGCCTGCATCGCGCGTACGCCGTCGCGCTCGACGGCCGACCGGACCTCCTGCCGCCGGAGCAGCTCCCGAGCAGCCTCGCGTACCACTGGGCCGGTGCCGGGGCGCCGGAGCGCGAGCTGCCGGCCCTGTTGCGGGCCGCGGCCGTCGCCAAGAGGCTGAGCGCGCACGCCGAGCAGTATCAGCTGCTCCGGCGGGCCCTGGACCTGTCGGCTCAGGTTCCGGACGAGGTGGACCGGGGCGATCTCGAATACGAGGCGTCGGACGCCGCCTGGCTCGCCGGAGAGCACGAGCAGGGTCTGGTCCTCATCGAGCAGGCGCTGGCCAACGTCGATCGCGCCCGGCAGCCGGAAAGAGCCGCCCTGCTGCTCGCACGCCGAGGCAGGCTCCTGATTCGCCTCGGTCACGCCGATGCCATACCGGCGCTGGAGGAGGCCGAGCGGCTGGTACCCGAGGGCACCTCCGTCGCCCGCGCGACCGTGCTGGAGATCCTTGCCTCCGCGCTGACCAGTCGAGGCGACGCCGCTCGCGGATATGAGATCAGCGAGGAGGCCGCGCGGATCGCTCGTACGGTGGGCGACGACGAACTCCAGGTCGCCGCGCTGACGACGCAGGGCACCGCCCTGGCCCACGACGGCCGGCACGAACGCGCGGTGGCCGCCTTCGACGCGGCACGTACGCTTGCCGGGAGCCGCAACGACCTGCCTGGACTCGCCCGCGCCGGCGTCAACCTCTCCATGGAGTTGTGGGCCGTCGGCCGCTACGCGGAGACGGTCACCGTCGCGCGCGAAGGGCTGGCCGCCGCACGCGGAAGCGGGCTTTCCGCCACACTCGGCGCCTTCCTGGCCGCGAACCTCGGCATGGCCCTCTTCTCGATGGGGCTCTGGGATGACGCCGACGCTGCCACGGCGGAGGCGCTGGAGGCCAATCCGAGCGGGGTCTTCGCCGCGTATCTGCACCTGCTGCGCGGTGACCTCGCGCTCGCACGCGGGCACTTGGCGGCGGCCAAGCGGTGCCTGGCGTCGGCCGCCAGGGACTTCGGCCCGGACTTCGGTCTCGACGACGGTCTTCTGCCGATGGCCCGGCTGGACGCGGAGATCGCTTTTCGGGAGAACCGGATCGGCCACGCCCGCCGCACGGTGGCCCGGGCACTCGGTACGGCGCGGGTACGCGGCCAGCTCGCGGTGCACGCGTGGGCGCTGGTGACCACCGGCGCGATGATCGAGGCACGGTCACGGAAGCCCATGCACGCCTTCGAAGAACCGCACGAGGCCGAGAACCTCACCGAGGTACTCGGCTCGGTCACGGCCGAGCTCGCCACCGGCGCGCCGCCGTGGCGGGCGCATGCCGAGCAGTTCGCCGCCGAGATGGACTCCCACGGCACGACGAGCCCGCTCTGGCACGACGTCGTGGCGGCGTGGGAGAAGGCGGGCAATCCGTACCTCGCGTGTTATGCGCGGCTACGCGCCGCGGAGGCGACCCTCGCGACGCGAGACGACCGCGACGCACGAAGATTGCTCGTGGCTGCCGCGAGCCAGGCCCGTGACCTCGGCGCGAACCCCCTTCAGAAGAAGATCGAGGCGCTGGCCCGCAGCATTCGTCTTCCGCCCTTCGAGGTGTCCGAGACGTCGGCGAAGGCGCCGAAAGCCGACCTGCTCGGTCTCACGTCGCGCGAAGCGCAAGTCCTCAGACTGCTGACCGAGGGCGAGTCCAACCGGGGCATCGGCGTGCAGCTGTTCATCTCCGAGAAGACGGCCAGCGTCCACGTCTCCCGAATCCTCGCCAAGCTGGGCGTCACCAGCCGAGGTGAGGCCGCGGCCACGGCACATCGCCTGCGACTGTTCAACGAGGACTGACGCGGCACCACGCGGTGCCGTAACGATCGGTCACTGCGAGTCGGCTGTTCGGGAACCGCGGACCGCCGCCGCGCGTCGGTCTCTTCGTCGAGCCGGCGAGCAAGGGTCGTGTGCCTGCCCGACAACGACGCTGAGGTGCCGCCCGGCCTGGGGCATCCGCGCGTGGCTCGGCCACCGCCAAGGCTCACGCATCATTGAAAGGACCGCTGTCCCGACGCCCACCGCTCAGGAGCAGACTCAGGTTCGACTGCGCCATCGCCACATCGGGAGGAAGCGAAGCATGGGGCAGACACCCGCCCGGTCGTTCATCGGCAGACGGCGCGAATATGAGACGCTCACCACCGCACTCGACCGAGCCGCAGGAGGCAGCCCGCAGGTGGTGCTGGTCGGTGGCGAGGCGGGTGTCGGCAAGACCCGGCTGGTCGAGCGGTTCACCGACGCGGCCGAGGACTCCGGCGCGCTGGTCCTGTCCGGTGCGTGTGTGAAGTCCGGGTTGGAAGGCCTCCCGCTCGCACCGATCATCATGGCGCTTCGCGGACTCGTCGACCTGGTCGACGTGGACAGGCTGATCTCGTTGTTTCCCGGCCTTCCGGAACTCGCGCAGCTGTTCCCCGAGCTGGAACTGGGCCCTGCCGCAGAGGCGCCCGCCGGTCAGGCCAGGCTCTTCCACCAGTTCGCCGTGTTCGTCGAGCGGCTCGGTGCCGACCGTCCCGTGGTGATCCTCGTCGAGGACCTGCACTGGGCGGACCGGTCGACGCGCGCACTCCTCGACGTCCTCGCGCGCAACCTGCGGGACACTCGTGCGCTCATCGTCGCGACGTATCGCACCGACGACCTGTACCGGGGCCACCCACTGCGGCCGTATTTGGCCGAGTTGAACCGCGTGGAAGGCGTCCAGCGCATCGAACTCGGACGTTTCAGCCGCGCGGAGACCGCAGAGCTGATCGCGAGCGCGCTCGGCACGGAACCGTCGCCCGCGTTCGTCGATCGGATCTTCGATCGATCCGGCGGAAACGCGTTCTTCGTCGAAGAGCTCGTCCGGGTATGGCGCAGCGGGATGTCCCCCAGCCTGGACGACTCTCTGCGTGACCTCCTGGTCAGCCGGATCGAGCGCCTCCCCGAACCCGCGCAACGGGTGATCCGGCTCGTCTCGATCGAGAGGTCCTGGGTGTCGCACCAGGTCGTCGCGGCAGTGGCCGATATGTCGACCGAAGCGCTGCTCGATGCACTGCGCTCGGCCATCGACGCGTACGTGCTCGCAGCGGACGGCGAGGGGTACGACTTCCGGCACGCGCTCGTACGGGAGGCGGTCGTCGACGAGCTCCTGCCGGGCGAGCGCATCCAGCTCCACCGCACGTACGCCCTCGCGCTCGAGGGCCGGCCGGAACTCCTCCCGCCGGAACACCTGCCGAGCAGTCTCGCGTACCACTGGGCGGGCGTAGGTGAACCGACCCGCGAGCTGCCCGCCCTGTTGCAGGCAGCGGCCGTCGCCAAGGCGCTGAGCGCGCACGTCGAGCAGTACCAGCTGCTCCGGCGCGCGCTGGACCTGTCCGCTCACGTTCCGGAGGGGGCGGACCGGCACGAGCTCGAGTACGAGGCGTCACACGCGGCGTGGCTCGCCGGCGAAAATGAGGAGGGTCTCGCCCTGACGGAACAGGCTCTGGCCAATGCCGACCGCGCTCGGCAACCGGAGAGAGCCG
Source organism: Actinoallomurus sp. NPDC050550 (assembly GCF_040655075.1). Taxonomy (NCBI): domain Bacteria; kingdom Bacillati; phylum Actinomycetota; class Actinomycetes; order Streptosporangiales; family Thermomonosporaceae; genus Actinoallomurus; species Actinoallomurus sp. NPDC050550. The sequence continues at coordinate 36,208 of NZ_JBFAJC010000039.1, read as the reverse complement.
CGCTGTTGCTCGCACGCCGTGGCAGGCTCCTGCTCCGCCTCGGCCATCCCGACGCCGTACCGGCCCTCGAGGAGGCCGCGCGGCTGGTGCCGACAGGCACGTCCGTCACCCGTGGCACCGTGCTGGAGATTCTGGGCTCCGCGCTGACCGATCAGGGAGACGCCACCCGCGGAAGCGAGGTGAGCGGGGAAGCCGTACGGATCGCTCGTGCGCTGAGAGATTACGAGCTCCAGGTCGCCGCGCTGACGACGCAGGGCACCGCGCTCGCCTACGACGGCCGGCACGAAGGCGCCGTGGCCGCGTTCGAGGCGGCGCGTGCGCTCGCCAAGAGCCGGGGCGACCTGCCGGGGTTGACCCGCGCATCCGTCAACCTCTCCGTCGAGCTGTGGGCCGTCGGCCTCTACGCGGAGGCCGTCACCGTCGCCCGTGACGGTCTGGACGCGGCGCGCAGGAGCGGCCTCTCCGCCACTTCCGGCGCCTTCCTGACCGCGAACCTCGGTATGGCCCTCTTCTCGATGGGACGCTGGGATGAGGCCGCGGCCGCGATCGAATCGTCGAGAGGACGCGCCGACGGTGTCTTCGTGGCCTATCTGCACCTGTTGCGCGGTGACCTCGCGCTCGCACGCGGCGACCTGGCGGCGGCCAAGGGGTACCTCTCCCTGGCTTCCAGCGAATTCGGCCCGAACTTCGGCCATGACGACGGTCTCCTGCCCATGGCGCGCCTCGACGCGGAGATCGCGCTTCGGGAGAACCGGATCGATCACGCCCGGCGTACGCTGGCGCGTGCCCTCGACGCGGCGCCGGTGCGCGGCCAGCTCGTCGCGCACATATGGGCGTTGATCACCACTGGCGCGATGATCGAGGTACGGGCACGGGCGCGCCTCGGCGCATTCGCGGAATCTCCCGAGGTCGAGAGCCTCGCCGAAGTCCTCTCCTCGGTAGCGGCCGACCTTCCGACCGACACGCCGCCATGGCATGCCTACGCCGAGCAGTTCGCCGCCGAGCTGGACTCCCTCGAGAGGGTCAGTCCGGCCTGGCACGGTGTCGTCACGGCGTGGGAGAAGGCGGGTAATCCCTATCTCGCGTGTTACGCGCGTGTACGCGCGGCGGAGGCGGCCATCGCGATACGCGACAACCGCACCGCCCGGGGACTGCTCACGTCCGCCGCGAAGGAGGCCGGTGACCTCGGCGCCGGATTTCTCACGGAGGAGATCGACGCACTGGCCCGGAGCGCGCGCCTTTCGATCTCCGATGCGTCCGACGCACCGGAGGAGACCCGGCAAATCGACATGCTCGGCCTCACACCGCGGGAGGTGGAAGTGCTCAAGCTGCTGACCGACGGTCACTCCAACCGGGATATCGGCACAAAGCTCTTCATCACCGAGAAGACGGCCAGCGTGCACGTCTCCCGGATCCTCGCCAAGCTCGGCGTCACCAATCGTGGTGAGGCCGCGGCCGTGGCGCACCGCCTACGGCTCTTCGACGGTTGAGTGGCATCAGCCCTGATCGCTGGCCGGTGGGCCGCTAGGGCGCTATGGCCGCCCGTGCGCCGCGTGCGCCCAGACGTCCAGCAGGCGACCCGCGGATCCCCCGATCGGGCCGACGGCGTCGGCCAGCGTGGCCGCGTCCGGAAGATGCGCGGACTCGATCGCCGGTACCGCGTCCGCGGCGTCGTCGATCGTGGACGAGCACACCGAGAGCAGGTAGTCGGGCACGGTCAACGCGGGATCGCCGCACGATCTGCGACAGGTCCGGCACCAGCTGAGTCAGCCGCCGGCCACGCCGCGCGGCCTCGGCCAGCAGCGGCTTGACGTGGTAGGTCCCCCACGGTTCGTTCGTCGCGATCAGTACGCGGAGCGGGCGTGGCCGTGACGAGGCCCACGCCGATCCGCCCAGCCCGACCACTCCTGCGGCACCGACAACGCCCCCGAGCACGACCCGGCGCGACAACGCGGCGGCGTTCGGTCCTCCTTCGTCACCCATTCGCGACACCGTAGGGGCCCAGCCCGGCCAAGCGGTTAACGGCCTTGGAACCAGCAGTGATCACAGGCTCCACGACGACTCGCCGCCGACCGGGCCTTCTGACCGGATCGCCGCTCACGCGGCGGTGGTCTGGGCGGTCAGGAACTGCTCCCAGGTTTCACTGCCGGTGGGCTCGCCCAGGGTGATGTTGGCGCCCGACCGGTAGGCCTTTCCGACCTTGCCCGGGACGTGGACCGGGAACCGCATCCGCCGCTTGCCCACGGCGGCCAGGTAACTCCGCTGAAGCTCTTCCAGCGTGTAGACGCGCGGTCCGGCCAGGTCGGGGACGCGGCCCGCCGGCTCGTCCAGGGTCAGCTCGGCCAGCCGGGCCGCCACCTCGCGGGAGGCGACGGGCTGCCAGCGGATCCCGCCCGGCGCCAGCAGGACCGGCGCCTTCGCCATGGCCCGTACGGTCTTCAGCGTCAGGTCGTGGAACTGCGCGGCGCGCAGGATCGTGTGCGGGATGCCGGAGGCGGCCACGATCCGTTCCGCCTCCGCCTTGCGGGCGAAGTAGCCGACCGGCACGGTGTCCGCGCCGATGACCGAGATGAGCACCAGGTGTTCCACGGTGCCCGCCCGCTCGGCCGCGTGGACCAGGTTCCGGGTGGCGACGTCGTCGCCCTTGGGCCCTCCGGCCAGGTGCAGGACGGTCCGTGCCCCGTCGATTGCCTTGTCGAGGCCCTCCCCGGTCATCAGGTCGACGGCCACGTACTCCACGCCGTCGCGCGGCTCCCGGTCGTGCCGGCTCAGCACCCGGACCGTGTGCCCGGCCTGCCGAAGGAGCGGGACCACCTGCGAGCCGAGAAGTCCGGTGCCGCCGGTGACCAAAGTGGTGGTGGACATCTCCTAATCTCCCTTTCTGGAGGTTTCGGTGCAACATGGCTACGACCCGGCCGGGCTCAGGAATGTGACACGGTGATCCAAGATTTTTCGTCGCTCGACAGGTTCGAGGCCGAGAGGCCCCGGCTGCGGGCGCTCGCCTACCGGATGCTCGGCTCCAGCGCCGAGGCGGACGACGCGGTCCAGGAGGCCTGGCTACGGTTCGACCGGACCGACCTGTCGCAGGTGGAGAACCTGGCGGCCTGGCTGACGACCGTGGTCAGCCGCGTCTGTCTCAACCTGCTCCGCACGCGGCAGACCCGGCACGAGGAATCGCTGGAGAGCTTCACCTCCGACTGGCTCGGCGCGGCCGACGATGACCGGATCCCGCAGGAGGAGGCCGAGTTGGCCGACTCGGTCGGGCTGGCGATGCTGGTCGTACTCGACCGGCTGAGCCCGGCGGAGCGGATCGCGTTCGTCCTGCACGACATGTTCGACGTGCCCTTCGACGACATCGCGCACATGATGGAGCGCAACCCCGCCGCCGTCCGGCAGCTGGCCAGCCGGGCCCGCGCCAAGGTCCGGGGCACCGGGGCGCAGGCCGCGGATCCGGCCCGCCGGCGTCACGCGGTCGAGGCGTATCTGACGGCGACGCGGACCGGGGACTTCGAGGCGCTCCTGACCCTGCTCGACCCCGAGGTCGAGCTCCGCGCCGACGCGACGGTCACCGGCGCCGGCAGACCCCTCACCCTGCAGGGTGCCCTGGCCGTGGCCAGAAGCGCCATCGAGGCGGTCCCCCGCGCCCGCTTCACCGCCGTCGCCCTGGTCGACGGCGGCCCGGCGCTCGTCATGGCCCCACTCGGCCGGCTCTCGCTGGTCATCCAGTTCACCTTCGCCGGAACCGCGATGACCGCCATCGACATCACCGCCGACCCGGACCGCCTCCAGGCCTTCGACGTCACGCTGGGCTGAGCCCTCCGCGCTGAGTCAGGAGGCTCCCGCACCGACGCCCGCTCCTGCAGCGAATTCCTCGCCCTCACCGGACTGTCCGGCTGACGGGTCTTTAACTTCATCCGTACGCATCCCCATTGTCCTGTTACGAGCGGACGAGAACGAGGGAAGTCACCATTACCTCCGCCCGGTATTTCGTCATGCGATCGCCAAGTATTTGACGTGATGCGGGACTCCGCGATTAACGCCCGCCTATGGCGTGCAATGCCAGGAACGCCCCAACAGATCACGCGTTAGGTCAGAGTGCCGGTCAAGCGTTGATATATACCTGTTTGTTGGTATTGATTCCTCGAGTCGAGCAAGGTGACATGGGACGGGCGATAGGCCGTGAGCTTGGTCGATCGCCCGACGTGTCGGCGCAACGCCGCGCCGAGAACGACTCAGGAGAGGCAGGCTTGATGAAGCTTTCCAAGAAGATGTCGATCGCCATCTCCAGCCTTGCATTCGCGGGGACCGCCGTCTTCACCGCCGGAACCGCCCTACCGGCGAGCGCACAAACCGTATCCGTCGCACCGCATCAGGTCGGCATCGCTCCGACCTTCGGCTGCTTCGGCGGATTCTTCAGCAGTTGCGGCGGCCTCTTCGGCTTCCATCGCCACTTCTTCTTCGACGACTGCGATTGCGACTGCTGATCCACCGGTCGGCAGGCGGCCGAGGACGGCTCCCGTCGAGTTGAGCCGACACTCAAAGAGGCTCAGCCAGGGTCCCGCACCAGCACGTGCGGGACCCATCCGCGATTGGTGGACTCTCGCTCTGGAACGGGTCAGAACGCCTCGTCGAGGCTGACCGTCCCTTCGACGGCGACCTGGTAGGCCGAGACTCGGCGTTCGAAGAAGTTGGACAGTTCCTGGACGTCCTGCAGTTCCATGAACGGGAACGGGTTGGCGGTGCCGTACCGCCTCGGCATGCCGAGGCGAGCGAGGCGCTGGTCGGCGACGTTCTCCAGGTAGGCGCGCATGTCGGTGGCGGTCATGCCGGGCAGGCCGTCGCCGCACAGGTCGTGGGCGAAGGCGAGTTCGGCGGCGACGGCCTCCTCCAGCATCGTCGTGACCTGCCCGGTCAGCTCCTCGTCGAACAGGTCGGGCTCTTCGGCACGTACGGTGTCGACGACGCTGAAGGCGAACTCCATGTGCATCGACTCGTCGCGGAAGACCCAGTTCGTGCCCGAGGCGAGGCCGTTGAGCAGGCCACGCGAGCGCAGCCAGTAGACGTAGGCGAAGGCGCCGTAGAAGAACAGGCCCTCGATGCAGGCGGCGAAGCAGATCAGGTTGAGCAGGAACGCCCGCCGGTCCTCCCGGGTCCGCAGCCGGTCCGTCGCGCCGAGGGAGTCGATCCAGCGGAAGCAGAACTCGGCCTTGTCGCGGATGGAGGGGATGTTCTCGACCGCGGCGAACGCCTTGACGCGTTCGTCGTGGTCGGGCAGATAGGTGTCGAGCAGGGTCAGGTAGAACTGCACGTGCACGGCCTCTTCGAACAGCTGCCGTGACAGGTACAGCCGCGCCTCGGGCGCGTTGAGGTGGGTGTAGAGGTTGAGCACCAGGTTGTTGGCCACGATCGTGTCACCGGTGGCGAAGAAGGCCACCAGCCGGTTGACCAGGTGCAGTTCCTCGGGTGTGAGCCGGGACAGGTCGGCCAGGTCCGAGTGCAGATCGACCTCCTCGACCGTCCAGGTGTTGCGGATCGCCGCGCGGAACCGTTCGTAGAAGGCCGGGTAGCGCATCGGCCGCAGGGTCAGGTCCATCCCCGGGTCGAGCAGGCTCATGAGGTCCTTTCCGTTGGAGGTGTGATCCAGGCTCACTGGCAGGCCTCGCAGGTCTCGGGGTTCTCCAGGGAGCACATGAGCGCTTCCTGGACAGGGGCGACGGTCGTCTGCGCGATGCGGGTGGCCGGCCGTGACCGCAGGTAGTACGTGGTCTTCAGGCCCGACCGCCAGGCATAGGCGTACATCGAGGACAGCTTCCCGATGGTCGGGCTCGCCATGAACAGGTTCAGCGACTGGGACTGGTCGATGTAGGGCGTACGCGCCGCGGCCAGGTCGATCAGCGCCTTCTGCGGGAGTTCCCACGCGGTGCGGTACAGGCTCCGCAACTCCTCGGGGAGCTCCTCGATCTCCCGCACCGATCCGTCGGCACGCTTGATCGCGTCACGCACCCGCGGCGTCCACAGCCCGCGCGCCTTCAGATCCGCCACCAGGTAGGTGTTGATCTGCAGGAACTCCCCCGACAGGGTCTCGCGCTTGAAGACGTTGGACACCTGCGGCTCGATGCACTCGTAGCAGCCGGCGATGGAGGCGATGGTCGCGGTCGGCGCGATCGCGACCAGCAGTGAGTTGCGCAGCCCGACCTCCCGGATCCGGGCCCGCAGAGCCTCCCACTCGACGGCGTGGACCGGGTCGGTGTCCGGCCAGTGGTCCGGGTGCAGGACGCCACGGGCGGCGCGCGTCTGGTCGTAGGAGGGGTGCGGGCCGTAGGTCGCGGCCAGCGCCGCCGACTCCCCGTAGGCCGCGAGCGCGATCTCTTCGGCGATACGGGTGGACAGCGCGAGCGCCTCGGGTGAGTCGAAGGGCAGCCGCAGCCGGAAGAACACGTCCGCCAGGCCCATCACGCCGAGCCCGATCGGCCGCCACCGCCGGTTCGCCTTCGCCGCCTCCGGCGTCGGGTAGAAGCCGCGGTCGATCGTGCGGTCCAGGAACCGCACCGCCGTACGCGCGGTCGCCCGCAGCCTCGCCCAGTCGACCCCGTCGTCGGTCACGTGGGCGGCGAGGTTGATCGAGCCGAGGTTGCACACCGCGGTCTCGGCGTCGTGGGTCACCTCGAGGATCTCGGTGCAGAGGTTGGACAGGTGCACGACGTTGCCGGGCTCGGCGGTCTGGTTGCAGGCGCGGTTGGCGGCGTCCTTGAACGTCATCCAGCCGTTGCCGGTCTGGGCGAGGGTGCGCATCATCGCCCCGTACAGCTGCCGCGCCGGGACCTGCCGGACGAACCGGCCCTCGGCCTCGGCCGCCCGGTACGCGCGGTCGAACTCCTCGCCCCACAGGTCCACCAGCTCCGGCACCTGCTTGGGATCGAACAGCGACCAGGTCGCGTCCGCCTCGACCCGGCGCATGAACTCATCCGGCACCCAGTTCGCCAGGTTGAGGTTGTGCGTACGCCGCGCGTCCTCCCCGGTGTTGTCCCGGAGCTCGAGGAACTCCTCCACGTCGGCGTGCCAGGGCTCGAGGTAGACGCACGCAGCGCCCTTGCGTCGGCCGCCCTGATTCACCGCCGCGACGCTCGCGTCCAGCGTCCGCAGCCACGGCACGATCCCGTTGGAGTGCCCGTTCGTGCCCCGGATCAGCGAGCCCCGGCTCCGCACCCGGCTCCAGGAGATCCCGATGCCGCCGGCGTACTTGCTCAGCCGGGCCACCTGGCCGTACCGCTCGTAGATGGCCTCCAGCTCATCGCGCGGCGAGTCCAGCAGGAAGCAGGACGACAGCTGCGGGCGGGCGGCTCCGGAGTTGAACAGCGTCGGCGAGCTCGGCAGGTACGCCAGCCGTGACATCAGGCCGTACAGCTCCGCCGCCTCGGCCACGCTCTCGGCCAGCCCGCAGGCCACCCGCAGGAAGAAGTGCTGCGGGCGCTCCAGCACCTGCCGCCTCGTCGGATGCCGCAGCAGGTACCGGTCATAGATGGTTCGCAGCCCGAAGTAGGTGAACCGGTCGTCGGCGTCATGGTCGACCAGCGCGTCCAGCGCCGCCGCGCTACGGGCGACGAATCCTGCGGTCTGCTCGTTGAGCAGCCCCTGCCCATGGGCCGCCGCGACGGACTCGGTGAACGTCACCGGCCCGGTCTCCTCCGCGATCGACCGGGCGAGCAGCCGGGCCGCCACCGTCGAGTAGACCGGGTCGGTGACGACCAGCGCAGCGGCCCGCCGTACGGCCTCGGCCAGATCACCGGCTCCGGTGATGAGCAGCGGATCGGCCTCCGGCAATCCGGCGCAGACGCGCTCGATCTCTGCCGCGAGCGTGGCCTCGGGGGCCGTGGGGGGCGCGATGAGCTGTTGTGTCACGGTGCTCTCTCCTCGTGGGCTTCACCCTCGCGAGAAGACGCGCACGGACGACAAGGCTCCGCCGCCGGCCCTCCCACGAGGCCTGGACGACCGCGCGCTCCCGCGCACGGGTCGCTGGCAGGTCTTCGGACTCGCGGGCAGCACGCCTTCAGGCGCGTCCTACTGGCCGTCGCTTCCCGGGCCCGATCGAGCCCAGTGCTGTTGACGGCGGTCGTTCCCACTCACCGCTGCGGGGCAGTCCCGGCCTCTCACCGGGTTCCCTCTTACGACACCCGCCACATGATGCACAGGTGAACCAGCAACACGAGAACCATACATGTAGTGGCGATTGAAACGCATCACCACCAGATATTGGGTGTGTCGGGTAAGGAGCAGCGCAGCGCGGGCATGCCGAACGGCCCCCGGCGGTGATCCGCCGAGGGCCTTCAGGAGGTGTGGCCTACGCCGTGACCGGTGCCTGCGCGGTCCGGGGGCCTTCGGCCGTACGGGCGAGCAGCCGTTCGGCCATCGGCGCGAAGCACAGGCCGATCGCCGCCCACATGATCGCCTGCGCGGCCACCGAGTACAGGCGGAAGGAGAACAGCACGTCCGCCGGGAACCCCGGATAGACGATCTGCCCCTGCTGGTTCTTCAGCGGCAACGGTGTCTCCGTCGCGTGCCGGCCGTACTCGTGGACGTTCGCCGACAGATGCCCGAACGAGGGAAGCACGAACATCACGACACCGAGCGCCGCAACGCAGGCCAGCCCGGCCAGCAGCGTCGCGTTCCAGTTCCCGAAGCGGGGCTTGAGCTTCTGGCCGAGCCAGACCGCCAGGATCAGGAACGCGATGGCGAACCCGACCATCAGCAGGAACAGGCCGCCTCGGTCGCGGATGGTCTCGTGGTGACCGATCGCGGGCGGGTCGGCCGGATACTTGGCGAAGGGGATCAGGTAGAACCCCAGGAACCCGCCGAGGGCGACCAGCAGCGCCAGCGTCCGCGGCCGCAGGTTCCCCGTGCGGCCGCAGGCCAGGATGTAGGCCACCGCGTACAGACCGCCCATCGCGGCACCGAACAGGATGACGCCGACGCCGATGCCGACGTTCGCCTGGATGGTGCGACTGAAAATGTCCGGGTGGGCGGCCTCGGGCGTGATGCCCGCCGCCTTGTCGAGCATCGCCTGAGCGGCGTCCCGGCCGCTCTCGTAGTCGACGGCCGCCTGAATCTGCGGCTCGGCGAAGATCCGTGCGAAGACGAACGCGAGGATTCCGCCGATCGCGCCCACGAGCAGCCCACGCAGGATGAATCGCCGTTCCACGGCGTACTCCTTGAATTGTGGTGTCGCGGGCCGGATCAGTGGCAGGGGAATCCGAGGAGGTGCCGGGCGTCGTGAACGAACTCGTGAATGGCCATGTTGTTGCCGAAGACCGAGGTCGCGCCCTGGTCGACGCCGATGAAGTAGTACACGGCCAGGCCGAACAGCACGGTGCCGAACAGCCACAGTGCGGCCCGAGTACCGGACACCACCACTGGGGTCGTACGGGGAGCGGGCAGCGTGGTGGGGGTCGTCATGTCACAGCCTCCTCTAGGGATCCAGCGTCCCTGTCACGGGTGGAGCGCCTCGATGGCCGAGGGTCTGACTCTCCGACTCAAGGCCGGAACACAGTGGCGCGACCGTGCCGGATTTGCACCGGCTTCCTCTTACCATCACGTTCGTCCGGATCGTACGGCGAGAATTCGGCACCGTCAACGTCGCAGGAGGTCACCAGCCCATGACCGTTCGGCTCGCGCTCATCGCGCACGCGGCCACCCGCGCCACCCGCGAGGCCCGATTCCCCGACGACGAACCCCTCGACACGCACGGCGCCGAAGCGGCCACGGCCGCCGCGGTAACGTTGCGCCGTGTCACGGCGGCCTACTGCGGACCCGAGGAACGCTGCCGTCAGACCGCCGACGCGCTCGGCCTCGACGCGGCGACCGCGCCCGTCCTGGCCGACCTGAACGCGGGCACCTGGCGAGGCAGGAGCCTCACCGAAGTGGAGGCGGACCACCCCGCCGACCTGTACGCATGGCTGACCGACCCCCACGCGGCCCCGCACGACGGCGAGTCGCTGTCCGCGCTGATCGCCCGGGTCGCGCAGTGGTTGACCGAACTCCCCACCGACGCCACCAGGGTCGTGGCCGTCACCCACCCCGCGATCATCCGCGCCGCCGTCCTCCACACGCTGGGCGCCCCACCCGAATGCTTCTGGCGCCTCGATGTGACCCCCCTGTCCCAGACCTGGCTGACACGCCACGGCGGACGCTGGCAGCTACGCGAGACCGGTCACGCACTATGAGCGGCGTGCGCCCGCGCGGCCGGCGAGGAGTTCGGCGAGCAGGTTCTCCCATTGCCCGGCGATGGTGGTGACGTCGTAGCGGGCGGCGGCCTGGTGGGCGGCCGCGCCCATGGCACGACGCTTGGCGGGGTCGTCGATGAGTTCGCCGAGGGCGTCGGCCAGTGCGTCGGTGTCAGCGGGTGGTACGAGGAGTCCGTCGCGGCCATGGGTGATGATCTCGCGGGGGCCTTGTGGGCAGTCGAAGCTGACGGCCGGGACGCCGCAGGCGAAGGCCTCGATGATGGTCATGCCGAAGCCTTCGAAGGATGAGGACAGCGCGAGAACGGATGCCTCTGCGAAGGCGGCGTAGATGTCGCTGGTACGGCCCATGAACGCGATGTTGTCGCCCAGGTCGTGCTGCGCGGCGACGGCGCGCAGTTCGCCGAGTTCGGGTCCGCTCCCGTACAGGCGCAGCGTCCAGTCGGGATGGGTGGTGCTGACTTTGGCGAAGGCCGTGATGAGCCGTTCGTAGTGCTTGACCTTGGCCATGCGACCGGCCGCGGCGATCACCGGGGCGTCCAGGCCGGAGGTCGGTTTGGTGCCCGCGGGCAGCGCGTTGGAGATGGCCTGCAGGCGTGTGGGCGCGTCGGCGAGGAAGTCGGCGTAGGCGCGCCGGTCGGCCTCGGTGAGGGTCACCAGGGCGTCCAGGCGTGGGTACCAGCGGCTCATGTGCTCCCGCAGGCCTGGGCGGTGCGCGTCCAGATGCAGGTGTTCTTGGCCGACCACGACGACGTCGCGCGGGGCGAAGCGGGCGGCCAGCAGGTTGAAGGCCGGGCGAGTGGTGATCAGCACATCGGTGTCCAGCCCGCGCAGGGCCCGCCACATCTCGTAGTCGCCGCGCAATGTGACCTCTGACCAGAGCCTCTCGCCGCGGGGCACCAGCCGGCTGTTGTGCCGGCTCAGTCTCGCCGCGAACCGACCGGGACGTACGCCTTTACGCAGGTCGATCAGCGTGCGGACGCTGATGCGGTCGTCGATCGGAAAGAACGGGTCATCCCGCCGCCGATGCAAGGTGATGATCTCGATGTCGTGACGCATCGCGAGGTGGTTGGCGAGGGTGAGGGTGGCGCGGATCGTGCCGCCCATGCCGTAGGCGGACTCGAGAAGAAACGTGATCTTCATGCGCGGCGTCTCCAGGGGGTGTCGGGGCCGGGCCTCCGCCTCGCCGGTGCTGCAAGATGGCGATCACTTCGAGGCGGCTTATCCAGACCGCTGTGACCAGCGGAAATATCTACTATTCAAATAGTATGACCGCGATAGTACTACTGGGTTCGTAAACGGCCTCGCCGGGATGATCGACCGATTCGCCGCGCCGCGTCCGCATCTGTCCGAATTTGGGACGAACTATTGACCCATCGCTACCCCGTCTTTACCCTCGGGGCCACCTGTCCTGATGAGCAGGAAGGCGTCCCATTCAGTGGAACCTTCGGCATGGTCAACTCGCGGTGGGGCCTGATCATCCCGCCCGCAGCCACGCCGACCGGCGTGTTCCTGCTCCGGCAGTACATGCCGACCATCCCGGACGAGCTGATCGAACAGGGCCGCATCGACGGGGCGGGCGAGTTCCGCATCTTCCTGCGCATCGTCGTGCCGCTGTGCAAGGCGCCGCTCGCGGTGCTCACGATCTTCTCGGTGCTGTGGCGGTGGAACGACTTCCTCTGGCCGCTCATCATCAGCCAGTCGCAGGACCACTACACCCTGCCCGTCGCACTCGCCCAGTTCGCGAACGAACAGGTCGTGCCCTTCAACTACATCCTGGCGATGTCGGTCGTCAGCATGCTCCTGGTGATCCTCATCTTCCTGATCATGCAGCGGAAGATCATGCAGGGCATCGCCGCGACCGGACTCAAGTGAGGACACATGGATCGCACCGTTCACCCACTGGACGAGCGCGGCACCGTACGCGACTGGCTCATCGCCGGCGCGTGGAGCGAGCCGGCCGACGACCTGCATGAGGTACTCGCCGCCGACGGATCCCCCTGGGGGCCGGACGGCCGGTGGGTGCTCACCAACGGACCCGACGTCGCGCCGCTGAAACGCCGCCTGTACGAGCGGCGGCCCCTGCCGCGCGACCAGGACCTGCCCGAGGTCGTCGAAGGCGACCCCGTCTCGTACGCCGGGCCGACCGGCGTCGTCCACGAGGACCGCTGGCGGCGCGTCCACACCGGCGCCGACGGCCTCGTCGGCTGGAGCCGGTTCTGTTTCACCCCCGAGTACCGCCTCGCCCTCGCCTCCTGCGTCCTGGAGGTCGACCAGGCCGAACGCCGTGTCCTCCGGCTCGCCTGCACCGGCCCGTCCCTGCTCTACGTCGACGGCGACTGTGTGTTCGCCGACGACACCGTCACCTACATGGAGCCCGCCGAACACGACATCCAGGTCCGGCTCCCGTCCGGCGCGACCACGATCGTCGTGGCGTCCTGGCAGGTCGCCTTCCGCGAATGCCGCCAGGTGCTGCGGCTGCGCGTCGACGGCCTTCCCGTACGGGTCGTCGTGCCGAGTCCGGGCGCGGACGAGCGGGCCGCCGCCGTCGCCGAGCAGGTCCTCGAAGCGGTCGCCACCCCGACCTGGGGAGACACGTCCGACGAGGTCGCCATCACCGGCCCGCCCGGCGCGGCCCTGCGGGTCGGCTGGGACGGCCGGACCGCGCGGCTGCGACTCGACGAGCACGGCACCGCCCGGCTGTCCCTCGCGGCCGGCGCGCCCGTCGAGGAGCACACCAGCGCGCAGGACGCCGGCAACGCCTCGATGCTGTCGACCGGCGAGGTCACCCTCCGCGTCGCGCTCGACGATGACCGCGCCCCCGTCTTCCGCGAACTGCCGGTCGCCGTACTGCCCCGCGAATACCGCGGCGAACCGGTCGGCGTGGGCGAGGAACCTGCCCGCCGGCGCGGCGGGTTCCTCCCGTTCTCCCTGGCCGGTCGCACCGCCCTCGTCACCGGGTCGCGTAGCGGCATCGGACATGTCCTGGCCGTGGACGGCGGCTGGCTCGCCCGCTGACCGAGATGGAACCGCGTCAGTCGGCGTAGTCGGTGGCCGGCTCGGTGTCGTACCGGTTCATGGCCTCTATGGTCGCCTCCGGGGTCAGCGTCCCGCCTCGCTCGATCATTTCTCGGAGGTCACGGAAGTACTGCACGTACAGGTCGGGGGTGAAGGTGTTCAGCAGCACCAGCGGCTCGTCGGTGGGGTTGGCGAAGGTGTGCGGAGCACCCGGCGGGATCATCGCGAGGGTGCCGGCCGGTGCGTCGTACGTCGTGGTGCCGACCGTGAACCGGGCCGTACCCGAGACCACGTAGAAGCCCTCGTCGTGTCGGCCGTGCCGATGCTGGGGCGGGCCGTCGGTGTGCGGCGCAACGGTGATCTCGCCCATTCCGAGGCGGTGCCCGGTGGTGCTGCCGTCCTCCAGGATCCGCATGGTGGTGGGTCCCAGCTGCACGACTTCGCCGCCATCGCGGCCGACGATCGAAACCTTGGCGCCGACTCGGCCGACCCGGCCGAGCGCGTCGCCTTCGCCTGCGAGTACCAGGCAATCGGAGGATCCTCCGGTTGTGCTAGCCTCCGCGTAGCGGAGGCCCCTCCGCATCGATGATGCTACGCCATCGACGAACGGGAGCGTTCTCATGAGCACAGCCGGAAGCGCGTCGAAGGCCCCGGGAGGCAACGCCACGCTCGCGGGACGCCGGGTCGCCCGGATCGGTTTCGGGGCGATGCACCTGGCGGGCGGACACGGCCGCCCAGCCCCCGAGCCCGAGTCGGCCGCCGCGATGGTGCGCTCCGCCGTCGACGAGGGCGTCAACCACATCGACACCGCGCAGTTCTACGCCGCCGGCCGGTGCAACGAGCTGATCCGCGACGCCCTGACGCCGTATCCCGAGGACCTGGTGCTGGTGACCAAGGTCGGTGCGGAACACGACGACCAGGCCGGCCTCGTCCTGGCCCAGCGGCCCGAACAACTGCGCGCGGGTGTGGAGGCGAACCTCGCCACCCTGGGCGTCGAGCGGCTGGACGTGGTCAACCTGCGCCGCGCCGACGCTCCGCCCGGCCTTCTGGCCGAAGGCGACCAGGTCGTCGACCTCGACAGCCAGCTCGCGGAGCTCATCGCCCTGCGGGACGAGGGCAAGATCGGCGGCATCGGACTGAGCAACGTCAGCGCCGAGCAACTGCGCCACGCCCTGCCCGCCGGGATCGCCTGCGTGCAGAACGCCTACAGTCTCCTCGACCGCGCGAGCGGGCCGGTGCTGGACGTGTGCCGTGAGCACGACATCGCCTGGGTGCCGTTCTTCCCGCTCGGCTCGGCGTTTCCCAGCGTTCCCAAGGTCACCGCGCATCCGGCGGTGATCGAGACCGCCGCGTCCCTCGGGGTGACACCCGCGCAGGTCGGCCTGGCGTGGCTGCTCGCAACCTACGCGCACACGTTGCTCATTCCGGGCACCGTCGACCCCGCCCATATGAAGGAGAACGTCGCGGCGGGCGACGTCCTCCTCGACCGGGAGACCATCGACACCCTCGACGGCATCGCCTCGTCCGCCGGGTAACGACTACCCGGCGGACGAGACGCCTGCGCGGGAACCCGCCTTACGCGCCGGCCGCGCCACCGGACCGGCGCAGCGCGAAGACGGCGGCGCCCAGGGCGAGCAGCCCGGCCACCAGACCGGCGGCCCCGAGCGCGGTACCCGTGCCGTCGCCGCCGTTCTTCACGATTCTCGTCGTCTGCGCCGTGGTGGTCTTGGCCAGCGTGATCGACGGGGCCGGGTGCTCCGGTTCGGCGTTCCCGCTCGGCATTTCGATCCAGCGCACCACGTGGGTCTTGCCGCTGTGGTCGGTGTACGTCTGCAACGCCTTGAAATACAGTTTCGCGGTGTCGGTGGGCAGCGGGCCCAGGGAGATGCCGAACTGCTGGAACTGCCCCGGCTCGATCTTCCCGCCGGACCAGGTGATCTGGGTGACGGCCTCGGTCAGTTCACCGCCCTCGACCTTGATCGGTTTGGGCAGGCGGCCCTTGACCGACTCGACCGTCCAGCCGGGCACCGGCTGCACCGACACCGAGGCGATCGGGTGGTCGGTGGGCAGGAACAACTGCACTTTGGTCGTGTCGGCGTCGGCCTCCTCGTTGGGGACCTTGACGCCGAAGGTGGCGTAGCCGCCCGGTTCGGCGATCTTCGGGTTGACGGTGACGTGTGCGGCGGCGGGCAGGGCGAGCGCGACGACGGTGGTCGTGACGATGCCGGCGCCGGTCAGCAGGCGTCCGGTGGCGCGTGGGAAGGACATGATGCTCCTCGGGAGGACATGCGAACAGGGAACGCGACCACGGCCCGTTCCCTCATCCCGCGAACATCCCGGTCACCTCTTGCGGGTGAGACCGGGTGAAGACGGCGCCGCGACACGTACGAGCGTCGCGGGCACCGTTGAGGGCCGTGATCACATGAAGGCGTTTGTAAGAAGACCGGCGCCCCGAGGAGGGCCACGCCGTACGAGGACATGGCGCAGGGCGGCCACGACCGGCCGTGCCTCGTCCTCACCCCGCCGGTCCGCCGTACCGCGCGGACGCCGGTCCACCACGACGTCGGCGAGCACCAGCAGGGCGAACACCCGCAGCGCGGGATCGAGCAATGCCTCCGCGACCAGGTCCAGTGCGCGCCACAGCGCTCGTTCGCCGGCGTACAGCCAGAGCGCCACCAGCACTCCGGCGAGCGCGTGCGCGCCCGTCATGCCCAGGCCGGACGTGCCGCCGCCCTGGCTCATCGTCACGGTGTTCGCCACATGATGAACACCGCCGTGCATCGTCATGGCCGGCCGGCCCGGAGCCGTACCGGAATCCGGTGAGGCGCACCAGGTGAACCACAGGTGCAGGCAGGCCTGCGCGACCTCGACCGCGAGCAGGATCCACCAGGCCGGCCGCCGCCGGTCGGCCAGGCAGTAACCGACCGCGGTCAGCGCCGCCAGTGCCGCCCAGCCGGCCCAGGCCGGCGCCGGACGCGAGGCCATCAGGTCGTGCCCGGCCAAGGACAGCACGACGCACACCGCGGCGAAGACCCCGGCGCGCATCAGGCGGAACCACCCAGGGGGACGCATGACCTCACCAACAACTACAGCGTGTAGTACACGGACCCTACACCTCGCGCCGATCAGCTCACCGAGGTGCCACCCAGAGCCGCCGGCCTGCCGTTCCGCATACGACGCAAGGAGAGGCCGCCATCGAGGGCGGCGGAACGATAATCTGGTTCGCGGAACCTGGTTCGCCGATGACGAAAGCACGGACCGGTCATGATCCAGTCAGTGCAACGCGCGGCTCAGATCCTGCGCGAGCTCGCGGCGACCGGCCCGAGGCTGGGCGTGACGGAGCTCGCGGAGCGGATCGGGGTCGCCAAGCCGACCGCCCATGCGCTGCTCCGCACGCTGGAGACCGAAGGGCTGGTCGTGCAGGACCCCGAGTCCAGCAAGTACGCCCTGGGGCCCGGGCTGGTTCGACTGGGCAACGCCTATCTCGACGGTCACGAGCTGCGCACCCGGTCCATGATCTGGGCCGACGCGCTGGCGACGCGGGTGAACGAGGCGATCTGGGTCGGGGTGCTGACCGGTGATCATGTGCTGGTGGTCCACCACGTCTTCCGGCCCGAGGGAGCGGTCCAGATCCTGGAGGTCGGGGCCACGATCCCCTGGAACACGTGCGCGCTGGGCAAGGCGATCGTGGCGTTCGGGCCCGAGGCCACGGAGACGGAGCTCCTGGGCGGTGAGCTGGGCGTGCTGACCGGCGCTAGTGTGAGCGACCCTGAGGCTCTCGCCGAGCAGTTGGCGGTCGCGCGGAGCGTCGGGTACACGATCGAGGATCAGGAGTCCGCCCTGGGCGACGCCGGTGTCGCGGCACCGGTGTACGTCCGCTCCGGCGATGTCGCGGGCGCCATCGGCGTGGTCGGGCCGGTCGAACGGCTGCTGTCCGAGTCCCGGCGGGAGGAGATCGCGGTCGCGGTGCGAGAGACGGGGCGCAATCTCTCTCGGGAGCTCGGAGCCACCCGCGGCCATACCCGGCGTGCCGGCTGACCTTTGTCGTACGGTGCCAGGCCTGGACGCCGGTGAACGGCGTTCGTCAATGGTGAATCGCCTTCTGGCCTCCCGGTGGACGTCCGGTGAGGTCAGCCGATGCCGTATTCCGCGGCCCACACGGCGGCGACCTGGGTTCGGGAGGTGAAACCCATCTTGTTCAGGATGCGTCCGACATGGCCTTCGGCGGTGCGCGGGGCGATGACGAGGGTGCTGGCGATGTCCTTGTTGCTGAAGCCTCGCGCGACGAGCTCCGCGATCTCGCGTTCCCGGCGGGTGAGGGCGCCGGCGACGCCCGTTCGAGCCTGGTCCGCCGTTTCGGGCTCGGTGGGCTCTTCATCCCGGGCTCGGGCGATCGCCTGCTCGGGGGTGAGCCGTCCGCCGCGCGCGTGTGCCGCGGCGAACGCGTCCTGGCCGAGTGCTCGCCTGAGGCCGATCTCGCAGTCGGTGTGCGCACGCGCCACCGGTCCGAGTCCCGGCAGCGATGCCCCGGCCGATCGCCAGAGGGCGTCCGCGGCACCCAGCAGCTCGGCCGCGTATTCATGCCGATCTTGATCGGCGGCGATCCAGCTCAGCGCTTCGACGCAGTGCGCGAGGCCCAGGCGCTCCGCGGGGACACGCGGCGTACGCAGGGCCTGGCGGATCACGCCGGTCGCGGCCCGGGCGTCACCGCGTCGCCACAGGTCCAGACCGCTGATCCATTGCGCGTCCCGGCGGGACCATCGGGCACCGGCCGACTCGCACATCTCCTCGCATTCACGGCATAGAGCGGTGGCCCGGGCGTCGCCCATGAAGACGGCGGCCGTGGCCAGGTGCAGCAGCGTGGTCCACGAACGGCCGTGGTCGCCCGTGGCGCGGTAGTAGGCCAGCGCCCGGCTCAGGAGCGCGCAGGCGCGCGGGTAGTCCTCCTTCAGCACCGCCGCCAGACCGGTCAGCTGGACCACGCCGGCCAGCTGCGCCTGGTCGTCGAGCCGCTCGGCCAGCTCGCGGCACTCTTTCAGCAGCGGCGTCGCTGCCGGGAGGTCGCCGCGCCGCAGGCACAGCCAGGCGTCGGCCCACAACGCCCTGGCCCGTGCGGCGCTGGGAGAGGGATCTGCGGCGAGGGCCCGCTGCAGCAGGCGGTGGCCCTCGCCCAGAGAGGAGAATGACAGTGGATGGCTCCACAACGCGGCGGCCATCTCCAGGCTGGTCCGCTCCTCACCCGGCTCGTTCAGGCAGGACTCCAGCACCGCGGCCCACTCGGCCTCTTCGCCGGTCATCCGGTCGAGCCATTCGACCTGATGAGGGCCGAACCACTCGGCTCCGGCCTGCTCGGCGAGGTCCCGGTACCACTCGCGGTGCCGCCGCCGTACGGCCTGCTCCTCACCCGACTCGACCAGCCGGTCCTGCCCGTACCGGCGCAGTGCCGTCAGCAGCCGGTACCGCGTCCGGGAGCCGTCGGCCTCCCTGCCGAGGATCGACTTCTCCACCAGGCCGGCCACCGCCTCCAGGACGGCGTCGGTGAGGATGCCGTCGTCGCATATCTGTTCCGCCGTCTCCAGATCGCATGCGCCGGAGAAGACCGACAGCCGGGCCCATAGCGTCCGTTCCTCGGCCGAGCACAGGTCGTAGCTCCAATCGATCAGCCCGTGCAACGTCTTCTGGCGCGGACTCGCGACCGGAGAGTCGCTGCGGAGGAGCCGGAAGAGCTGATCCAGCCGATCGACGATCTGCTCCACCGACAGCATCCGCGTCCGCAGCGCCGCGAACTCGATCGCGAGCGGGAGGCCGTCCAGCCGATGACAGAGCCTCGTCACCGCCGCGGCATTGGCGTCGGAGACGGCGAACTCCGGCACGACCGCCGACGCCCGCTCGCTGAACAGGCGCACCGCCGCGTACCGCAGCACCGTGTCCGCCGACGCCTCATCGGTCTCCGGCACGGGAAGCGACGGCACTTCCAGGACATGCTCCCCGTTGGCGCGGAGGAGCTGCCGGCTGGTCGCCAGGATCCGCACATCGGTCGTCAGGCACAGGAGATCCCCGACCAGAACCGCGCACTCGTCGATCAGGTGCTCGCAGTTGTCCAGCACCAGCAGCATCCGTTTTCCGGCGAGATGCCGCGCCAACCCGGCCGAGTCCTCGACGTTCCGGAGGCCGAGAGTCTCCGCGACCATCCGTACGGGCGACTTCGGTGTCTCCGACGCGACCAGGTCGACGAGCCACACCCCGTCGGGGAACGCTCGCCGGGCATCAGTCGCGACGCTCAACGCCAAGCGGGTCTTGCCCACGCCGCCGACGCCGGTCAACGTCACCAGACGGCCGGCGCCCAGCAGCTGCTTCACCTCGGCGAGTTCGCGCTCGCGGCCGATGAAACTCGTCATCTCCGTCGGCAGGTTCCCCACCGGTCGGCCCGTTACGGCTGTACGCATTTCTTCTCCACGTCGGCAGATCGTCCGATCTCCTCTGGCCGGCCAGGACATATGCCCGATCGCCACCGATGAAATGGCCGCCGGCCTGCCGCCTGTGCGTCGTTGCGGGAAGCAGGAGATCATCCGCTGCCGATCTTTGCAGCGGCTCGACCGCCCCGCCGGACATCGGGGGTGGGGACGGTCGGCTGGTTGTAATGAACATCAATCTAGAACTCTGAATTCGGTTCATCAATAGCGAACGGCCTGCGGATTTCATCCGCTCTCAGCATGCGAGACAGATGCCGGACCGCTGCTCTCCGATGCTCTTACGGGGAGGTCACCGTCCGAGACGCCGACACGCCGGTCGGCTTCGGGGCTCCGAACTCGGTTCAGCATCCATGAACCGGCTTCTGATCACCGGGTCGACGAACGTCATGGTCCACAGCGGGCCGCCGCTTCGGCGGCCACTATCCTCGGTGGCCACCCGGCCATCCCGTTGCCATGACCCTTAGCCTGGTCGGTAACGATGTCACCAGACTCACCGCCCTGGACAGCGAAATGGACATCGAGACGACCTTGGCGTGGGTGCAGGGGATCACCGCGGCGATATACCGCGATGCCGACTATCTCACCCGGCTGGACGCGGCCATCGGCGACGCCGATCATGGCGTCAACATGCAACGCGGCTTCTCCGTCGTGCGAAGCACGCTCAATGGCAAAGAATTCAGCACGGTAGGGGAAATTCTCACTAAAACCGGTACCGCGTTGTCGTCGAGCGTCGGCGGTGCGGCGGGCCCGCTGTACGGGATGGCGTTCCGCGCCATCGGCAAGCAGCTCACCGAACCGAGCGTGACCGCCGAACAATTGCTCGGAGCACTGCGGGCCGGTCTGGAGGCGGTTCAGAAACTGGGTGCCGCTCGCCCCGGGGACAAGACCATGATCGATGCCTTCGGTCCGGCTGTGGAGGCGTTCGAGAAGGCCGTGCGCGGCGGAGCCGCCCTCGGCGCGTCCGCCTCCGCCGCCGCGGACGCCGCGGAAGAGGGCATGCGCGCCACCATCCCAATGATCGCCCGCAAGGGCCGTGCGTCCTACCTCGGGCCCCGCAGCCAAGGCCACCAGGACCCCGGCGCCACCTCCACCGCGCTCATCTTCCGCGCGCTCGCCGAGGCGGTGGCACCCTGACGCTCGCCCCCTGGGCGGTCACCGCTCCCGCCACCGCTGTGCCGGACGTGATTTACGCTGTTGTACGAACCGCTCGCACGAGCGAGCGTCCGCTGAATCCGCAGGTCGCGGAGCCGGGGACCCACCGCATCATCGGGGTGAATCGGCACATCGTGCCGTAGGGCAGCTTCCACGCCCGAACCCGTCAGCTAACCCGGTAAGCGGCATGGAAGCCGAAGGAGTACCCCTGTGTCCGCTCGACATCCCCCTCCGTCCGGGCTGAAGCACGCGGCGCTCAAGGCCGCGATCGCCGGTATCACCATCGTCGGTGCCGCCGTGGCCACCGAGCTCTCCGTGAGTGCGGCCCCGCACTTCCGCGTCCCCGTCTCCACGGTGGCCGACCACGATCCGGTCCCGGACCTGGACACCGTGCTCAGGCGCATGATCGTGCTGAAGGGTCACCCCGAGACGGCCTCCGCCGCCGACGTGCTGAAGGTCGCGCTCTCGCAGGTCGGCACGACGGCGGACGCCGCCGGGGGCACCAAGTTCAACCAGTGGTTCATGTCCACCTCGGCCGCCCAGACGGGCGCCCAGCGGTACGGCGGGAAGATCAGCGACTACGCCGACGCCAGTTGGTGCGACATGTTCGTCTCCTGGGTCGGCGCGCGGGCCGGCGCGCCGGGCATCGGAGTCGACGCGTTCACGCACACCCACGCCCAGTGGTTCCAGCAGCGGGGCCGGTGGGGCGCCGTCCCGAGGCCCGGCGCCGTCGTCTTCTTCTCCTTCTCGGGCGACAAAACCGTCGGCGGCATCGAACACGTCGGTCTCGTGGTCAAGGACGATCACGACGGGACGATCGAGACCATCGAGGGCAACACCGACAAGGCCGTCAAGATTCGCATCCGCCCCGTCTCCGAGGTCGTCGGGTACGGCTACCCGGACTACCTCCGATAGCTCCCTACGGGGGCGCGGCGCCATGGCGCGTGGGTGTTCCGGTCGCGTTCCCGGCGGCGGTGGTCGCGTACTCGCGGATCTACACCGGCGCGCCATCCCGGCGACGTGGCCGCCGGGGCCGCGGCGGGCGCCGCGATCGCGCTCGGGATGCGCGGTATCCGCGGTGCGATTGCCGAGCACCCTGCGCGGGACGGCCGGCTGTGGTGAGAATGGGGCCATGGGCAGGGTCGCGTACGGCGTCGCACTCATCGTCCTCACCGCCGCCACGGCATGCGGCTCCGGCGACGGGTCGAGAGCGGACCCCCGTTCACCCGCGCCGAGCGGCGCCGCCACGAGCGCGTCGGCGCCGGCGCGTACGGCGGTGTCCTGGCCGACGTACCACGGGTCGAACGACCGTGCCGGGTACGCCGCCGGATTCCCCGCCCCGCGTACGCTCGCGGACGCCTGGACGGCGCGGCTCGACGGAGCGGTGTACGGGCAGCCGGTCGTCGTCGGCGGCACGGCGTACGTCGGCACGGAGAACGACACCGTCTACGCGCTCGACCTGGCGACGGGGCGGCAGGTCTGGAAGCGGCACCTGGGCACGCCCGTGCCGCAGTCGGCGCTGCCCTGCGGGAACATCGACCCGCTCGGCATCACGGGGACGCCGGCGTACGACGCCGCGACGCGCACGGTGTTCGTCGCGGCCGAGACGACCGGCGGGCGCCACACCCTGGTGGCGCTGAACACCGCCGACGGCCGCGTGCGGTTCACCCGCGGCCTCGACGTCGCGGCCGGCCGCGAAAGTAAGGCGGAACAGCAGCGCGGCGCCCTCGCGGTCGCCGGCGGCCGGGTGTACGTGCCGTTCGGCGGGCTCGACGGCGACTGCGGGAACTACGTCGGCTACGTCGCCGCGTACCAGACCGACGGCCACGGACCGGTCGCCTCGTACGCCGTTCCGACCAGCCGGATGGGCGGCACCTGGGCGCCGTCCGGCCCGGCCATCGGCGCGTCCGGCGACGTCTACGTCGCCGTGGGGAACGGCGCGAGCGTCGGCGGGCCCTACGACGGCAGCGACTCGGTGCTGCGGCTGTCACCCGACCTGTCCCGCCGCTTGTCGTACTTCGCGCCGAAGAGCTGGGGCGAGGAGAACAGCGAGGACCAGGATCTCGGCTCGACGGGCCCCCTCCTGCTCCCGGGAGAGCGGGTGCTCATCGCCGGCAAGACGGGCGACATCTACCTGCTCGACGCGCGCGACCTCGGGGGAATCGGCGGCCAGCACGCCTCCCTGCCCGGCTGCGTCTCCTTCGGCGGGATGGCCCGGTCCGGGTCCTCGGCGTTCCTGCCCTGTGAGAACGGCCTGCAGCGCGTCGACGTCTCCTCCGGCGGCGACCTGCGCCGGGTCTGGACCGCGCGAGCCGCCGTCAAGGGATCGCCGGTCGTCGGCGGCGGCGCGGTATGGACCCTCGACACCGAAGCAGGCGTGCTGCACGCCCTGTCCCAGTCCGACGGGAGCTCCATCGCCTCCCGGCGCGTCGGCACGGTGACCCGCTTCGCCTCCCCGACCCTCGCCGGGTCGCTCGTCCTCGTCCCCACGATGCAGGGGGTCACCGCCGTCGGCGTCCGCTGACACGGGCGACGGCCAAGCGGCGTGGGCCGGCGCCGGCCGTGTGAACCGACGTGAGCCGACTCGCCATCAGGGTCCGCTGACGCGGGCCGATGCGCTATCCGCGCCCGACGGGCCGCCCCGGGCACTCACGCGAGCCGACGGGGTGCGCCGGCGCCGGTCGGCGGGCGTGTTCAGCCCCGGCGGCGGCCGAGGAGCCGCTCGATCTCCCGCCTGTCGCGCTTGGTGGGCCGCCCCGCACCGCGCTCGCGCCGTGCGATCGGAAGCAGGGCCGCACGCGGGGGCGGCGGCGGGCTGTGGTCGGTGTAACACTCGACGGCGACGGGAGCGCCGACCCGCTTGCGTACGACGCGCCGCACCTCGACGATCCGCTCCCGTCCGGCGAGGCGGACACGCACGCGGTCACCGGGCCGTACGGCGGCGGCCGGCTTGACGCGCTCGTCGTTGACCCGGACATGCCCGGCCCGGCAGGCGGCCGTGGCCAGCGAGCGGGTCTTCACCAGCCGTACCGACCAGATCCACACATCGACCCGTACGGTCTCCTGATCCGCCGCCATGGGACAGACCCTACCCGGGTCGGCGGGAGCGGTGCCGAAACGGTCGTTTCGACACCGCGCTAACCGGGCATCATGCATTACTTGCCGTCGACCCGGGTAGTCAGGCGGACATGCGCACCGCCATTTTGGACGTCGGGTCCAATGCTGCCCATCTGAGCGTCGTCGACCTGGTCGCGGGCGGTCCGATCCGGACGGTCGCGTCCGTCAAGGAACCGACCCGGCTGGCCGGGGCCATCACGGCCGGTGGCCGGATCGGCCACGCGGCGGTCGATCGGGTGGTGGGATCGGTGGGCGCGATGGCACACGAGGCCGCGCGCGTCGGCGCCGTCGAGTTGATCCCCTTCGTGACGTCCGCGATCCGCGACGCCGCCAACCGGGAGGAGATCCTCGGACGCGTCGCCGCCGAGACGGGCGTCAAGCTGGGGTTCCTGGCCGGTCAGGACGAGGCGCGGCTGACATTCGTGGCCGTACGCGCGTGGTACGGATGGTCGGTCGGGCCGATCGTGCTGGCGGACATCGGCGGCGGCTCCATTGAGATCGCCACCGGGGACGGCGCCGAGGCGGACACCGCGCTGTCGATGCCGCTGGGCGCCGGCCGGCTCACGCGGGACCATCTGCCCTGCGATCCTCCGCGCGGTAAGCAGGTCGGGCGGCTCCGGGCGCACGTCGCGGACCGGCTGGCCGCCTACGGCGTCGACCGGCTGACCGAGGGGTCGTCCGGCCATCACGCGGTCGCCACCTCGAAGATCTTCAGTCAGCTCGCCAAGCTCTCCGGCGGGGCGAAGGCGGACGGCCGCCAGGTGCTGGAGCGGGCGGCGCTTCGCTGCCGGATCCCCCGCCTGGCCAGGCTGACGAGCGAAGAATGTGCCCGGCTCCGGGGCGTCTCGCGGTCCCGCGCCCGTCACATCCTCGCCGGTGCCGTCGTCGCCGACGAGATCATGAGCGCGCTCGGCCTGAGCCGTCTGGAGGTCTGTCCCTGGGCGTTGCGCGAGGGCATCGCGCTGCGCAGGCTGCGTCGGCTCGAGGCCGGGTTCGATCGGACGGACGACATCGCGCATCTCGTACGGCCAGTCTGCGCCGACCGGCCGCGCCTGCGCTTTGTCGAGGACACCGGTGCCTGCCAGGCGATCTGACCGACCACGGCCGGTACGGCCCGCCGCGTGACCGACCCGGACGGGCCGATCCGTCGACCTCGACCATCGGCAGCCGCCGACGCGCGTCCCGGCCGGCACCGGGAGGCCGCCGTACTCCCGGCGGTGAACAGGACGAGGGCCCCGCCGGGACGTCGCCCGGCAGGGCCCTCGATGTGTGTACCGGTGTGCGGGTCGCCTCTCGGCGAAAGGCACAACGCGGCTCCAGCCGAACGGTAATCCGCGAAGGCGATAGATGAGGCCCGGGGACACCAGGCACACCGGCCACGAGAGGTGTAACCGTTCCCTCGATGCTGTTTGTTCCCGTCGGCTCCCACGAATTTCGCCGGGCGGTCCCGCCGGGGATGCCGGCTCGGCCGGCCGCTCACAGGGCGATGACCGCCCCTCGGACGCCCCGTCGAGCGGCATGAGCCACGCGGCTGACCCTCGGAACCCGCGCACGGCCCCGCCCGGGCTCAAAGCACGCGCGGGGTCCACGCGTCAGGGCAGGTCGGTGCGCGGAGTGGCGAACACCATCCGGCCGCAGGTCTGGGACTGCGCGGTGCACTCGGTGCTCGACCATTCGGTCTGTCCCCAGACCAGGCCGGTGGCGTAGTCGTACGTCAGTCCCTCGGGATGCCAGGCCCAGCACTGGTGGGCCGTGCTGCCGGACAGACTGCACGAGGCGGCGCCGCCGCCCGACGTCGTCTGGCGCCAGATTCCGCCGCGGGCGTCCAGCCAGCTGTGCGAGACGTACCAGACCCCGCCGTAGGACAGGACTCCCTGGACGTCGCCGACGTAGCTCCGGTAGGAATCGGTGACCGGGACGGTCCCCGATGTGGCGCTGAGCAGGTAGCCGCTGCCGAGGGGATATCGCAGCAGGCGTCCGTGCAGGTTCGGGGTGTCATGGCCGAAGTACTCTCCGGCGACCAGCGTGTCGGGGCTCGTGCTGCGGTCGAGGGAGATCGAGGAGAGGCAGGCCGTGGTGGTGTCGTTCGTGAAGGCACGGGTGCCGTTGCCGACCCAGTCGGCCGCGCTGTTCCCGGCGGTGCCGTCGCCGTCGTTGTCGGCGACGGTGTACGACGGGTAGGTGCCGTCGGCGAACATCGTGCAGGTGCCGCCGGAGTAGGTGTAGTAGCCGATCTGCGGCATCACGTACTGGTAGCCGTAGGCGGCATAGCCGCTGCTCGTCTTGCCGATCGCGGACGATGAGTCGGTGGCCCGCAGGATGTTCGCCATGCTGAAGACGCGGATGGCGGTCGAGGTGTTGCCGACGCCGGTGACGAACAGCTTGTCGCCGTACCAGACCATGCCGCCGACGTGCGCCTTGGCGGCCGTGAAGTCGGTGCCGGTCGCGTTGGGCACCACGAGGTAGATCCATCGATAGGCGGGCGCGGCCGAGTTCGTGTAATCGACGAACGCCACGCGGGCGTCGTTGTAGCGGCCGGAGATCAGGCTCTGCCAGCCCGAGAGGATCACCTTGTACGCGCCCCAGGCGCCGTCGTCATCGGCGTCGCCCGAGGTGGTGATGCCCTGGGGGTGCCAGCCGTCGGTGGTGTCGTCGCCGTCGTCCCAGCACAGGGCGGTGGTCGCCGCCGGGGCGACCGGGCGAGCGGCCGACTCGGCGGCGGAGCAGTTCGCGGAGGTGAGCGGATGGTTGACGCTCGCCATCACCGCGGCGAACGTCGTCTCGGTCCCCATGGTGGTCTTCAGCGCGTCGGCGGCGCTCGAGGTGTCGTGCCAGACGAGTGACTGGCGTTGGCCGCTCAGCGCGGTGAGCGGACTGGCGTAGGAGGTGCCGTCGGTCGCGCCGTCGTCAGGCGAGGCCAGAGCCGATCTCATCGGAAGGAGCCCGGTCAGCGCGACGAGCAGGACGGCCAGGGTGCGAGCGATCACATCCTCATCAGATCATGTGATCTTCTAACTATCATCAGTGGTTTTACGCAATATCTTGCTCGAATGATTGTTAACTAATCATTGGCGAGCGTTAGATCGCGGGTCTGCGCTCCGGATCCGTCGCTGCGGACTTCTTCGGGCAACAGCAGGAGCGCCACCGCGGGCAGGCCGGCGACGAGGGACATCCCGATCGCCGCCGTGGTGATGTCCCCCTGCCTCAGCAGCGGCGTCACCAGCGCCGCGCCGATCGGCGGCGTGGCCTGCATCAGCGTCCGGAGCGTGCCGAACACCCGGCCGCGCATCCGCGCGGGCACGCGCTCCATCCGCAGCGACTGCGCCCACACGGTCATCGGCACGCCGCACAGCCCGACCAGCAGGAAGCCGGCCGCCACCGTGACCCGGTCGGGTACGGCGAGCACGGCGAGGAATCCGGTGGCCGCGGCGATCTGGGCCACCGCGATGGCCTTCACCCGGTCACGCCCCGGCCGCCAGGCCCCGGCGAGGACGCCGCCGAGGAGTTCGCCGGCCGACAGCGCCGCCAGCAGAAGCGCGAGCATGCCCGCCCCGCCCGGCAGCCGGTCCTTGGCCAGCCACGGTCCGGTCACCAGGACCAGAGCCCCTTCGGCCACGTTGAACGCCATGAACGCGAGCGTGGTGACGACCAGCACCCGGTCCCGTACCGGCCAGGTCAGGCTCTGACGACGTGTCGGCTTTGTCGCCGCCTGGGCGTCGACGGGGTCCCGGTACGGTCGCAACGGACGCCGGACCGTGCGCGCCGCGACGGCGAACAGCAGGTACGACGCCGCGTCCAGGGCCAGAACGTTCGGGGCGCCCATCGCCGCGACCAGGGTTCCGGCGAGCGCGTATCCGACGATGCCGGAGACGGCGTACCCGACCGACTCGAGCGCGTTCGCGGCGTCGAGCCCGGCCGCGTCGACCAGGTCGGGGATGGCGGCGGGCACGCCGGCCATGGGCACCATCTTCAGCAGGCCGTACACGGCCGCCACCGCGAACGGCAGCCAGGACGGCATCCGCCCGGCAGCGGCCGTGATCGGCACCGATGCCACGACGACGCCCCGGATCACGCTGTCGGCGGCCAGCACCGTGCGCTTGTCGAAGCGGTCGAGGACCGGGCCCGCCACCAGGCCGCCCACGAAGACCGGGGCCGTGGCGCACACCGCGAGCAGCCCGAGCAGCCCGGTGCCGTACCGGTCGAGCACCAGCCAGGACAGGGCGACCAGGGTCATCCCGTCGCCGACGGTCGACAGGGACGCCCCGAGCCATAGTCTGCGGAAGTCCCGCCCGGCCAGAACGGCCGCGTAGTCACGCACGTACATCCTCCCGATCGCCAGTCCGTGATCGCGTGTGCCGGAGACTCCCGGCTTCCTCCTACGACCCGGCGCTAAGCCGGCCTCCGACCGACCTCTGCCCCGCCGAGGCGACCGCCCAGAGGTGCTGGACGGCGTAGGACCGCCACGGGCGCCAGCGCGCAGCGGCCTCCTCTGCTCCGGTCCCCGGCGCTCCGAGCAGATCGAGGGCACGGCGGACGTGCGGATCGGCGGGAGGCAGAACGTCGGGGTCGCCAAGGCCGCGCGCCCGGATGTGGGCGGCCGTCCACGGATCGATGCCCGGGACCGCCCGGAGCAGGCGTTCGGTCTCCTCGCGGTCCGCGCCCGGGTCGAGGACGATCGCGCCTGCGGCCAGGCGCTCCGCCAGCCGCGCCACGACGCGGCCGAGGCGGTCCGGCAGCGCCAGACCGGCCGGGCCCGCCTCGGCGAGCGCGTCCGGGCTGGGGAAGACATGGGTCACGGCGCCCACCGGCGTGGGCAGGGGATGCCCGACCCGCCGGACCAGGCGTGCGGCGAGATCCCGGGTCGCCGCCACTCCGGCGTGCCGTTCGAGGACGGCGCGTACGGCGAGTTCGGCGGCGTCGGTGTGGCCCGGCACGCGCCGGCCGGGTGCGGCGGCGACCAGCGGAGCCAGCAGCGGATCCGCACCGAGGACGTCCGCCACCTCCCACGGGTCGGTGTCCAGGTCCAGGAGCCGGCGGCAGCGCGTGACCGCGGCGGACAGGTCCCGGAGGTCCTCCAGGCGCAGTTCGCAGCGCACGTGAAGCCCGTCGCCGCCGTCGCGCACGGTGACGACGCCGGCGCCCCGGGGAAGGCCGAGCGACCTGCGAAAGAAGCCGTCACCCGCCTCCTCCACCCCGGGTACGGCCCGCTCGGCCAGCAGGCCGAACATCTCGGCGAGGTCCAGCGGCGAGCGGTAGGCCAGGCGGAGGTCGATCGCGCCCGGGACGGGCGCCCCTCCTCCGGCGGCCCGCGCGGTCCGCAGACCCGTCGGGGTCGTCCCGTACGCCTGCCGGACCACATGGTTGAACTGCCGGATGCCGCCGAACCCGGCGGCGAACGCCACGTCGCTGACCGGCAGGTCCGTGCGTTCGAGAAGGAGCCGCGCCGTCTGCGCCCGCTGCGCCCGGGCGAGTGCCTGCGGTCCCGCGCCGACCTCGGCGACGAGCAGGCGATGCAGCTGGCGTTCGCTGTAGCCGAGCCGTGCGGCGAGCCCTGAGACCCCCTCCCGGTCGACCAGACCATCGGCGATCAGCCGCATGGCCCGGCCCGCCAGGTCGGCGCGGACGTTCCACTCCGGGGAGCCGGGAGCGGCATCCGGCCGGCAGCGCTTGCACGCGCGGAAGCCCGCCTGCTGCGCGGCGACCGCCGAGGGATAGAACCAGACGTTCTCCCGCTTCGGCATCACCGCGGGGCAGCTCGGCCGGCAGTAGACCCCGGTCGTCACCACGGCCACGAAGATCCGGCCGTCGAATCGGCGGTCCCGGCTGTGGAGCAGCGCGTACGCCTCCTCCTCGTCGATCACGCCGTCAACTCTGCCGACCGCCGACCCGGACCGCCAGCGACGATCGGACGTCGACATCCGGGCCCGACGTCGGTCAAAGGCGATCCGTGGCCGATCGTGACCGGCGACTCGTCAGCGAGTACGGCAGACGCTGATCGATCACCGCAGGCTCGCTCGGCCCGGGCGTCACGTCGTCATGACGGCGGGCGCGGGCGGGCGAAGACCCGCGAACAGGTCGTCCTCGGGGAGCGGGACCTCGACCAGGGAGCGGGCGAGGTGGTAGTCCTCGGTCGGCCACACCTCGCGTTCGAGGTCGCGGGGATGGGCGAAGAACGGGCCGTCCGGGTCGCTCTGCGTGGCGTGCGCGAGCAGTGCCCGGTCTCGTACGGCGAAATAGTCGGCGCAGGTCACGCGGGTGGTGATCTCCAACTTCGGCGCGGTGTCCGGCCACTCGTCCAGGACCGC
Organism: Actinoallomurus sp. NPDC050550; assembly: GCF_040655075.1. NCBI lineage: Bacteria > Bacillati > Actinomycetota > Actinomycetes > Streptosporangiales > Thermomonosporaceae > Actinoallomurus > Actinoallomurus sp. NPDC050550. Next base: position 5,908 of record NZ_JBFAJC010000039.1, on the reverse strand, counting down.
TCCCATCGCCGAGGCGGTCCCTCGTGTGGTCATCGCGTCATGCAGCGTCTGGAACCACTCGCGGGAGAAGGCCGCCTGGTAGTACAGCTTTCGCGGCTGCCAGGGTGCACCCTCCCGGGGGTACCGGTCCGGGTCACCGGCCGCGTCGAACGCCGCCACGGTCACCTCGTGCGTCTTGATGTGATCGGGGTGCGGGTAGCCGCCGGTCTCGTCGTACGTGATGACCACGTGCGGCCGGAACTCCCGGATGAGGCGGACGAGCGGGCGTGCGGCGTCCTCGGTCGGCTGCCGGGCGAAGCAGCCGTCGGGCAGGGGCTCGCCGTCCGCCGGCAGGCCGGAGTCGACGAAGCCGAGGAACCGCTGGCGCACGCCGAGCACCTTCCGCGCGGCGGCCATCTCGGCGCGCCGCAGCTCGGCGATGTTCCGCCGGACCTCGGGCCGGTCCAGCCGGGGGTTGAGCACGTCGCCGCGCTCCCCGCCGGTGCAGGTGGCGACGAGGACGTCGACGCCTTCGGCTGCGTAGCGGGCGAGCGTCGCGGCGCCCTTGCTGGACTCGTCGTCGGGGTGGGCGTGCACGGTCAGCAGCCGAGGCGTCTCGTCCGGAGTGATGCGCAGGTTCACCTGTCTCCTCGAAGGTCGGCGGGCCCGCATCCGGTGCGGGCCCGCGGTCAGGGGGCGCGGCCGTCGGCCGCCGGGTTCATCGGGTGACGCGCAGGTTCATGTGCTCCCCTCTCTCAGCGTCGGGTCAGCAGCGCTCATCGGGTGATGCGCAGGTTCATGGCGCTCCTCTCGTGGCGTCCGGTCATGGCGTGCGGCGCTCATCGGGTGACGCGGAGGTTCACGTGCGCTCCTCTCTGCTGGCAGGGGTACGGGGCTTGGCGGAGAAGAACAGGGCGGGGATGATCGACAGCGCCGTCAGGCCGAGGGCCCAGGCGAAGGTGTCGCCGTACGCCGCTGCGGGGTTCGCCGGGTGATGGCCGAGCCGGCTCTGCAGGATGAGGGCGAAGACGGCCGTGCCGATCGAGCCGCCGACGCGGTTGACGACGTTGAGTGCGCCGGCCGCGCGGGGCGCTTCGTGCCGTTCGACGCTGCCGTACACCGCCGCCATCCCCGGCGCCATGATCGTGCCGATACCGACTCCGCGGACGAGCAGCGACAGGATGAGCAGCGGGCCTGCGGGGTCGGTCCCGAGCCGGGTGAACACCACGGTGCCGGTGAGGGCAAGGCCGATTCCGGCGAGGACGACGCCGCGGGCGCCGATCCGGTCGGACAGCCGCCCGGCGAAGAACGACGCCAGAGCGGTGCCGAGGGCCTGCGGGGCCAGGAAGAACCCGGCCTCGATCGCGCTCGCGTGCCGGGCCTGCTGGTCGTAGAGCGGCAGGAGGAGCATCGAGCTGTACAGGGACGCGCCGAGCAGGAAGGAGTTCGACGTGGCGGCGGCGAAGCCGCGCCGCGCGAACAGCCGCAGGTCGACGAGTGGGGTGACCCGGCGGCGCAGGGCGTGTGCCCCGTACGCCGTCAGCAGCGCCGCCGCGCCGGTGAGAGCGGCGACGACGCGTCCGGTGCCGAAGCCGCCGGCGCCGCCGGCCGCCGCGAACCCGTAGACGAGGGCGGCCAGCCCTGGTGAGAGCAGGGCCAGGCCCAGCACGTCCAACGGCGCGCGGGTGGCGGTGTGCGGGGTGTCCTTCGGCAGGACGCGTGACGCCAGCAGCAGTGCGATCGCGCCGATCGGCAGGTTGACGTAGAACATCCAGCGCCAGTCGAGGTCGGCGACGATGAGGCCGCCGAGCACGGGCCCGATGACCGGCGCGAAGGACACCGGGATGATCAGGATGCTCATCACCCGGCCGATCCGGGACGGACCGGCCGCCTGAGCCATGATCGACTGTCCGATCGGCTGCATCATGCCTCCGCCGATGCCCTGGAGGACCCGGAAGGCGATCAGCGCCGACGTCGACCAGGCTAGGCCGCACAGCGCCGAGCCGGCGACGAAGAGCCCCACGGAGATCATCCACATCCTCGTGCCACCGAAGCGGTCGGTCATCCAGCCCGAGAGCGGCATCACCATGGAGATGGCCAGCAGGTATCCCGTGGACACCCACTGGACGGCCGAGAGCCCGCCGTGCAGGTCACGGGCGATCGCGTCGATGCCGACGTTCACGATCGTCGCGTCGAGCCCGGCGAGGATCGCCCCGAGGATCAGGACCGCACCCATGCGCAGCAGCGCCGGGTCGAGCGGCTCCGGGCGGGCGGCGCGAGCCTCCGCCGCCACCGTCGTCTTCGTGCCGTTCACCGGCGCGCGCTGGATCAGCATGCATCCCCTCCAAGAGCAATTCACTATGTCGGACCTAACGTTAGGCGCGACCGATGAATAGGTCAAACCTAAAATTAGGTCGGACACACTCAATCGCCTAGGATTGGCTCATGGGCGCTGACACGCTGGGCCTGCGGGAGCTGAAGAAGAGACGGACCCGCCAGGAGATCTCGAACGTCGCGACGCGGATGTTCATCGAGCGAGGCTTCGACGAGGTGACGATCGCGGAGGTCGCGGAGGCCGCCGGCGTGGCGAAGATGACCGTGACGAACCACTTCCCGCGCAAGGAGGACCTCGTCCTCGACCTGCACGAGGAGATCGTCGCCGCCCCGGCCCGTACGGTCGCCGAACGGGCCGCAGGCCAGTCCGCCCTCGCCGCACTGCGCGAGGACTACTTCGCGGGCCTGGCGCGACACGACGCGATGATCGGCTTCTCCGGCCCGGAGTTCGCCCGCATGATCACGGGAAGTCCCGCACTGCGCGCCCGGCTGCGCGAGCTCCAGGAACAGCGCGAGGACGCCCTCACCGAGACGCTCGCCGCCGAGACCGGCGCAGCGCCGGACGACATCATGCCCCGGGCGGCGGCCGCACAGCTGACCGCCGTCCACCGGGTGCTGTTCCAGGACGTGCTCCGCCGCACGCTGGCGCGTGAGGACGACGAGACGATCGCCGCCGCGCTGGGCGATGCCGCCCGGCGGGCGTTCGGCCTCCTCGAGCCGGCACTGGGCGGCTACGCCGTGCGCTGACGCCGGAGATGCCCCAGGGGCAGCGGGTCGCCGTCCGCTCGCCCTTGAGCATGCTCCGGATGAGTTCCGACCGTCGGCGGACCTCGGATGACAGATCCGATCTCCTAGCCTGCCACGGCAATGAACTCATGCGCCGAGCCACGAAAACGCCCAAGTTGGGGCCGATGGCGGCCAGTAAGGATCCTTGACCAACTCCTGAATAGATCCTATGTTTTGGCCAGCCTCCGGACCTTCCGGCCCACGGCGAAGGAGTCTCCCGCATGCCCCGCCGCCGCCTGTCGGCCGCCCTCCTCGGGCTGGCCCTCCTCACCGGATCCACCGCCCTGGCGATCACCGAATCCGTGGCCACCCCCGCCCACGCGCTGGACGACGGGCTGGCCCGGACCCCGCCGATGGGCTTCAACGACTGGAACGCGTTCGGCTGCAACGTCGACGAGAAGCTCATCACGGACACCGCCGACTACTTCGTCAGCTCCGGCCTCAAGGACGCCGGCTACACGTACGTCAACATCGACGACTGCTGGGCCGCCCACGACCGCGACCCGCAGACCGGGCGTCTCGTGCCGAACCCGCAGACCTTCCCGCACGGCATCAAGTGGGTCGCCGACTACGTCCACGCCAAGGGCCTGAAGCTCGGCATCTACACCAGCGCCGGGACGCAGACCTGCGCCAAGACCATGCCGGGTGCCCTGGACCACGAGGAGGTCGACGCGCAGACGTTCGCCGACTGGGGCGTGGACTACCTCAAGTACGACAACTGCAACAACGAGGATCGGCCGGCGCTCGAGCGGTACACGAAGATGCGCGACGCGCTGAAGAAGACCGGCCGGCCGATCGTGTTCAGCATCTGCGAGTGGGGCCAGAACAAGCCCTGGGAGTGGGGCAAGGACGTCGGCCATCTGTGGCGCACGACCGGCGACATCAGCGACAGCTGGCCCTCCCTGCTGAGCATCTTCAAGCAGAACCTTCCGCTCGCGCCGTACGCCGGTCCGGGGCACTGGAACGACCCGGACATGCTGGAGGTGGGCAACGGCGGGATGACCGCCCGGGAGTACCGCTCGCACTTCAGCCTCTGGTCGATCATGGCCGCCCCGCTCCTCATCGGCACCGACCTGCGCAAGGCCACCCCGGAGACGCTGAGCATCCTCACGAACAAGGACGTCATCGCCGTCGACCAGGACCCGCTCGGCACGCAGGGCACGGTCCTGTCCGGCGACAACGGGCACTGGGTCCTCGCCAAGCCGCTGAAGAACGGCGACGTCGCCGTCACGCTGTTCAACGAGACCGACACGACGGCGACCTTCGGCACGACGGCGAGCGCCCTCGGCCTGCCGAAGCGGACCGCGTACGTCCTGCGCGACCTGTGGACGCACAAGGACGCCGAGACCGCCGGGGCCGTCTCCGGGGTCGTGCCGGCGCACGGCACCGTGATGTACCGCGTCCGGCGGGACTCCCGGGCCTGGGCGTTCCAGCCGCCCGCGGCCGCCTTCGGGCTGGACCTGCCCTCCGCGGTCTCCGGCATCCCCGGCACCATCACCCCAGCCGGGCGCGCCTTCACCGCGGACGTCACGACCACCAACCTCGGCCGCGCGCCGATGCTGAACGCCCGGCCCTCCCTCGGCCTGCCCGCCGGCTGGAAGGCCGAGCCGGTCGGCCGTACCGGCGCCGCGATCCTGCGCACCGGCGCGACGCTGAAGAGCCGCTGGCGCGTGACGCCGCCGACGTCGGAACCGCCGGGCGCCCGGTCGCTCACCGCGCGCCTGTCGTACGGCCTGCCGGGGACGCGGCTGTCACTGGCGGAGGACCTGGTCGTGCCCAAGCCGGTGCCCGGCGGGACGACCGACCTGGGCGCGGACGACTGGGCCACGGCCCACAACGGGTACGGGCCGGTCGAGCACAACATGTCCAACGGAGGCGCCAAGCCCGGCGACGGCAAGCCGCTCACGATCAACGGCACGGTGTACGCCAAGGGCCTGGGCACGCACGCACCGGCCGAGATCGTGTACTACCTGAACGGCCGGTGCACCTCCCTCACCGCCGACGTGGGGGTGGACGACGAGCGCGATCCCCGGCCGGTGGCGGGTCAGAGCACCGTGACGTTCGAGATCTGGGCCGACGGCACGAAGGTCGCCGACAGCGGGCTGCGGACCTGGCAGGACGGCGCCGTCCACCTGTCCGGCGGGCTGACCGGCGCGTCGTACCTGCGGATCGTCACGACCATCGGCGGCGACACCAACAGCTACGACCGTGGTGACTGGGCGATCCCCGTGCTCACCTGCGGAAGCTGACATGAGCGACAAAACGACGCCCGGGGACGGCGGGCTGTCGCGGCGGCGGTTCTTCGGCACGACGGCGGCGGCGTCGGCCGGGGCGGTGCTGACCTCGGCCCCGGTCCCCGGCCCGGCCACTCCGGCCGCCGAGGACGGCGCCGTCGACGTCGCGGTCACGGTGAACGGCAAGGCCGAGAAGCTCCACGTCGACCCCCGCGTGACGCTCCTGGACGCGCTGCGCGAGCGGCTCGGCCTGACCGGCACGAAGAAGGGCTGCGACCGGGGGCAGTGCGGGGCGTGCACGGTGCACGTCGACGGCCGCCGCGTCCTGTCCTGCCTCACCCTGGCAGCGACGGCCGACGGCCGGAAGGTCACCACGATCGAGGGCCTGGCGCACGGCGACGGCCTGCACCCGGTGCAGCGGGCGTTCGTCGAGTGCGACGGGTTCCAGTGCGGGTTCTGCACGTCCGGCCAGATCATGTCGGCGGTCGCCCTCCTGAAGGAGACGCCGACGTCGACAAGTTCCACGCGGGTGTCTCGGCCATCTCCGAGCTGCTCTCCCAGCACTCGGACGTGCC
>NZ_JBFAJC010000038.1:0-101950 GCF_040655075.1 Actinoallomurus sp. NPDC050550 | reverse complement strand
ACGAACAGGTCGACCGGCTTCTGGAAGCGGACGGAGAAGAAGACCCCCGGCTCACACGGCGGCACCACGAACGTCTTCAACCGCGGACGATGAGGAATGGGGAAGGCCGTCGGCGTCGGCGTCACCGTCCCGCTGGGCGACGCACCGACCGCGACATTGATCCCGTCCGCGGTACTGGAGGCCGACGCCGACGCACTGGGCGACGCGGACGCACTGGGCGACGCGGTCACGGTAGGCGACGGGCTGGTGGTGGCCGTCGAGGCCGCGGTCACGGACGGGCTCGGCGTGGGCGTCGCGCGCCTCGTCCGGTCCGCGACGAACGCCCGCACCCCACGATGGCGGTGAAGCGCTTTGCGCACCTTCGGCCACGCGCTCGCACCGGGCTCATGAGTGTCGGGCCACGGATCCTGACCGGCCGCGGCCGCCATGGGCACCGCACCCTCCGGCGCGGTCGTGGGGGCGAGGGACGAGGCGGCCGCGGCAACAATAACGCCCAGAGAACCGGTCGCGACCGAAACCGTCATCCTCTTCGCCATCGAGGGTGGGACGGCGGCGTTTATGCGAAAATTGCGCATGGTGCATCATTCCTTTGAAACGCGGCTTCCCGCCGCGAGTGCCCGCTGACCGAAACGCCGTTAAGACGCCCCCGCTCAGTCTTTGCAGCGAAGATCAAGTCACTCTCAGTGGCAGACGGTAGCATGGCGTCACGGGAAATGACGGAAGGCGCGTCGCGCGTTTTCGTGCCGACCATTAATCGAAATTCCGCCGTTTTACTGTTGATCCGTCCCGGAACGTACCGAGCTAGCGACCGCTTGGTACGATGCGGCATCGCTCGTCTCGGGAGGTCGCGTGCTGGCCGGAAAGATCGCAGTCATCACCGGGGCCGGTCCCGGGCTGGGCCGCACTCTCGCCGCGCTGATGAGCGAGCAGGGCGCGCGCGTCGTGGTCTCCGCCCGCTCCCGGGCCACCCTCGAGAAGACGGCGGCGGACACGGGAGCCCTGGCAGTGCCCGCGGACGTCCGCGACGCCGAGCAGGTCAAGGCCCTCGCCCGGACGACGGTGGAGCGCTTCGGACGGATCGACGTGCTGGTGAACGCCGCGTTCCCCGGCACCCACCGCAAGAACGTCCTCGACATGGACCCGGACTACCTCGAGCTCTGGCGCTCGGCGGTGGAGACGGCGACGTACGGCACCCTGCTCGCCTGCCGCTACCTCGCCCCGTACATCATCGACTCCGGCGGCGGTTCCATCGTGAACGTGACCTCCATGTCGAGCCGGACGGGCTATGCCGGGCGGAGCGACTACGCGACCGGCAAGGCGGGCGTGCACCTGCTGTCCCACTGTCTCGCCGACGAGCTCGGGCCCTCGGGCGTCCGGGTCAACTGCGTCGCTCCGGGCTGGATCGCCAGCGACACCCTGACGGCGTGGATGGAGACGCGAGCGCGGGCCGAGGGCACGACGTTCGAGACGATCCACGACCACGACGTGAGCCGGATGGCGCTCCGGCGGATCGCCACGGAGGAGGATGTCGCCCGCGCCGTGATCTTCCTGGCGAGCGACCAGGCCAAGGCGATCACGGGAGCGACGATCGACGTGAACGGCGGCCAGCAGTTCACCTGACGATCGACGTGAACGGCGGCCGGCAGATCACCCGACGCCCGACGTGAACGGCGGCCGGCAGTTCGCCTGACGATCGACGAACCGATCTCGTCGGAGTCACGTCTTACGATTGTGATCGTGCCGGGGTCGTACACATGGTCGCGCCTCTCCGAGGCCGACGTCGTCGAGTTGCGCGACATCGTCTCCGACCGATCCACCGTCCTGCGCCGCCCACCGCCCGAGCTGCTGGCGATGGACGACATCGTCCGGATCGAGGCCCTCGCCTTCCGTGAGGGCACCGGCTCGCACGCGGAGCTGTTCGGCGCGCTGGACACCGATCCGCTGCGCGTCCTCGCCGGAATGAACTGGCTGATCGCCTTCTGGGCGGTGCTGTGGGACCTGCGCGCGAGCGAGCCCGCCGGCGATCTGGTCCGCACGCTCGACTACGACGGCCCGTGGCGCAAGGGCGCCGGCCCCGAGCAGGAGCAGGTGTGGCGGTCGATGAGCCAGCGGGTGCGCACCGGGGTGTTCGCGGCGCTGACCGGCAGCCCCGAATCACACCACGTGTACGCCGCCGAGGTCCGCCGGCTGGCGCCGGACGTCTTCCTGCACGTCACTTTAACCATCATGGATGGGCTGAGCCGCAACCTGACCCGGCAGGGACTCGAGCTGGCCGGGATGGCGGCCGAGCTGGAGCAGCACACCGAGCCCGGCCGTCCCGCGAGCGGACCGTCCTTCACCCCGCCCCGCTGAGCTACACCCTGGGCATGATGAAGACGGCGGTGGCCTCGGCGGTGGTCTGGCCGTCCGGTCCGATGATGCGGCTGTCGACGAACGTCTTGCGGCCGTCCACCCGGACGGCCTTGGCCTCCGCGGACAGGGGCACGTTGAGCGGCGTGGGCCGGCGGTAGCGCAGGTCCAGCCCCGCCGTCATGCCGGGCGTGCCGTTGGCCGACGCCGCGCATCCGGACAGATGGTCGAGGATCATCGCCGACACGCCGCCGTGCACGAATCCCGGCGGCCCCTCGTACAGCAGGCCGAGCGTGAACTCGCTGCGCGCGGTGCCGTCGTCATCGACCCGGATCTCGATCGGCGGGGCGAGCGTGTTCAGCACTCCGGTGACCGGGCTGCCCAGCTGGCGGACGACGCCGCCGTCGCCCACCTCTGCGCTCGGCGGGACGCCGTTCCCCGCGGCGGCGAGCCGCGCGGTCAGCAGCTCGATCTCGCGGCTGACAGCGGCGATCTCCATCTCGTCGGCCCTGCTCAGGATGACCAGTTCCGACAGTTCCCGCACTCGGGCCGCGAGCTCCGCGAGCCCGGTGACCCTTCCTTCGTCGATCTCTTGGCGCTCACGCTCTTCGAAGACACGCTGCATGGCCGCCCAGGCCCCGGTCATCCGGCCTCCCCGCCTCGATACCGAACTGAATTCTAGACGGCTGAGATCGATTCCGTCTCGACCTCGCCTCGACCAAGCAAATGCTTGGTGTTAACGTCCGTTCCATGGCTGGAGATCTGACGGCCCGCGCGGCCGTGGTCCACGAGTTCGGCGCCCCCATGAAGATCACCGACATCCGGGTCTCCCCTCCCCAGAGCGGTGAGGTACTCGTGAAGATCGCCGCGTCGGGGGTGTGCGGCTCCGACATCAAGGCGCTCGACGGCCACAGCCCCGTGGCACGGCAGCCACCGCTGATCCTCGGCCACGAAAGCGCCGGCGTGATCGCCGAGGTGGGCCCCGGCGTCACGAGCGTACGGCCGGGCGACCACGTGATCATCGCGATGAACGGCCCCTGCGGGCGCTGCCGCAACTGCTCGCGCGCTCGGGTCCACCTGTGCTCCGGGCCCGCCCGGCTGAACGCCATCATGGGCCTGATGGCCGACGGCACCACCCGGCTCACGGTCGGCGAGGTCCCCGCCCGCCCAATGATCGGCATCGGGTCGTTCGCGGAGTACGCCGTGGTCGGAGAGGCCGCCTGCGTCAAGGTGAGCGCCGACGCGCCGCTCGACCTGCTCGCCCTGACCGCGTGCGCCGTCGTCACCGGCGTCGGCGCCGTGCTCAACACCGCCCAGGTCGAGGCCGGGGCGAGCGTGCTGGTCGTCGGCTGCGGCGGCGTCGGCCTCAACGTCGTCCAGGGCGCGGTCCTGGCGGGCGCCACGACGATCATCGCGGCCGACGTAGTGCCCGCCAAGCTGAAACTGGCCGAGGAGTTCGGCGCGACGCACACGATCCTCGCCGATGACCTGCCCGCCCAGGTCGGCGAGATCGTCCGGGGCGGCACCGACTACGCCTTCGACGTCACCGGCAACGTTGACGTGCTGGCCAAGGCGTTCGCCGCGACGCAACCGGGCGGCACGACCGTGATGGTCGGCAGCCCGCCCGCCGGCCGGCCGCTGTCCATCGCCCCGCAGACGCTGTTCGCCTCACGGCGCCTGATGGGCACCCAGGGCGGCGACGCAGTGCCCCGCCGCGACCTCCCCTTGCTGGTCGACCTGCATCGCCAGGGCCGCCTCAACCTGGAGGGCCTCGTCAGCGAACGGGTGCCCCTGGAGAAGATCAACGACGCCGTCGACCACGTACGCGGCGGCGCCGTCGCCCGCTCCGTCATCGTCTTCGGCTGAGATCCGGCGGGCCGCCACGGGGGCGGCGATGGCCAGGCCCGGCCATCGCCGTCGATCCACCGTGCCGGCTCAGTTCGTCCCGCCGACCTGGAGCCGGCGCCCGAGCGCCTCCCGGTTCCGGACGTCCTGCCCCTGATCGACGTAGACGGTGAGCCGCTGAAGCCCCGCGAGCGGCGCGAGGTCGATTCCTGGGGGGACGCCCTTGATGAAGACGTGCCGCAGCTTGCGCAGTCCCCGCAGCGGAGTCAGGTCGGTGATGCCGGAGCAGTGACGGAGCCAGAGCGTCTCCAGTTCGGCGAGCCCGGCCAGCGGGGTGAGATCGGCGATGCCTGTGTCCTCCAGGTCCAGGAAGGTGAGCCCGGGCAGTTCCGCGAGCGGCGTGAAGTCCGTGATCGCCCTGCAACCCCACAGACCGAGGGTGTCGAGGTCGAGGGCGGTGAGCGGCCTCAGGTCCGTCACCCAGGACGACTGGTTGAGGTGGAGGAACCGAACGCTCGGCGCGCGCCGTACCAGGTCGTCCAGGCCGCGGGTGAGGGAGGAACCGATGATCCGCAGCTCATGTAGGGCGTTCAGCGGGGGGAGGCGGTCGAGATCGGTCAGCGCCGGACAGTCGTCGAGAGACAGCGTTCCCAACGAGGTCTGCGTCGAGAGCGGCGAAAAGTCGGTGACCTCCTCGAGGCGCGTCAGATGGAGCCATTCCATCGGGGGGAGATCCCGTACGAAGCCCAGATCGTCCAGACCGGACGACGCCAACCGCAGGCTCGTTAGTTTCGGAAGCCGGCAGAGCACCTCCACGTCCCGCACGACGCCCGTCATCGAGATGTTCAACCGGTTCAGACTCGCGGCGCAGGACGTCACCGGGCCGAGATCGTCGGATTCGAGCCGCGTCACGATCAGTTCCTCGATCGGCTGGTCGAGCTCGTACAGGAACGACAGGTCCGCCAACGCGCGGCCGCGGGAGAGGAGCGTCCGGAGGCTCTTGATATGCCGGGCCGCGCTGAGCAGTCGTGGTGCCGGGACGACGAGACGGCCGTCGACGAGGGGAGTGTCGGCCAGGACGCGGCGGGCGTAGGCGTCCGGGTCGAAGTACTCCCAGCCTTTGACGAGTTCTTCCTGTACCGGCGCACGGGGGTCGGTGCCGTACCCGGTGAGCACGTCGATGGCACGTGGTCCGTTGACGAGCCAGGCGGTACGGACGACGGCGCGCGCGGCGGCGGGCGTCAGGCCGTCGAGGGACCGGGGCAGGCGGTCCAGGATCGTCTCGCCGACGTTCGACAGCGAGCGCGCCGATGCGAGGTCACGAGGCGGGACGAGATCGTCCAGGCACGTGTCGATGGCGCCGCGCAGCTCGACGGGGATGGCCGGGAGGGTCTCCAGGCAGCCGGCGACGAGCAGCTTGAGGCGGCGCGCGTTGCGCGGCTCCGCGTCGATCCGGCGAAAGAGTCCGGTGAGCAGCTCGGAGCGCTGCGGGGCGTTGGCGTGGCCCGCCGCCATGATGATGGTCTCGCGCCACTGGTCCTTGTGCGCCTGGGCGATCAGGGGCTCCGGATCGCCGTCGTCGGCGAACTGCTTGGCCGTGAGGTACTCCTGCACGGTGCGGTGCACGAAGTCGATCCGCCCGGGGACCGGCTCGCGCAGCACGCCGCTGCGCTCCAGCAGGTGGTCCAGCACCGCCGCGCCGTCGGTCGGCGCACTCGGCATGGTGGCCAGCCGGGTGCCGATCCACCGGACCACCGCGTCCTTGGGCAGCTCGGTCCGCCCGGTGACCGACAGCCGCCAGGCCAGGTCCTGCAGGATGAGCATCTTCTGGGCGCGTTCGAGAACGATGTCGTCGTCGAGCGCGATCTGCCGTTCGACGTCCCGGCGTTCGAGCAACAGGTCCAGGGCCGCCGCGTACAGCCCCATCCGGTCGCGCGGCAGCTGTTTCTCCCGGTCGAGGTTGAGCGCGCACAGCATCGCGGCGAGCAGGGGACTGCCGGCGAGGGCCCGTAGGTGCGGCGCCGACTCCATCCGCGCCAGCAGCGCGGTTTCAAAACCGGGCAGCTGTTCCGGTGCGCAGGGCAGGTCGCCCGCATCGCGTACGGCCTCGTGCCAGTGCCGGATCAGCTCCTTGACGTCCGCCGGGGTCATCCGTTCCAGCAGGGCGGTGGCGAACCCCTCCCCCGCCAGCCAGTCCGCGCTCGCCGCGGCGGGCCGGGAGGTGACGACGACGCGCAGGCCGGGGTACGCGGCGAGCAGCCCGCCGAGCCACGACCGTACGGCCCGTCGCCGCGCACCGGGCAGCTCGTCCACGCCGTCCACCATGAGCAGCGCCCGGCCGCCGCCGAGCACCCGGTGCGCCCAGCCGGCCGGCATCAGCCCGGCGATCGGGTCGGCGACGCCTTCGAGGAACCGCTCCGGCGGTGGCAGCGGCCCGCTCGTGTGGCTGCGCAGCTTGATGAGGAAGGGAACGCAGCCGTTCCAGTCGGCGAGGTCCCCGGTGAAGGTGCCCCGGGCCGCGGAGATCGCCAGCCAGCGCAGGAGCGTGCTCTTGCCCGAGCCCGCCTCCCCGCGGATCAGCGTGAGCGGCGCCCGGCCGAGCGCGGTCTCGACGCGCAGCGTCGCCTCGACGGCCTCCCGCTCGTCCTTGCGCCACTCCTCGATGCCGAGCGCGTCGTGTGATGACCGCCGGGGGCGTCCGCGTTCCGCCGTGTCCTCGTCGGTGGACACGCTGAGGCTGATGTAGGCGACGCTCAGCGTCGTACGGGGCCGGTAGCGCTCGACCCGTACGCCGAACAGCTCGAGTACGTCGAGGGTCGTGCTGACGTGTTCGAGATACCTGCGCCGAAAGGCATCGTCGGTGGCGGTGCCCTCCGGCGCCTCCAGGGTGCGGACCGGCAGCCGCGCCAGCAACTGGGACACCTGGTCGGCGACGGCGGACAGCCGGGAGAGGGTCTCGGTGGACGCCCTCGGCCCGAACTGCGGCAGCTGCTGGACGATGCGCACGAAACAGTCGCAGCACTCGTCCAGCACGACCCCGTACAGCCGTGCCCCGGCCTCCCCGAGCTGGCCCTCGATCGCGCGGCGCGGCAGCCCGCCCCGCACGTGCGCGGCGAGGCGCGTGGCGTCGAGGTCGGTGGCGAGCACGGCCCGGTCGGACAGGTCGGCGTCGGCGAGGGTCTGGACGACCTCCGCGAGCGCGGCGGCCTTGTCGTTCTCGCGCAGCCCGCCGTACTCGTGCCCGCACAGGGTCAGCAGCCGCTCGGCCACCTGGTCGGCGATGTCGGCGATCTGGCGCTCGAACCGGCGCCGCACGATCCGGTCGGGAAACCTCACCTGAACCAGGTCGGCGAGGTCGCGCTTCCGATCGCGTTCGGCGGACCACCCGGCCAGCCACACCTGGGCGAGGTGACGGCCCAGCGCCTGACCGACGGCAACGGCCGCGGCCTCCAGTGCCATGCGAAGCCTCCCGAGACAGCCCGACGGGCATTATGACGGAGTACGCCGCCTTAGACGCCCCTTCGCCGCATAAGGCTCCGTCCCGGAGGATCTCGTGATCGCCGTGAGTCTTCGTTGCCCGCACCCGACAATTTACGGGGTGGTCCGTCGTCCACTCGCCCCGTTGGCAGCGGGCCGCCAACGCGCGGAATGCTCGGCGACCGCGCGGCGAAAACGGATCAAGTACCTCGAATCTTCTGCTCCCACCTGTCGTTCTCCTGGCCGGACGACACTCCGGTCTTCACCTAATTACCCGGAGGATGTCCCGGCCTTCAGGCCGGGGAGGAATCCGGACTCCGCCAGGAGCGACCCGGCGTGGCCCGGGACGGTCCGCAAACAGAGTCCACCGACGTTCGACGAACCGCTTCACAAGAACGTACGCCATCTGTAAAGTCACGGTCATGCGGACAGCGTACAAGTGCCGGACCTACCCGGACCCCGAACAAGCGGCGGTGTTCAACCGCACGTTCGGGTGTGTGCGCCTGGTGTGGAACATGACCCTCGCCGAACGCCATGCGGCGTATCACGAGCGGGGCCAGAGGACCTCCTACAAGCAGACCGACGCCGCGTTGACCGGGTGGAAGAAGACCGAGGACCTGGCGTTCCTGTCGGAGGTGTCCTCGGTTCCGTTGCAGCAGACGCTGCGGCATCAGCACGCGGCGTTCGCGAACTTCTTCGCAGGCCGCACCAAATACCCGCGCTTCAAAAACCGCAGCTCCCGGCAGTCCGCGCACTACACCCGCTCGGCGTTCCGCATGAAGAACGGCGAGCTGTCCATGGCCAAGACCACCACACCGCTGAAGTTCGTCTGGTCCTTCGACGACGTCGACGTGGCCACGCTCAACCCCACCATGGTCGTCATCTCCCGCGACACGGACGGCCGCTGGTACGTCACGTTCGCCATCGACACCGACGCGCCAGAGCCCATGGACGAGGCCGGGCACGCCATCGGCATCGATCTGGGGGTGAAGGATTTCGCGGTGACCAGCGACGGGGAGCGGATCGCCAATCCCCGGCATCTGGAGCGCAAGGCCCGCAACCTCGCCCGTTACCAGCGGCGCATGGCCCGCTGCCAGCGCGGGAGCGCCAACCGGCGTAAGGCCAAGGCGAAGGTCGCCCGTGCCCACCGCAAGGTCCGCAACGCCCGCGCCGACTTCCTGCACCGCACCAGCACCAACCTCATCCGCAGAGCCGACACCATCGTCATCGAAGACCTCGCCGTCACCAACATGGTCAAGAACCACAGCCTGGCGCGCGCCATCAGCGACGCAGGCTGGGGCGAGTTCCGCAGGCAACTGGCGTACAAGGCCGAATGCGCCGGACGCACCCTCGTGGTGATCGATCGCTGGTACCCCTCCTCCAAGACCTGCTCGGTCTGCGGGCACCTGCTCGCCACGCTGAGCCTTTCCACCCGGCACTGGACGTGCCCTACCTGCCGCACCCGGCACGACCGGGACATCAACGCGGCCAAGAACATCCTTGCGGCTGGTCAAGCCGTAACCGGGCACAGCCCCGGTGATGCCTGTGGAGCTGGTGTAAGACGGCAAGGGCCCTCCCTTCCGCAGTCGGCGCTGAACCAGGAAACCCACGCCGCGAGGCGCCCGGCCTAAGCCGGACCGGCCACAAGGCCGATGGGACTCCCCTTCTTCAGGAAGGGGAGGAAGTCAACGACCTGTCCTTCACTGCCAGACGTCCTGCTGCTCGACGAGCACACCAACAACCTGGACCTGGTGAGCGCTGGGCACCTGGTGAGCGCGCTGGGCGCGTACGACGGCGCGTTCCTCGTGGTCAGCCATGACGAGCGTTTCCTGGAGGAGATCGGGATCGGCCGCCGCCTGGAGCTGCGCGACGGCCGACCGCTGGAGACATGACGGCGAGGCGCATCACGGGGTCCGGTCGGTGTGGGCCGTGACGTACGTCTCGGCGTAGGCATCGAGGGCGGGGAGGACCTGGTCGCGCGGGCCTGAGGGGACGCGGAGAACGACCTCCTCGACGCCGAGGGAGGCGTAGTAGTCGAGCTTGCCGGGGCTGGGCTCGGTGCCGAAGGGGATCACCGGCACCGGGTCCCGGCCGGCGCGGGCGCACGCGTCCCGGAGGGCGGGCAGCGCCTCGCGGATGCCCGCGCCACCGATGGGCAGCCAGCCGTCGCCGTACTCCGCGATGTGCCGGAACAGCGTGGGGCCCGCCGCGCCACCGAGGAGGACCGGGACGCGGCGCGCCGGTTTCGGCCACGCCCAGGAGGGTGCGAAGCGGACGTACTCCCCCTCGTACGACGCCTCCTCCTCCGTCCAGAGTGCGCGCATGGCGAGGACGTGCTCTCGTGCCCGATCGCGGCGGCTCTTCCAGAGCACCCCGTGGTCGGCGGCCTCCTCCCGGTTCCAGCCGAAGCCGACGCCGAGGGCGGCCCGGCCGCCGCTGAGGAGGTCGAGGGTCGCCACGGCCTTTGCGGTGACGATCGGCTCCCGCTCGGCGATCAGGCAGACGCCGGTGCCGAGCACGATCCGCGACGTGACCGACGCGGCGGCTGCCAGGGCGATGAGCGGGTCGAGCGTGCGGGAGTACTCGTCGGGCAGGACCTGGTCGCCGGTCGGCGGCGGGGTCGCGCGGCTCACCGGGATGTGCGTGTGCTCGGGCACGTACAGGGAGGCGAACCCGCGCCGCTCGGCCTCCACGGCGAGTTCCGGGACGGGCATCGCCCGGTCGGTCGCGAACATCGTGATACCCAGCCTCATCGACCCTCCGAAGGTTATTCGACCAAGCGATTGCTCGGTCATTCTAAGTTGTTGTAGCGTGCGCTTGTTCGGTTGGTACGGACGAGAGGGGCGCCATGCCGTTCGCGGACCTCGCGGACCCGGGCCGGCCGGGAGGCGACGTGCGGCTGTTCTACACCGACGACGGGACCGGCGACCTGCCGCTCCTCCTCGTGCACGGCTGGGGCTCGGACTCCCAGGAGTGGACCTGGCACCTGCCGGACCTGGCGACGAGGTACCGCGTGATCGCGGTGGACCTGCGCGGGCACGGGAACTCCTCGGTGCCGCCGAGCGGATTCCACCCCCGCGACATGGCCGGCGACCTGATCCGGCTGCTGGACCATCTCGACATCCCGCAGGTGATCGGGGTGGGCCACTCGATGGGCGGCCAGATCGTCAGCATCCTCGCCGTCGAGCACCCCGACCGCGTACGGGCCGTCGTCTGCGTGGATCCGGGCTACGGCCACGAGCGGCACGTCGCGGAGGCCGCCCCCGCGCGCGTACGGGCGCTGACCGCGGACGCCGGCGCCGCGCTGCGGATCGACAAGTGGTGCTACACGCCCGTCACTCCCCCCATGATCAAGGCCTGGCACGCCCGGCGGCTGCTCGCCATGCCGCCGCACGTGCTGGCCGAGGCGTTCTCCGGGCTCTTCCTCGGCGACGGCTCGATCGGCGTCCGGCCCGCGTCCGACGACTACCTCGCGCGCCGGGGGTGCCCGGTGCTGACGTTCCGGTTCGACCCCGCCCAGGCCGCTTGGGAGGAGTCGCTGTTCAAGCATCCCGACTCGACGACCGTGACCTGGCCCGGTTCGGGCCACCGCCTCCACGAGGAACGACCCAGGGAATTCCTGCTCGTCATGAACCGATGGATTAAAGGGGTAACGCAGTGAAGTTCGCCATCTTCCTCAACCCACAGATTCCAGGGTCGGGTTACAGCGCCGAGGAGAACGCCAAGGCGAAGCGGCCCATCGGGCGGGACACCGAGTCGTACCAGAAGCTGCTGCACGAGGTGCGGGAGATCGCGGTCCACGCCGACCGGATCGGCTTCGACGCCCTGATGATGACCGAGCATCACTTCCACTCGGAGGGCATGGAGTTCTCGGTCAACCCGCTGATGTTCCTCACCGACCTGGCCGCCCGTACCGAGCGGATCCTGCTGGCGCCCCTCGGGCTCGTGCTGCCCGCCTGGGACCCGATCCGCGCCGCCGAAGACGTCGCGCTGCTCGACCAGTTCTCCAAGGGACGGCTGCGGCTCGGCGTCGCACGCGGCTACCAGAACCGCTGGATGAACGTCCTCGGCCAGCGCTGGCACGCCGCCGCCGCACGGTCCGACGGATCGGCGTCGGACAACCGCAACTTCGACGTGTTCGGCGAGATCCTCAAGATCATGAAGATGGCGTGGACGCAGGACACGCTGAAGTACAAGAGCGACGTCCTCGACTACCAGGTGCCGTTCCCGCATGACGGCATCACGGGCTGGCCGGCCACCGAGTGGACGCGGACCTTCGGCGCGCCGGGCGAGATCGACGACGAGGACGTGATCCGCTCCGTCGCCGTGTGCCCGCGGCCGTACCAGAACCCCTACCCGGAGCTGTGGCAGCCGTTCACGATCAGCGACCGGTCCGTCATCCGGGCGGCCCAGGAGCACATCCTGCCCTGGCTGTTCACGCCGAACCCCGACGACCACGCCGCCAAGGCCCGCCTCTACCAGGAGGAGTCGGCCAAGTGCGGCCGGAACTACAAGCTCGGCGAGCACACCGGCATCCTCAAGATCGTCGGCATGGCGGACACCCGCGAGGACGCCATCGAGACGTACGGCAGGAACATGCCCAAGGACTTCGCCGCCTTCTTCGGGCCGTTCGGCTACCTGGAGGTCATGCGCAAGAAGGAGGACGACAAGCACGTCCCGATCAGCCCTGAAAAGGGCGATTTCAAGCGCATGAACGAGGTCGAGATGGCGCTGCTCGGCGGTCCGGACGACGTCAAGCGCGGCATCCAGCGGATGCTCGACCGGATGCCCGACCTCGAATGGTTCGGCCTGTACATGCAGGGGCAACAGGGCGTGCTGCCGCTCGACACCGTCAAGCGCAACCTCGAGCTGTTCGCCACCAAGGTCATCCCCGAGTTCGCGGACTGACCCGGTGGAGTTCTGGTTGGCCGGGTTCTGCGAGACCGGCGAGTACATCGGGCTGGCGCAGGCGGCGGAGCGCCTGGGCTACGACACGCTGACCGTCTCCGACCACATCTTCCACGCCGACTACGAGTCCCGGTACCCGTACTCCGAGACGGGCGACCCGCCGTACGACGCGAACACCCACTGGCCGGACGTGTGGGTGACGATCGGCGCGATGGCGGCGGTCACCTCGCGGCTGAACTTCGCCACCAACGTGTACGTCGCCCCGGCCCGCGACCTGTTCACAGTGGCGAAGGCCGTCTCGACGGCGGCCGTGCTGTCCGGCGACCGCGTACGGTTCGGCGTCGGAGTGGGCTGGTGCGCGGACGAGTTCCGGCAGACCGGGCAGGACTTCCACACGCGCGGCCGGCGGCTCGACGAGATGCTGCCGGCGCTGCGGACGCTCTGGCGGGGCGGGCCGGTTGAGCATCACGGGCGGTGGTACGACTTCGGCCCGCTCAGCGTGTCCCCCGTCCCGTCCGCGCCGGTCCCGGTGTACGTCGGCGGCGACAGTGACGCGGCGCTGCGCCGGACGGCGCGCTTCGCGGACGGCTGGATCGGCAACCGGATCTACTCGGAGGATCAGCTCTCCGAGCTCCTGGAACGCCTGTCCCGGCACCTGGCCGAGCACGGCCGCAAGCTCGACGACCTGCGGGTGATCGCGCCGATCGGCGCCATGCCCAGCCCCTCGCTGTACCGCAAGTGGCAGGAGCGTGGCGTCGACGGCACCCTGGCCGCCCCCTGGTGGCTGGCCACGGCCGAGGAGAAGCAGCGCTGCTCCGGCCTGAGCCTCAAGATCGCCACTCTGGAGCGCTTCGCCGAGGAAGTGATCGCCAAAATGTGATCGGGCATCCGTGTCCGGTAACGAGCAGATTCGGTACGCCCCGCCACTTCAATCGGCCTTCCCGAAATCGGGCGAATACCGGGGCGCTTCCCGGGTTACCCTGACGAGTTCGTTTTCAAACAGAAAATGAAGGCTTCCAAAGGAGCCCGCCTATTCGCTAATCTCAATTCCGAACCTGGCTCGACCACGGGGGCGGCACAGGGGAGGTGTCTGCGATGGCGGTCGATCGACGTGCCGACGCTGACGGGGTGCCCGAGACGATCGACGCGCGCCCTCCGGAGAAGCCGCGTCCGCCGCCGGACACGCCAGGGGCGGAAGGCTCTCTGTCCCGCGCCGACAGTCGCGAGGCCGCCTCGATGGCCAACGAATCCGCCGCCGGCGGCACCTCCGGTGAAGACGTGGCGGAGGGAAGTGTCCTCGGCAGACTGAGAAATGCCGTTACTCGACCCGACCGGCGTGCTGAACAGGTGGAGACGCCGCACATCGTCGAGCAGCCCGATGCACCGACCACGGTGGTACGGGACAAGAAGGAGACGGCGGTCCGATATGGCACTCCGCTGGATCACCCCGACGGCACCCGCACTCCCCTCTTCAGCGGCGAACCGACCCGGGAGCAGACGAAGCAGGGCGGCCTGAACGACTGCGGCGTCATCTCCACTCTCGGCGCGGTCGCCGGATGCGACCCGAAGGCGATCAAGGAGTGCGTACGAGAGACGGACAACGGTAATTACGAGGTCCGGCTCTACGACGCCGAATACTCCGAAACCAGGATGCGATATCAGCCGACCGGACGGCGCATCACCTTGATTCTGACCCCCGATCTTCCGGTCTTAGCCGACGCTCCCCGGAAACCGGCATTCGCCGATCCGCAGGACGCCGGCGCGGCATGGGCTCCGGTCCTGGAGAAGGCCGTCGCCGGACTCGATCAGACCTGGGATCGGAAGCACCATGAAAAGTGGGCCGAGCGCTGCGCGGCGCAGGGCCATTGCGAAGACCCCCCAAATGGTTACCTCCGGCTCGACCAGGGGAGCTTCCCGATCGATCGCGCAGAACTCCTCACTCAACTCACCGGCCGTCCCGCCAAGAACGAGCACTTCCCCTCCGGATATGACGTCAACGGGCGGGGGCCGGATAAACAACTCTTGTCCGACTTACGCCAACAACTCGCCGACGGAAAGCCAGTGCTCGTCGGCACCCGTAAAGCAGGCGAGAATGAACCGCCTCTCATCAAGGACCTCAAGGATGCACATGCGTACGAAGTGGTGAGCATCGACGACCAGGACAGAGTGCATCTGCGCAACCCATGGAACGAGCTCCACCCGGAGCCGCTGACCATCGGCGAATTCAGGGCCAATATCCGCCCGCGATACACCACACTGGAGTAGCCATGCCAGCCGGCAGGATCTTTCTCTCGAACGGCATACAGGCGAATGAAGACATCGGAAGCTTCGCCGTGATCCATGTGGATGCCCGCGCGGATCACCCGCTTACGGTCCGGCTCGGAGTCGTCACCGATGAGGAATATCGATACACCCTGTCTCCCGGGGACACGTTTCCAGTGCGAGATCAGACCTGGCGACTGGAGCCCGTGGAGAACGCCGGTAGCCGCGATTGGGTCGTCACCTTGACGCGAGTCGCGTGAACGACACCCCGCTCCAGCGCGTCGGTCTGTGTCTTGATCACGTTGTAGTTGATCTGGGCGGCGAAGGAGTTCCACGATGCCCAGCCCATCGGGGGCTTGGTGATCGGCGCGGCGCCCGACGCCGCAGCTCCCGACGCCGCCGACGCGGAAGGCGGCTCACCGGCCATCAGACCGGCCGCCACGACGGTGACGACCAGCGCGAAGACCATCGCGCGCAGCCGCGTACGGCCTTTCGCCGGGAAACAAGAGATCCCCACGTCCTCAGCCTCCAGTCCACACAGCGATGATCGGCTCGTCCACATGGCCGCAGCAGGTGCACGGTAAGCAGGAGGTCACCTCACGTCCAGGTCCGCGATGGAGAGGGCCGGCCGCCGCGATGGGGATTCCGCAGCTCATCCCGCGAACGTGACGCCCGGCGAGCAGCCGTCCGGCCGGAAAGTTTCATGAGCTCCGCCCTGGCGGGAGACCGAGCGGCTCTCCCGTTGATCAGGGCGACAGGAGCCGATCACCGACTTGCCCCGGCACGCTACTCTTCTCCTAAGTGGCTTAGTTTTTATGGCGGAGGTGCACGGTGGCGAAGAATGGCGGGCGCGGCGGGGCGGCGGCGCGGCGGAGCGCGCGCGAACGGCTGGCGGCCGAGCGGGCGGCCGCGGAGCGCAAGAGGAGACGCCGCCGGGCCCTGACCTGGACGGCGTCCGGAGTCGCCGCCGCCGCGCTGGTCGCCGGGGGCGTATGGGCGGCGACGTCCGGTGGTGGGTCCGGCAAGGCGAAGACGACGGCGTCGGGCGCGAACGGGGCCCGCGATGCCGCAGCCGCCGCCACCGGGCTCCCGCCGTGGCCGCGCCCGGACGACACGGCCGACCGCGCCCGCACCGAGGGGCTCGCCGTGGCCGCCATGGAGGGAACCGCGCAGCACTTCCACACCCACCTGGACATCCTCGTCGACGGCAAGGCCGTGACCGTCCCGGCGAACCTGGGCATCGCCGCGTCCGGCGACGCGATGTCCGAGCTGCACACCCACGACACCACCGGGGTGCTGCACATCGAGGCGCCCACCACCGGCAAGCAGTACACGCTGGGGCAGCTGTTCACCGAGTGGAACGTCCGGCTGAGCGCCACCGGGCTCGGCGGCCTCAATGCGGACGGCACCCGCACGCTGACGGCCTACGTCGACGGCAAGAAGCAGACCGGTGACCCGGCCGCCGTCGAGCTGACGCCCCACCGGGAGATCGCGCTGGTGTACGGACCGGCGAACGCCGCCGTCAAGGCGCCCTCCCGCTACGCCTTCCCGGACGGCGAGTAGCGCCACAGGTACTATCCGGCTTAGGTGATCGAGCGAGGAGGGCGGATGCCGCGATTCGGGGAGCTCGAGGCGTCGATCATGGAGGTGGTGTGGTCGGCGGACAAGGCCATCGCGGTCCGGGACATCCGTGACCAACTCGGCCGCGAGCCGGCGCCGGCCTACAACACCGTGCTCACCGTGACGGAGATCCTCTACCGCAAGGGCTGGCTGGCCCGGGAGAAGTACGGCCGGGCCTTCCGCTACTGGCCGGCGGGCAGCCGGGACGACTACACCGCCCAGCTGATGGCCGAGGCGCTCGACTCCGCGCAGGACCGGGCGGCCGCGCTCGTACGGTTCATGGAGAGGATGGAGCCGGGAGAGATGGCCGAGATCCGCCGCGCGCTCGAGACGGCCAAGGACGCCGAGCGGCGGCCGCGATGACCGTCACGCTGCTCCTCCTCGGCTACGCGCTGCTGCTGGCGACCGCCGGGACCGCTTTGCTCCGGCGTGCGGCGTGGCCGTCGCGCGCTCCCCGCCTGGCCATCGCCGCCTGGCAGGCGCTGTCCGCCTCCATCGTCGGCTCGGTGATCCTCGCCGGGCTCACCGCGACCACGGCGGCCACCCGGGCCGGCGACGTCCCGGGACGATGCTACGGACCGGTCGAGTGGCCGTGCGCGCCCGACACCATCTCGCTCGCCGCGGTGCCCGTCGCGGCCGGCGCGGTCATGGCGCTCGCCGTCGCGGCCCGCGTCCTGTGGTGCCTGATCGCCGCGTACGGCGTGGCCGCCCGCGAACGCCGTCTCCGCCTCGACGGGCTCACGCTGGTCGGCCGCCCCGACGCCCGGCTCGGCGTGACCGTGATCGACCACGACGCCCCGGCCGTCTACTGCGTCCCCGGCCGCCGGGGCCGGATCGTGGTGACCAGCGGCGCGCTGACTGCGCTCGACGAGGAGCAGTTGTCCGCCGTACTCACGCACGAACGCGCCCACCTGCGCCAGCGTCACCACCTCGCCCTGACCGCCGCCCAGGCCCTCGCCCGGGCGTTCGGCCCGCTCCCCGTCTTCACGGCCGCCCGAGAACAGATCGCGTTCCTCGTCGAACTGGCCGCCGACGACGCCGCGGCGAAAGGCTCCGGCCGCCTCACCGTCGCCGAGGCCCTGCTCACCCTGGCCGAGGCGATCCCGGCCGCCGCGATGGCCCCCGCGCTGGCCGCGGGCGGCACGGCGACAGGTGCCCGCGCACGCCGCCTCATCGCCGGTACCCGTCCGCTCGGCCGTACGCGCGCCCTGCTGGGCCTCGCCGTCGCGACCGCCGTGCTGACCGCCCCGCTCGCGGCCGCCGAGCCGACACTGACCGCCGCCGTGGCGTGCTGCGGCTCGGCCCCCGCCGCCGGTGCCCCGGCGCACCCCGGTCACGTCCTTTGCCGCCCGGAATGTTCCGGGCCAGCGGCCTGAGCCCTCAGCCGGCATCCGGGCGACGGTGCCGTTCGCGCCGATGCCGTCCCTGGTACCAGTACGACGCCGGGTTTCGGCTCGCCGCAAATGCGGCCCGATAACCGTCCCGCAGACAAGGTGAGACCGCCGCCTTCCGTCATTCCCACGCTCTAGCTGTGATGACTCTGATGTCAGAGTTTTCCACGATGTTGGTGGAACTGCCTGATTCGTACTTTGAGCCGTCAATGTCCACTCCAGTCACGGAGGTTGACTTGGCTCGTCAAATACGGCTCGTGAGGATCGGAGCGGTGATCGGTGCCGGTGCCGTGCTGCTACCGCTCACCGCAGGTAACGCGCTGGCCAGCGCCGCCAATGGTCAGGGGACCACGGACGGCAAACGCATTGAGGTGTCCGCGTCCGTCCCGGAACTGGTCGCCGCGGATGATGATGCGCAGATCGCCGCCGCCTGCAATCGGTTCACCCGCACGCAGATCTGTCAGAAGGTGAAGCTGACCATCAGACTGTGGGTCAACAGGAAAATCGTCGGTGTGGCCCGCCTCGACATGACGCAGGCGATCGTGTTCAGCACCACCAGCAACAAGTTCCGCGAAACCCTGGTCGTCAGGCCGACCGTGGTGACCGGAAGCGCCCGCATCCTGCGTACAGTCGGGCTTACCGCGTCGTGCGGACAGGGCTGCAAGGCCAAGGCATCGCTGCCGCGCGGGAAGGCGTTTCGGCCCGGAGTCAGCATCAAAGGCAAGGCCACCTTCACCGACGGTGTGAAACAGCGGAAGATCCACCGGTCTGCTGTCACCAACACCTTCATCTACGTCGCCCCCGGATTCACGCCCAGTATCAGCAGGTTCACCTGGCGACCAGGGGTCGGCCACCGCTGTGACAACAACCTGTACTTCCCCGAGAAGAGGCGCTACGTCCCCGGCTGCGTCATCCCGCGTTTCACACCCACGATGACGACCATGCGAGGGCTGCCCGCCATCCGGGCCAACATCCGCCGGATACAGACCAACGGCCCCGATCACTACGGCCGGCCCGGCAGCGGCCACCCGCTGCACCGCCTCTGGAACGCCGGCAAGCAGCAGAAGAACCGGCAGACCGTCTGCGGCAAGAAGGTCGTGGGTAACCCGCCCCAGCCCGGGCTGGAGTGTGACGAATACCCCTTCGCCAGCACTGAAGAAGGCGGAACCAAGCTACGCCCGGCTGACCGGGGTACCGCCTGGGTGCCCAGCGGGGGAGCAGCGCAAGCAGGGCGGGCTGATCACCAAGGGATACCGCAACGACCGCATCATGCCGGGCGACGGCTACTACGTGTCAGTCTGATGCCGTGAACACCATCCGCCTGCGCCTCCCGATCGGCTACTCCCAGTTCACCCTGGAAGGCGGCGGCTGGGATCCCGACCAGGTGGCTTACACCGGCGGCAACGGCCTCGCCTGGGCCACCGATGCGGCCGTGGTCGTGATGACCGGCGTGGACAGTGGCCACGTCCCGGTCACCATCGGGATCGGTGATCGCCGTCCCGTACCGGATCTGGATAAGTGGGACGAGGCCGTCGAGGTCGGCATCACGGTCGCCGAGAGCACCCTGGTGATCTGTTCGCCGCCCGGCGAGTGCCTCGAGGAGGTTCCCATACCCGCCGGCACTTACCGGATGCGGATCCATGCCCGGGGCAGGGACGCCGGACGGGAGGCACAGTTCATCGACAACGACGCGGGTGAGCCGATGGTGGAGGAGCACCTGATCCTGCTGTGGCCCGCCGCCCTCGCGGAGGAAGAACGGCTGAAGGCGACCGACACGGTCGGCGCCGAAAACCGCGGTCAGGCCTGATCCGCCCACCGCACGCCACCCGCCGACAGCGCCCTGCCCGAGACGGGCACAGGTGGTGGCCGGTTGCTCGCCGGCCACCACCGGATCCCATGCGCCTCCACCGGCCGCGACACGGCTCGACACCGGAAGAGCACCGGAAGGACGCACTCGTCCGTCGTCTTGTCGCGGGTCGATCGCCTGCGCGACGGCGGGGGGCAGGTCTCGTCAGTCCCCGATCGGGGCCGCGGTGCCGCTCACCCGGATGCCGGCGTCGGCTCCTGGCGTCACGTCGACGAGCAGGCGGCTCGGGCGGCCCATGTCCTCACCCTGGTGGATCGTCACGCGGGCCGGCGGGGCGACGAGTGCCAGGGAGCGCAGGTACGCGCCGAACGCGGCAGCGGCCGCGCCGGTGGCGGGGTCCTCGAACACCCCGCCGGGCGGGAACGGGTCACGGGCGTGGAAGACGGTGTCGGTCTCGCGCCAGACCAGGTGCACGGTCGTCCAGCCGCGCCGGGCCATGAGGTCGCCGAGCGCGTCCTGGTCGTAGTCCAGGTCGGCGAGCCGCTCACGCGTCGCGGCAGCGAGGACGAGGTGGTCGTTGCCCGCGTTGGCGATGCGCGGCGGGAAGGCCGGGTCCAGTTCGGCGTACTCCCAGTGCAGAGCGGTCAGCGCCGCGGCGAGGTCGGCGTCGTCCGCCGGACGCACCGCCGGGGCGACGCTGGTGAGGGTGGCGAAGACGCGGCCGTCCTCCTCCCGCGTCGCGACCGCGACCTCTCCCGCCGAGGTGCGGAACACCAGGTCTCCCGTCCCCTCGCGCTCGGCCAGCGCGACGGCCGTGGCGATCGTCGCGTGACCGCAGAACGCCACCTCGGCCAGCGGACTGAAGTACCGGATCCGGAAGACCCGCTCCCCGTCCTTCGTCAGGAATGCCGTCTCGGAGTAGCCGACCTCGGCGGCGATCTCCTGCATCCGCGTGTCGTCCATGCCGCGTGCGTCAAGGACGACGCCGGCCGGGTTGCCGCCCTTCCCGTCCACGTCGAAGGCGGTGTAGCGGAGGACGGCCGACGGCAGGTCGCGGCCCTGGCTTTCCAATGCGGTGTTCGTCATGTCCATGATTCTGCTGGGCCGGATACCATCGCGTCCAACGATGAAAATCGATGAAGGGGATCGCATTCTTCGATGGACACCCGTCTGCTCCGGAGCTTCCTCGCGGTCGTCCGCACCGGTGGGATCACGACGGCCGCCGCCGAGCTCGGCTTCGTCCAGTCGACGGTCACCACGCACATCCAAGCGCTCGAGCGCCTCACCGGAACACCCCTGCTCGACCGGCACCCCGGCGGCGTCTCCCCCACGCACGCGGGCACACTGCTCGCCGAGCGGGCCGAGCAGATCCTCGATCTCGAAGACCGCATGCTCGCCGAGCTCACCGCCGACGCCGACCGTCCCGCCGGCCCCGTACGGCTCTGCGCCCCGGAGTCCGTGTGCGCCTACCAGTTGGCACCGCTCCTGCCCAGGCTTCGCGAACGCTTCCCGGACGTCGACCTGTCGTTGTTCCCCGCCGACACCCGCACGGCGCTGACCGCGATCGCCGACCGCCGGGCCGACCTCGCCCTGACCCTGGAGCCGTCGGTGAACACCCCCCAGGCCGATGTCGCGGACCTGGGCGCGCAGGAGCTGTCGCTCGTCGCGCCCGCCACGACGGACCTCCCCCGCGACCGTCCCCTCACGCCGACGGAGCTCGCGGCGACGGGCGTCCTCCTGCTGGAGGAGGGCTGCGCCTACAGCGACGAGCTCGCCGCCCTGATCGCCGCCGCCGGAGCCCCCGTGGCCCGGCCTCGGTTCGGCGGGGTCGAGACGGTGAAACGCTGCGTCGCGGCCGGCCTCGGCGTGGCCCTGCTCCCGACGGTGACCGTCGCCGAGGAGCTCACCGACGGCCAGCTCGTACGCCTCCGGCCGCCGGACGTCGCCGAACAGCGACTCTGGCTAATCCGCCCCCGCTCGCGGTGGGTCTCCCCCGCCGTCCAGGCCGTCCACACCCTGCTGAGCGAAAGCGTCACAACCGCGCCCTGAGGATCGCTCCGGTCAGCGTCGGCCGGTGCGTGGCAGACCGCCGTCCCCGGCTCGGGCGCGGGCGCTGAGAACCGCGCCGGTCAGCTCTTCCGGATCGGCCGCTTCGATGAGTCGCCACCGGCCGCGTACGGGGAGCATCGCCCACCAGTGGCGGGTGTACGGACCGAACCACAACACGGTGTCGGGGAACCGGCGCCGGAGAATCACGGTCAGCTGCGCCTCCGACAACGCGCCGGGCGGCCATGGATCGATGAGCGTCGGTGGCGCGCTCACGCCCTCGTCTCCGGTACGACCCCGTCGAGGCGGAGAACGGCGGCGATCCGGACGGCTGCCGCGTCGATCTCGCTGGCGGGGCCGAGCGCTTCGTACTCGGGTGGCGCGTCCCGGGTGGGGCCGGACCAGACCCACCACCACAGCAGGTGCCCTGTCTCGTCCGCGCGGCACACGACCGCTTGGCGCAGCCCCGGGCTCATCGCTGTGCCCACCGGATCGTCGCCGTCGGGATCGGCCGCCCGGTTGACCGCCCACACCATGGCCGCGCCGACGGCCTCGGCGGCCAGGCCCCGGATGGTCAGGGCGCGGACGAGTCCGCCGACGAGTGGTGTGACCGTAGTGACTTGTCCCGGAATTGTCATTTTGTGCGACCCCGTTCCTCGGATTCCTTCCGATTTCCGGTTACAGAATCACGTGGAGCGGTTACGCTCAGCCACCAACGACAACCAACTGCAAATCACCTCCGCTCCATCGATTTCCACCAGGCCTGGGGGTTGATAACCAGGGAGGTCTCATGGCCCGGCCGCAGCGCGACCTCAGCCCCGACTCACTTATCGGTCATTTCGGCCTGGAGATCCGCACATTCCGTAATGACGCCCGCCTCTCCCAAAGCCAGCTGGCCGACGCGCTCGGCTGCACCGGCCAATGGGTCGGCGCCGTCGAACTCGCCGACAAGGCCCCCTCCGAGGCCTTCGCCCAAGACCTCGACAGCTACTTCCAGACCAACGGCTCCTTCCATCGCCTCTGGAAAACGATCAAACGCGCCCGCCAACGCGCGACCGTTCCCCCATGGTTCGAGCAGTGGATCGGAATCGAACAGAGGGCACGGGTCCTCCGGAACTGGGAACCACTCGTCATACCTGGCCTCCTCCAGACACCGGCGTACGCACGCGCGATGCTCACAGGGAAGCCAGGGATCAGCGATGCGGAGGTGGACCGGCAAGTCGCCGCACGGATCGAGCGCCAACAGATTTTGACGGCCGATAACCCTACCCTCCTATGGGTGATCATCGACGAGAGCGTTCTCCGGCGTCTCGTGGGCAGTTCCCAGACGATGCAGGACCAACTCACAGCCCTCATCGATGCTTCGAATCTTAAGAACGTCACTATACAAGTCGTCCCATTGGGCACCGGGGAAACATCCGGCCTGTCCGGCGCCTTCGTAATCGCGAAGATCGACGGAGACGACGACGCGGTTTACCTGGACGACGCGACTGAAGGACGGGTGACAACTGACTCATCCGAGGTCGCGGATGTCATAGACCGGTATGATGCGATTCGTTCGCAGGCACTCCCAGCCCATGCCAGTCTCGACGTGATCTCGAAGGTGATGAAAGAACAATGGACGCAGACGTGACATTCGCGGAGTGGCGCAAGGCCGGCCGCAGTTCCTCCAATGGCGGCAACTGCGTCGAGGTCGCCGTCGTGGCCATCCGTACGTCCTAAGCCTTCTCTTGGAAGGGCCTGGTGGCTCGTGTCCCCTGTCCGGCCTGCTGTTTTACGGGCGGCTCGGGCAGGGACCCAGGGCGCATGTTTCCATCTCAGGTCGACGAGCCCCTGCGGGAGCTGGCTCCGTTCGTCCACGCCGGGGTGCTCCACGCGATGTCGGACCTCAGCGAGGGCTGGCTTCCGCGACCCCTGTGGTCGTCTCCGTGGAGATGAACGTCTTCAGCTTCTCCTTCCCATACTCCACGGCCGCGTTCCCGCGTTCGAGCAGGTCGGCCTGGTACTCGCCGAGCGCCGACGTCAGGTCGCGCTGGCCGCGCTCGACCTTGGAAAGTCGCGCGGCCAGCCGTACGGCGTCCTGCATGGCGGTGTTCGCGCCGTTGCCACCGCTGGCCAGCGTGAGGTGCGCGGCGTCGCCCAGGAGCGTCACCCGACCGACCGGCCAGGACGGCATCGGCCGGTCGAAGATCCGGGATCGGCCGGCGGCACTCATGTCGGCGGAGCGCACCAGGTCCAGCAGGTCGGGATGCCAGCCGTCGATGAGCTCCAGCACCAGGTCCCGCGCATCCTCGAGACGTGGTCCGGTCGCGGCCGGGTGCCCTGGCGGGACCATCAGCACCCACCTCACGTAGCTCTCCCGGTGGGGCATGTGCAGCTCGGGGGCGAGTTCGGCGGCGGCCTCGGAGGGTTCGCGGTCGAACTGCATGCGGCCCAACATCAGCGTGACCTCAGGGTCCTTGACCATCGTGCCGCGCCCCGGCACAAGCCGTAGGAAGCGGTCGGTGAGGGGCGTACGGCCCATGGCCCCGCAGAGGTCCGAGTCGACGAGCCGGACCTCGGGTGCCAGGTGCCGCCGTACGGCGGAGTTCCCGCCGTCGGCGCCGACGAGGACCTGCCCCGTCGCCTCCGTGCCGTCGGCGAAACGCGCGGTCACGGTTCCGTCGGCTTCGGTGACGCCCGTCAGCCGCTTGCCGTACGCGATCCGGTCCTCCAGCGCGCCGAGCAGGCTGCGCCGCAGCACCTGCCGGTCGATCGCCCGGGCCCCCGCCGGAGGCCCCTCCAGGTCGCTGCTGAGCACGTTCAGCTGCTCGTCGAACATGAACCCCGGCCCGGTCAGGCCTCCGCTGGTGACCTCGACCAGCTCGTAAAGCCGCCGCGGCAGGCTCGCGCGCAGCGCGTCCATGGCGGGCTGCCCAAGCCCGATCCGGTAGCCCTGGAGCCGCTCTTCGGCCCCTTCGTCGGCCTCGTACACCCGCACGTCGATGCCCGCGTGGACGAGCGCGTGCGCGAGCGTCAGCCCGCCGAGCCCCGCCCCGATCACCAGTACCCGGCCCAGATCTTCGGTCATGCCATCCCTCCGCTTTCTAGGTGAACAACGTTCACGTGTACATTGTTCACCTAGATCGAGACGATCTGTCAACCGGCCAGGAGGAGTGCATGGGGCAGCGGCGCACCGAGGTGTTGCAGGCCGCGATCGAGCTGCTCGACGAGGTCGGGCTGGACGGCCTCACCATGCGGCTGCTGGCGGGCCGGCTCGGGGTGCGGGCGAGCGCGCTGTACCGGCACTACCCCAGCAAACAGGCGCTGCTGGACGCGATGGTCGCGCACCTGATCGTCCCGCCGGACGGGGCCGCCCCGCCGATCGAAGGCCCCTGGGACGAGCGGCTTCGCACCGTCGCGATCGGCGCGCGCGAGGTCATGCTGGCGCACCGGGACGGCGCGCGCCTCCTGACCGGCTTCCAGCAGCCGAGCGACGAGGCCGTCGCCGCCTTCGAAGGCCTTGTCGCCGCCTTGGTCGCCGCCGGTCTGTCCGAGGACGGCGCCACCGTCGCCGTAGACGCCGTCATGGCCTACGTCAACGGCTCCACGATGGAAGAACAGGCCCGGAAGGCCGACACCTGGCCTCGCGAGAAGCGCGACCGCGCCTTCCTCGCAGGCCTCGAACTGATCATCACCGGCATCAGAGGTTCACTGCCGTGACCTGGGAGGCCGCGAGGCGGGATCGCTAGGGTGCGGGATATGAGCGCTGTCGCATCGGTGGTCTCTCTCGTCGAACTACTGCGGGGCAACCCCGGGTCCTGCCGGTGGACGGGCGGGTTGAGCCCGGTGGACCTCGCCCGGGCCGAACGGGAGCTCGGCACGCCGCTTCCGCCCTCTTACCGCTGCTTCCTCGCCGAGGTGGGTTCCTGCGAGGTGGACGGCACGGATTTCCTCGGCGTCTACCGGACGCCCGCCATGGGCGACACGCTCCTCGGTACGGTCAGCGGGACGCTCGACGCACGGACGGATCCCCGCTTCCCACCGGACCTGCTGCTCATCCAGTACGACGGGATGGGCGGGCTCGTCTGCCTCGACCTCTCACGCCGGGACCGCGCCGGGGAGGCACCGGTCGTCGTCTGGGACCCGGGCTCGGCCGACCGCGGTGGTCCCGAACGGCTCGCCGCCGACTTCGGCTCGTACGCGCTGCGGCAGTGCACTCAGGCACTCACCAGGGGCGGTTAACCGCCGCGTCGCCCAGAAGACGCGGGCCGTCCACTCGTGATCGGCACAATCCGCACGGCAGATCCACACCGTCCATGGGAGACCTCGGATGAACCGTCGTGCCGTCGCGGCAACCGCCGCCGGAACACTGGCCCTGTCCCTTTCCGGCGCCGGGGTCGCCACCGCCGGCACATCCAACCCCTCGCTGCGGGCGCGGGACGACGTCTACCGGGTACGGGCCGGGCGGTCCCTCGACGTGCGCGGCCACGGTCTGTTCCGGAATGACAGCGGGCGGCCGATCACATTGATCTCGCACACCTCCCCGGCGCACGGGTCGCTGAGCCTGAACCCCGACGGTTCGTTCCGGTACACGCCGGCCGCCGGGTTCACCGGGACCGATACCTTCCGCTACACCGTCAGCGACGCGGTCCGGCTGTACGCCACCCACCTGCCGCCGCTCGCCACGATCGGCGGAGTGAAGGTCACCGCCGGTGCGTACGGTTCCGCGCTCGCCGCCGTGCCCGGTTCGCGGGACGAGTTCTACGGGCTGACCGACCGGGGGCCGAACGTCGACGGCCCGAACGGCGAGAAGATCCTCCCGCTGCCCGGGTTCACCCCGTCCATCGGGCGGTTCCGCCTGCGGGACGGCAAGGCCGTGCTCGAGAGGACGATTCCGCTGCGCGCCGCCGACGGCACCCCGTACTCCGGCCGGGTCAACCCGCAGGCGACCACCGGGGAGAACCTCGTCGACCTGAACGGGAACCCCCTGGCGCCGAGCGCGAGCGGGTACGACTCGGAGGGCCTGGTCGCGATGCGGGACGGGTCCTTCTGGGTGTCGGACGAGTACGGGCCGTTCATCACGCACTTCGACCGGACCGGCCGCGCGATCGAGCGGCTGTCCCCCTTCGACGGCTCCCTTCCCCGCGAACTCGCGAACCGGGTGCCGAACAAGGGCATGGAAGGGCTGACCATCACCCCCGACGGCAGGACGCTCGTCGGCATCATGCAGTCGGCGCTGCAGCAGCCCGACGTGACCGCCAAGCCGAAGAACATCACGACGCTGCGCATCGTGACGTACGACCTGCGCACGCGGGCGACGCACGAGTACGTCTACCTGCTCGACGACCCGAAGAAGAACAGCGGGGCGGTCAGCGAGATCACCGCGCTGTCCAACACGAGGTTCCTCGTCGACGAGCGTGACGGGAACATGGAGCCGGGCGCGTACAAGAGGCTCTTCACGATCGACCTGGCGGGCGCGACGGACGTCGGGCCGCGGGCGTCCGTGCCCGGCGCCGTGTACGACGCGGCCAAGGGCGGGCTGCTCGTCGGCGCGGGCCACAAGACGATCGACGCGTACGTCGGCTCGGACGACACCGCGACGTCACGGTCGGACCTGGCCACCGTCGGCGTCACGCCGGTCGGCAAGAGCCTCGGCCTCGACCTCGGCGGGCTGCTGACCGGCCTGGACCCGACCGGCGGCTTCTTCGGGCACGACAAGATCGAGGGCGTCGCCACGACCGACGGCGGGCGCACGCTCGTGATCAGCAACGACAGCGACTTCGGCGTCGACGGCGTCACGAACGCCACGCCCCCGTACGCCCTGCACGTCAAGACGCTGCCCGACGGCCGGCAGGACGACGGCGAGTACCTCGCGATCGACACGACCCGGCTGCCCGCGGCCACGAGCACCGCCACCGTGACCATCACGGTGAACGGCGGCTGACGCGGCCCCGCTCAGCCCAAGCAGCTGACGCGGCCCCGCTCAGCCCAAGCAGCTGACACGGCCCCGCTCAGCCCAAGCGGCTGACGCGCGGCCGGTCGGCCCAGGCGGCTGAGGCGACCCGGTCAGTCCTCCAGGAACGCCGTCAGCGCGCGGGCGAGGAGGTACGGGTCGTCGGCGCCGCACAGCTCGCGCGCGGAGTGCATGGACAGGATCGGCACGCCGACGTCGACCGTGGTGATGCCGTGGCGGGCGGCGGTGATCGGGCCGATGGTCGTCCCGCACGGCATCGCGTTGTTCGACACGAACGCCTGCACGGGCACCCCGGCGCGGTCGCACGCGGCGGTGAAGACGCCGCGGCCGACCCCGTCGGTGGCGTACCGCTGGTTGACGTTGACCTTGAGGATCGGCCCGTGGTTCGGCATCGGGCGGTGGGTCGGGTCGTGGCGCTCGGGGTAGTTCGGGTGGACGGCGTGGCCGGTGTCGGCGGAGACGCAGATCGTGCCGGCGAACGCCCGCGCGCGGTCGTCGTACGAGCCGCCCCGCGCGTAGACCGACCGCTCGAGGATCGCTCCGAGCAGCGGGCCGCCCGCGCCGGTGTCGGCCTCGCTGCCGTTCTCCTCGTGGTCGAACGCCGCGAGGACGGGGATGTACGGCAGGTCGGGTGAGGCGGCGGCCGCGGCGAGCGCGGCGGTGGCCGCGTGCACCGACAGCTGGTTGTCGAGCCGCGCGGCGGCCAGGAACTCCTGGTCGCGGCCGAGGTACGCGGGCGGCTGCACGTCGTGCGTCATCAGGTCCCAGCCGACGATCGCCGACGCCTCGACCCCCGCCTCCTCCGCGACGAACCTGATCAGCGCGCCCTCGTCGACCGCGCCGAGGGCCCAGATCGGCTGCGTGTGCCGCTGCCGGTCCAGCTGGAGGCCCTTCTCCCCGATGGACCGGTCGAGGTGGATGGCCAGCTGCGGCACTCGCAGCAGCGGCCGGTCGACGGCGATCAGGCGCGTACTGCCGTCGCGCAGCGCGATCCGGCCGGACAGGCCGAGGTCGCGGTCGAGCCAGCTGTTGAGCAACGGCCCGCCGTAGATCTCCACGGCGACCTGCCGCCAGCCGTACGCACCGGAGTCCGGGAGCGGCTTGACCCGCAGGTTCGGTGAGTCGGTGTGCGCGCCGGCGATCCGGAACGGGGTCTCGGGGCGCGCGTGTTCCGGGACGTACCAGGCGACGATCGCCCCGCCGCGTACGACATAGCGCCCGCCCGCCTCGCCGGTCCAGGCGTCCGTCTCTGCCACCTGCCGGAACCCGGCCTTCTCCAGGCGCTCGGCCGCGCTCGCCACCGCGTGGTACGGGGACGGGCTGGCGGCGATGAAGTCGGCGAGGTCGTCGGTGTGGCCGCGATCGAAGCGGGACTGGGCGCTCATGAGACCAAGGATAGGGAGGGCCGGACGGACGGTGGTGTAGGCAGCACCACCATCGCCCGGTGGTCACCTCCCGCCGGGCCGGGGGTTCACCGGCTGGGGCGCGGGTCCCCGGATTTCTACCGTCATCAGCGAGGACATAAACCCGCCGGATGGTGAAGGGGACCCCCCATGAAGGACAACGTGGCCGCGCGATTGGGCGGCTGGAGCGCCCGCCATAGAAAGACCGCGATCTTCGGGTGGCTGCTGTTCGTGGTCGCGGCCGTGCTCATCGGCGGCATGGCCGGGCAGAAGCAGCTGACCAACGCCGAGCAGGGCACCGGCGACTCCGGGCGCGCGGTCCGCATCCTGGAGGACGCGGGCATCAAGAGCCCCGCCACCGAGATGGTGCTCGTGCACAGCGCCGCTCCGGACGGGTTCCGCGCGGCGATCCCGGACGTGACCCGCGCGATCCGCGGCAGCGGCCGGGCCGCGACCGTACGCGAACCGCTGATCTCCCGCGATCGTCGGGACGCGCTGGTGCAGTTCGACATGGCGGGCGACCCGAAGACGGCGGCCGACCGGGTCGCGCCGGTCCAGGCCGCGGTGGCGCAGGCCGGGGCCCGGCATCCGGAGGTCCGGGTGGAGGAGTTCGGGGACGCGTCCGGTGAGCGGTGGTTCAACAAGACGCTGGGCGAGGACTTCTCCCGCGCCGAGCTGACCGCCGTGCCGCTGGCGCTGGGCATCCTGCTGGTCGCCTTCGCGGCACTGCTCGCCGCCGTCATGCCGGTGGCCATCGCGCTGACCGCGTTCCTCGCGGCGAACGGACTGCTCGCCGTCGTCAGCCACGCCATGCACATGGACGGTTCGGCGAACTCGGTGATGCTGCTGATGGGCCTCGCCGTCGGCGTCGACTACTGCCTGTTCTACCTGCGCCGGGAGCGTGAGGAGCGCGCCGCCGGACGGGACAGGGAGACCGCGCTGCGCATCGCCGCCGCGACGTCCGGCCGGTCGGTGCTGGTGTCCGGGCTGACGGTCATGGTGGCGATGGCCGGGATGTTCCTGTCCGGGATGCTGCTGTTCGAGGGCTTCGCGGTCGCGACGATCCTCGTGGTGCTCATCGCGATGATCGGCTCCGTCACGGTCCTGCCCGCCCTGCTGTCGCTGCTGGGCGACAAGGTGGAGTTCGGGCGCATCCCGTTCCTGCACCGCAGGCGGTCGACCCCCCGACTCTGGAACGCGGTGCTGCGCCCCGTCCTGGCCCGCCCCGGCATCGCCGCCGCGCTGGCCGCCGCCTTCCTCCTCGCCCTGGCCGCCCCGGCGCTCGGCATGCACACCGAGAAGCTCCGGATGGAGCAGCAGCTCCCGAAGAACGCCGCCCTGATCCAGACCTACCACCACATCAACGCGGCCTTCCCCGGCGGCCCCGACCCCGCCCTCATCGTGGTCAAGGCGCCGGACGTCCAGGCGCCGCGCGTACGGCAGGCGATCCGGTCGCTGCAGGACGCCGCGCGGCAGAGCGGGGAGTTCGGCCGGCCGGTCCGTACGCAGGTCCACGCGGCGGCGAACGTCGCCACGATCAGCGTGCCGCTGGCCGGGAACGGCTCCGACGCCACGTCACGGCACGCCCTCGCGACCCTGCGGCAGCGCCTGGTACCCGCGGCGTTCGGCGGGGTCGCCGAGGCGCACGTCACCGGCACCCTGGCCTCCTCGACCGACTGGAACACCCAGCTGCGGCACAGCATCGTGCCGGTCTTCGTCTTCGTGCTGAGCATCACGTTCGTGCTGATGCTCATCTCGTTCCGCTCGATCCCGATCGCCGCCACCGCGATCGTGCTCAACCTGCTGTCGGTGGGCGCGGCGTACGGGGTGATGGTGGCGATGTTCCAGCACGGGTGGGGCGCGAGTCTCGTCGGCACCCATGGCGTCGGGGCGATCGAGTCCTGGCTGCCGCTGTTCGTCTTCGTCGTGCTGTTCGGGCTGTCGATGGACTACCACGTGTTCGTCGTGTCCCGGATCCGCGAGGCCCACGACCGCGGCACGCCGACGACGCAGGCGGTGGCGCAGGGCATCCGCGCGACGGCCGGGGCCGTGACCAGCGCGGCCGTCATCATGGTCGCGGTGTTCGCCGTCTTCGGCACCCTGTCGATGCAGGACTTCAAGCAGATGGGGGTCGGGCTGTCCATCGCCGTGCTGCTGGACGCGACGATCGTCCGCGCGGTGCTGCTCCCGGCCGTGATGAGCCTGCTCGGCGAGGCGAACTGGTACCTCCCGCGGTGGCTGTCCTGGCTGCCCGGCCTCACCCACGGCGAGACGTCGGTCACAGCGGAGCCTGCCGCGACACCACCGGCATACGTCCCCACCAGCGGCTGAACGAGACGCTGGGACCTGAGGCTCAATCCGCGTTCCGCGGATTGAGCCTGAGGCCTCTGTTCTGGTCACCGGCCGCAAAGAAGCATGTGATCCGCCGTTCGGACGTCGGCCATGTCGGCGTACGTCCGAACGCGCTGAATCCCGCACCTTCCTGGAAAGGAACTCATGCGTAAGCTTGCGCTTCTTGGGACCACCCTCGCCGCCGGCGCCCTCCTCACCACGCTGGGCGCCACGGGCGCCCAGGCCTCGCCGATCACGGCTCAGAGCTCGTCCTACGTCAAGTGCGGCAAGTCCAACGTCCACTTCACGTGGAAAGAGGGCTGGAGCTCCACCAAGATCTACTTCAACAACCACTGCACCAAGGGCAAGCTGATCCGGGCTGCCGTGGTGAGCCGCAACTACCGCGTGGACCACTACCAGTACTGGTGCCGCCCGCTGGACACGCACGGCGGGACCAAGGGCAACAAGAAGTTCGGCAGCCCGGACGACGGCTACCACGTGTGGAAGGTCCTCGCCGGCCACAAGAACAAGTACTGCAAGGTGCACTGAGCCGCGCCTGTCCCCCAACGCCCTGGTCGCCGTCGGTCGCGACCGGGGCGTTTCCGCGTCTTCGCCAGGGACCTATCCGAGCGCGAGGGCGGCCCAGGGCGACGTTGACGATCGAGCCGGGAGCAGATCGTGTGGCTTTGCACCGTAGCTGGCCAATGGCGGACATTCGGCCCCATAGCGCCCATGCGGCAATGCGGTCTACCGTTCTGCGCAGCCCGGGCCTCATTTCGCACAAAGGGGTGACCGAATTTGCCCTCGCCACGCTCGATCATGTTGGCCGCACTCGCGTTGACCGTCGGAACGGCCCTCCCCGGACACGCTCTCGCCGCGACGGCCTCTCTCCCCCAGGGCACGCAGAGTGATGCCGCCTACGCGGCGAGCTTCGCCGCCCATCACGTCCAGGCAGTCGACGCCACAACCCAGAAGACCAGCTGCTACCGCCCGGAGGTCCCGTACTTCACCGATAACGGCCCCGTCGACGGATATACCGGAATGTCCGCCTGCCCGGGAGCCACCACGGGAGAGGACACCGGCGCGGCCGGTCCATACGCCACCCAGGTCGGCAGCAACCCCGGATATCCCGCGGCCACCCCCATGCTCGTGAAGGACCACAGCGAGTCCGACATCCGGGTCGATCCGACCGACCCGAAGCACCTGATCGGCTCGTCGAAGTGGATCGTCAGCGCCGAGGGCTACAACCATCAACTCGGGTTCTACGAGTCGTTCGACGGCGGATCCACCTGGCCGGTCCAGGGGCATGTTCCCGGCACCGAGGGCTGGACCGACACGACCGATCCGATCGGCGCCTTCGACGGCTTCGGCAACTACTACTCCTTCCTCCTGCCCTACCAGTTCTTCTACAACGACGACGGCAGCCACAACTTCAAGACCAACCCGAACCTCGAGCCGAACCCGGCCCTGCCCGCCGAGGCCGTCTCGGTGGCGGTGCGCCCGCACGGCTCCACGAAGGCCGGCCAGTGGCTGACGACCCGCGACGGTCACCCCGACTACGTCGCGACCTACGACAGCATGGGCAACGAGCCCGACAAGCAGTGGATGGCCATCGACACGAACCCGTCCAGTCCGCACTACAACCGCGTGTACCTGATGTGGGTCGACTTCCACGAGCCGACGCCGGTGCCGTACGTGTCCTACGCCGACGCGCACGCGGACGGCACGCATACCGCCTGGTCGGTGCCCAAGCGGTTGCCGGCCGGCTCGATGCAGCCGGGCGGCGACACGTACCTCCTGCCGCACATCGCCCCCGACGGCACGGTCTACACGACCCTGACCGCGGCACCGGTGAACGGCGGGCACACCACCGACACGATCGGTGTCGACGTGTCCACCGACGGGGGCGCGAGCTGGTCCGGTCCCTCGATCGTGGCGTCGGGCATCGTCCCGCCGGGCGCCACCTACGCCAACACCACCTTCCGCGACGGAATCGAGAACACCTTCACGGTCGGCACGGTCAAGGTCGGCGGGCACTATCCGCTGTACGCCTCCTGGGAGGACTACGGCTCCGGCGTGGACGACGTCGTCCTGTCGATGTCCACCGACGAAGGCAGGACCTGGTCGGCTCCGATCAAGGTCAATGACAACACCGGGCGGGCCGACGAGTTCCAGCCGAACCTCGCGGTCGCTCCGGACGGCACCGTCAGCGTGGCCTTCTACGACCGGAGACTGCCGTGCCCGGCGTCCGGAAGCGCCGAGGCGACCGCGGCCGGCCTGTCGCTCGACACCGTCAACCCGAACTACGGCGGCTCCCTGCCGCCCTACGGCGCGGCGAACTACTGCGTCAACACGAGCATCCAGTTCTACACGGCGGTGCTCCAGCCGAAGGGGCACAACATCCGGATGTCCGAGCACACCTGGGATCCGCAGCTGAACTCGCCGCATTCCGGGAGCGCCACCGGGACCACGACCTTCCTCGGCGACTACTTCGGGAACATCACCGCCGGATCGGCGCAGGTGACCACCTCGGTCAGCACGTACGACGACGGCACGAATCCGCACCACTACCAGCAGCAGATCGTCGCCCGCGTACCGATCCCGTGACCGGGCCGCGGCCGGGCGCGCAGATGGCGCGCCCCGGCCGCGCACGCCGTCCGGACGGCCGCCTTGTTCAGAGGGACAGGGCGGCCAGGGCGGCGTTGACGATGGAGCCCGGGAGCAGGTCGTGCAGCTCGTACAGCTCGGCGATCGCCCCGGACTGGCCGAACTGGTCGACGCCGAGCGGCACGCACGACACGCCGAAGACCGAGCCGAGCCAGGCGAGCGCGTGCGACGCGGCGTCGTGGACGGTGACGATCGGCGCCCGGACCGGGAAGGCGGCGCGGAGCGCGCCCGCCTCCGAGGGGGTCGTGGCCGTGCGGACGCCCTGGCGCAGGGTCCGCTGCCACGCGGAGTAGAGCCGGTCCGGGGAGGTCACGTCGACGACGTGCGCGGCGATGCCCTCCTCTTCCAGCTCACGGGCGGCGGCCAGCGCCTCGGGCAGGACGGCGCCCGAGGCGGCCAGTTGCACGGCCGGGCCGTCGACCTCCGACCGGTGCAGCAGGTACGCCCCGGCGAGCACCTGGCGGCGCAGCACCGCGTCCCCGAGCCGCTCCCGCGCCTGCTCGAACGGCGTCTGGTCCAGGGGGCGGGTGGTCAGGCGGAAGTAGTACGCGCCGTCCTCGGCCGGGACCGCGGTGGTCGTCTCGGCCGGGCCGGCGGCGATCCGGCCCAGCGCGTCGCACAGCAGCCAGTCCAGGGCGGTGGCGTAGGCGGGCTCGACGTACGTGACGTTGGGGAGCTCGAGCCCGATCGACGCGGTGATCGTCGACTGGTGCGCCCCGCCCTCCGGCGCGAGCGTCACCCCCGACGGCGTGCCCGCGACGACGAACCGCGCCCCGGAGTAGACGCTGTAGATGAAGGCGTCCAGGCCCCGGCAGACGAACGGGTCGTACACCGTGCCGACCGGCAGCAGCGGCTGCCCGTGCAGGTCACCGGCGAGCCCGAGCTGGCCGAGGAGGAGGAAGAGGTTCATCTCCGAGATGCCCAGCTCGATGTGCTGGCCCGTCGGCCCCTCGGTCCACTTCAGCAGCGGATCCACGCTCCACGCCCGCTGCTCGGCGGGCGCGAACACGCCCGTGCGATTGATGAACCCGGCGAGGTTGGTCGAGGTGGCGACGTCCGGCGCGGTCGTGACCAGGTACGGCGCGACCTCCTCGGCCCGGGACAGGTCGACGAGGATCTTGCCGAAGGCGTCCTGGGTCGAGACGGGCCGCGACGTCCGTACCCCGGTCGCCGCCGGAACGGCCACGCCGAGCGCGCCGGGGGCGGGCGTACGGCGCAGGGCCTCACGCCGCTGGTTGGACAGGATGCCCTCGGGGGTCGCCGGGTCGAACCGGGCCCACTCGTCGCCGGGCACCCGCAGGGAGCCGCGCAGCGCGTCGATCTGCTCGCCGGTGAGCAGGGCGGAGTGGTTGCGCGGGTTCCCGGCGATCGGCAGGCCGTGGCCCTTGACCGTGTACGCGAACACGACGCTGGGCCGGTCGGTGACCGCGTCGCACTGGGCGTACGCCTCCAGCATGGCGACCAGGTCGTGGCCGCCGAGGTCCTGGACGAGCCCGGCGAACTCGTCGTCGGGGACGTCCGCGACGGCGGCGGCGACCTCGGCGGGCGCACCGTCCAGGAACGTCTCGCGCAGCTTCGCGCCGGTGAGCCCGAACAGCGCCTGGTAGTGCTCGTTCGGCATCGCGTCGATCCAGCCGCGCACGGCGGCGGGCGCCTCGCACAGCCGCCGGCCGTACTTCACCTCGACGACGTGCCAGCCGGCCGCCTCGAACTGCCCGCGCCACTGGGCGATCCGCACGCCGGGCACGACGCGGTCCAGCGACTGCCGGTTGAAGTCGACGACCCACATGACGTTTCCGAGACCCTGGGTGGCCGGGTCGGCGATGGCCTCCCAGACGTTGCCCTCGTCGAGCTCGGCGTCGCCGAGCAGCGCGACGAACCGCGCCTTCGCGGCGGACTCGCCCCGCCAATGGGCGTCGACGTAGCGGCGGACGGCCGCGGCGAACAGCGGCGCCGCCGCGCCCAGGCCCACCGAGCCGGTCGAGAAGTCGACGTCGTCGGGGTCCTTGGTGCGGCTCGGGTACGACTGCAGGCCGCCGCGGGCGCGCAGGGTCGTGAGGTAGGAGCGGTCAAGGTCGCCGAGGAGGTACTTGATCGCGTGGAACACCGGAGAGGCGTGCGGCTTGACGCTCACCCGGTCCTCGGCGTTCAGGTGCGCGAACCACAGCGCGGTCATCGCGGTGACGAGCGAGGCGCTCGACGCCTGGTGCCCGCCGACCTTCACTCCGTCGCCCGTGTCGCGCTCCCGGTTGGCCGCGTCGACGATGCGCACGGCCAGCCAGAGCACCCGGCGCTGGATCTCCTCCAGCACGTGCACATCCACACCCGCGATGACGTCCTTGTCGCGAACATCGACCATGTCAGCCCCTTAGCGGAGTAGTACCCGGCGTGGGATGGGACCTGAGACCCAATCCCACGATCGGAAGTTGAGCCGTTGGATTCTTTTCCGACACTCCAGCGTGAGCCAGCATTTCACCGTCACGCGCGCCCCGGTCCCACGGGGGCGCGTCCGGCGTCGTCCACCCGCTCGGGAAGGAACTCATGCGCTCCCTCAAGCTCCTCGGAACCACCGCCGCAGCAGGCTTCGCGGTTGCCCTCCTAGGCGCTCCGGCACAGGCCGCCCCTGCCGCCAAGAGCACACCGATCACGATCCAGGGCAAGTCGGCCATCCACTGCGGCAAGGGCTACGGCGGCAACAAGACCGTGACCTTCTCCTGGAAGCAGGCCACCTACAGCACCACCTTCTACTTCAACGACCACTGCACCAAGGGCAAGCTGATCACCGCTGCCGTGGTGACGCGCCACAACTTCAGCGGTCACTGGAAGTACCTGTGCATTCCCCTGGACACCCACGGCCAGACCCACGGGAAGAAGAAGTTCGAGCCGAGGTACAAGGTGTGGCAGGTCCTGCGCGGCCACTCGAACAAGTACTGCAAGGTCAAGTAGGCCCGCGGCCTCGCCGAAGCGGTCAGGCGGCCGGACGCTCAGCGGAACAGGGCGGCGTATCCGTTGAGCGCCGGTTGCCCGCCCAGGTGCGCGTAGAGGACGTTCGATCCCGCCTCGATCTCGCCGTTCGCCACGAGATCGACGAGGCCTGCCATCGATTTGCCCTCGTACACCGGGTCGGTGATCATCCCTTCGAACCGCGCGGCGAGCCGCATCGCCTCCAGGGTCTGCTCGTCGGGGATGCCGTACGTCCCGGCGTGGTACCGCTCGTCGAGAATGACCTCGTCGTCGCGGACCTCCGTGCCGATCAGCGAGGCGGTGTTCCGAGCGATACGGGTGATCTGGTCGTGCGTCTCCTTCGGCTTGGCGGAGCCGTCGATGCCGATGATCCGCCGCCCCTTCCCCGCGAAACCGGCGACCATCCCGGCCTGGGTGCTGCCCGTCACCGAGCAGACGACGATGGTGTCGAAGAGGACGCCCAGCTCGCGCTCCTGCTCCTCGACCTCGCGCGCCCAGCCGGCGAAGCCGAGGCCGCCGAGGCGGTGGTCCGACGCGCCCGCCGGGATGGCGTACGGCTTGCCGCCGCGATCACGGACGTCCTGCAGGGCCTTCTCCCAGCTCTCCTTGAACTCGATGCCGAAACCGGCCTCGACCAGCCGGACGTCGGCGCCGAGCAGGCGCGACAGCAGGATGTTGCCGACCCGGTCGTAGACGGCGTCGGGCCATTCCACCCAGCTCTCCTGCACCAGGACGCACTTCAGGCCGAGCCGGGCGGCGACGGCGGCGACCTGCCGGGTGTGGTTGGACTGCACGCCGCCGATCGACACGAGCGTGTCGCAGCCCTGGGCGAGCGCGTCGGCGACCAGGTACTCGAGCTTGCGCGTCTTGTTGCCGCCGTAGGCGAGCCCGGAGTTGCAATCCTCCCGCTTGGCCCACAGGTTCACCGCGCCGCCGAGGTGCTCGGTCAGCCGGGGCAGCGGGTGCACCGGCGAGGGCTCGAACAGCAGCCGCTCGCGGGGGAAGTCGTCCAGCGTCGTCATGAGGTCTCCTTGTCGAGAAGGTCGCCGAGCGTGGCCCAGATCTCGGCGGTGGCGGCCACGGCCGCCTCGGCGTCGCCCGCGGCGCAGGCGTTGATCAGGCGGTCGTGCAGAGTGATCGAGCGCCGCCCCGGAAGGGAGCCGAACCGCAGCCGCTCCAGCCGCCGGATCAGCGGCAGGTAACGCTCGATCGTCGCGGCCACCGCGCGGTTGCCCGCCGCGGCCACGGGGACGTCGTGCAGTTCGTCGTCGGCGGCCAGCGCGGCCTGGACGTCGCCGGTGTCCAGGGCGGCGGCGAACCGCGCGTTGGCCGCGCGCATCGTCTCGATGTGCCGCTCCGTCAGGACCGGCACCGCCGTGCGCACGGCCAGCTCGTGCATGGCCCGGACGACGACGTACGCGTCGCGGACGTCGCGCACCACGAGCGGGGTGACGCGGGTGTAGGCGTGCGGCTTGGTCTCAATGAGTCCTTCGTCCGCGAGGCGGGCGAGCGCCTCGCGGACCGGCGTGCGCGACAGGCCGACCCGCTCGGCCAGCTCGCCGTCCCGGATGATCTCCCCGGGCGCCAGGTCGCCATCGACGATCGCGTCGCGCAGCATGCAGTACGCCTGGTCGCGGAGCAGGGAGCGGTCGAGCCGGGGAAGCCGTTCTGAGGGCATACCAATATATTAGATATTGGTTCGTTCGATACGTCAACACACTGTGTGACATCTGCATCATGCCTGCTCGGCGTGCGTTCATAGGATTTCTCTCGTCACCGGAGCGTGTGCGCACGCGGGGCCGGCATGCGCGTACGTCGTGCACGCGTGCCGGC
The DNA here is from genome assembly GCF_040655075.1 of Actinoallomurus sp. NPDC050550. NCBI lineage: Bacteria > Bacillati > Actinomycetota > Actinomycetes > Streptosporangiales > Thermomonosporaceae > Actinoallomurus > Actinoallomurus sp. NPDC050550. Next base: position 63,091 of record NZ_JBFAJC010000038.1, on the reverse strand, counting down.
ACACGCCCGGTACGGTTGGCGCGTGCTGACGAACGTCACGGCCACGCGCTATGTGACCCCCCTCCGGGAGGGCGGGTCCCTGCCCGCCATCGTCGAGGCCGACGACCTGGGCACGTACGTCGTGAAGTTCCACGGCGCCGGGCAGGGTCGCAAGGCACTGATCGCCGAGATCATCGCGGGCGAGCTCGGCCGGCGGCTCGGTCTCCGCGTGCCCGACCTGGTGACCGTGGACATCGACCCGGTGATCGCCCGGCACGAGCCCGACCCGGACATCCAGGACCTGCTCAAGGCCAGCCCCGGCCGCAACCTCGGCGTCGACTACCTGCCCGGGTCGCTCGGCTTCGACCCGCTGGCCTGGACGCCCGAGGCCGACTTCGCCGCGTCCGTCCTGTGGTTCGACGCGCTGATCGGCAACGTCGACCGGAGCTGGCGCAACCCGAACCTTCTGGTCTGGCACGGCGACGTCTGGCTGATCGACCACGGCGCCAGCCTGTACTTCCACCACGCGTGGGCCTCGGCGGACAAGCTGGTCTCCCGCCCGTACGACGCGAGCGACCACGTGCTGGCGACCTTCGTCGACGACGCCGGGCTGGCCCGCGCCGCCCGCGACCTGGGCCCGAAGGTCACCGAGGACCTGCTGCGCGAGGTCGTGGCGCTCGTCCCCGAGGAGTGGCTGGCCGGCGAGGCCGGCTTCGACTCCCCCGCCGACGTCGCGGAGGCGTACGTCGGGCACCTGCGCACCCGCGCGACGACACCCGACGTCTGGCTGCCGGAGGTGGGAGACGCCCGGCCGGCGGCCCCCCACGCGGAAGAGCGCCCGTCGGCCCGACCCAAGTGGCTCGCATGAACATCTTCGAGTACGCCGTGCTCCGGGTCATCCCCCGGGTCGAACGCGGCGAGACCATCAACGTCGGGGTGATCCTCTACTGCCAGTCCGAGGACTTCCTCGGCTGCCGGACGCACGTGGACGAGGCGCGACTCCGCGTGCTGTCCTCGGACCTCGACGTCGACGGGGTGCGCGCCGCCCTCAAGGCGGTCGACGACATCTGCTGCGGCGGGCCGCGCGCCGGCCAGGCGGCGGCCGAGTCCCTCGGCGCCCGCTTCCGCTGGCTCACGGCACCGCGCAGCACCGTGGTGCAGCCCGGCCCGGTGCACTCCGGCCTGACCGCCGACGCGGCCGCCGAACTCGACCGCCTGCTCGACGTCCTCGTCCGCTGATCTCCGTCTTCTTTGCCTACCTCGCGGGCGCTCGCGCGTCGGGTCTCCGTCGTCAAGAAGGCACCTCTTCCTCTTCCACGCGGGTTGTCGGCCGTGGTTCGCGGGTGAGAAAGGTCGAGATCCCCCGTTGGAAGTCGTCGAAGGCGACGGGAGGCCCCCCGGCCTGCGCCTTCGCCGCGGCCCACGCCGGCGTGAGCACGGCTCCGACCGCGTGCTTGGCGGCCCGGACGGCCGCGCTGGGATGGCGGGTGATGTTCAGTACGAGCCTGCGGGTGGCCGTGGCCAGTTCCTCGTCCGGCACGCAGCGGGTGGCGAGCCCGAGGCGCACCGCCTCGGGCGCGGGGACGAGACGGCCGGTGTACAGCAGTTCCCGCGCGACGCCCGGCCCGGCGAGCACGGCCAGCCGCGCGGCGAAGGCGGGGCTGACGAGGATGCCGAGCCGCGCGATCGGCATCCCGATCCGTGCGCTCTCCGCCATGACCTGCAGGTCACAGGCGAGGGCGAGCTGGCATCCCGCCCCGGCGGCGACGCCCTCGACCTGCGCGATGACCGGCACCGGCAGGTCCTCGATCGCCGTGAAGGCGGCCTCCATCGCGGCGAAGCTGTCGGCGACGCCGGTGACGTCCGCCTCGACCCATTCCCGCATGTCCGAGCCCGAGCTGAACATGCCGCCCCGGCCGCGGACGACCACCGCCCGCAGATCGTCGTCGCGGGCGAGGTCGCGGAACGTCCGTTCGAGCTCCCGCCAGTCCCTGCTGGACAGCGCGTTGCCGCGACGCCCGTCGCCGACGGCCACCTCGGCCACCTCGACGTCACGGTGCAGTCTGACCTTCATCGGATGGCTCCCTCCTCCCTCATCGCGGCGATCTCCTCCGCGGTCAGGCCGAGCTCGGCGAGGACCTCGTCGGTGTGCTCGCCGAGGCCGGGCGGTGCGGACCGGACGGCCGGCGGCTGCGCCGACAGCTTGATCGGCGAGCCCAGCATGCGCAGCCGTCCCGCTCCTGGGTGCTCGGCCTCGACGACCATCTCCCGGGCCAGCACCTGCGGATGGGAGAGCGCCTCGGGCACGGTGTTGATCGGCCCGGCCGGAACGCCCGCCTCGGTGAGGATCTCCGCCCACTCGGCGCTGGTCCGGGCGGTCAGTGCCTCCTCGAGGAGGGTCAGCAGCTCCTCCCGGTTCTGTACCCGGTCCGGGTTGGTGGCGAAGCGCGGGTCGTCGGCGAGGTGGCCGAGGCCGACGGCGGCCGTGAACCGCCGCCACTGCCCGTCGTTGCCCACGGCGACCATGAGGTGGCCGTCGGCGGTGGGCAGCGCCTGGTAGGGGACGATCGACGGATGGGCGGAGCCGTACCGGCGCGGCGTCTCCCCGGTGGCGAAGTAGCCGCCCGCGACGTACGTCAGCCAGGCGACCTGTCCGTCGAGCAGCGAGATGTCGACGTGCTGGCCACGGCCGGTCTGCCGCCGCGCGTTGAGGGCGGCGAGGACGCCGATGACCGCCCACATCCCGGCCCCGAGATCCGCACCCGACGTCCCCATCCGCACGGGCGGGCCGTCGGGCTCACCGGTCACGCTCATGATCCCGCTCATCGCCTGCGCGACGGCGTCGTACCCGGCCCGTTCGGCGTACGGGCCGGTGTGGCCGTATCCACTGATCGACGCGTACACCAGGCCGGGGTTGCGGGCCGACAGTTCCTCGTAGCCGAGGCCGAGGCGGGCGGCGGTGCCCGGCCGGAAGTTCTCCAGGAGCACGTCGGCGCGGTCGGCGAGCCGCTGGACGACGTCACGGCCCTTCTCCGTCTTCAGATCCACGCTGATGGAGCGCTTGTTGCGGTTGACGGACAGGAAGTACGCCGCGTCGTCCCCCTGGAACGGCGGCCCCCACTGGCGGGTGTCATCGCCTTTCCGGGTGTCCTCGACCTTGATCACGTCCGCGCCGAGGTCGGCCAGGATCATGCTGGCGAAAGGGCCGGACAGGATCCGGGACAGGTCGAGCACCCGCACGCCCGCGAGCGCGGCGTTGAACATCGCGTCTCCAAATTGGTTGGACCAGTGGACCTCAATACCAATGAGGTAGAGTGTCGTCAACCATCCCCAGAGGCGTCAAGAGGGGCGAAGTGTCCGAATCTCTCCGTCCCCTGGCCCGGCCCCGCCTGTACGAACAGGTCGCGGCCCGGCTCCGTGAGTACGTCGCCGACCAGGGCCTGCGAGCCGGGGACCGGATTCCCCCCGAACGTGAGCTCGCCGACCGTCTGCAGGTCAGCCGCACCTCCGTGCGCCAGGCGATCGTCGCCCTCGAGGTCCAGGGACTCATCGAGGTCCGGCACGGCGGTGGCAACTACCTGCTGCGAGACCACCTCGAGCCCGAGCCGATGGAGAATCTCCTCGCCCGCAAGCGGCGGCTTCCGGAGATCCTCGAGGCGCGCGACGCCGCCGAGACCAAGCTGGCGTCCCTCGCCGCCGAGCGCCGCACGGCCGCGGACCTCGCCGCCATCGACGCCGCCCTGGCCGCGATGCGGGCCGCCATCGAACGCGGCGAGCTCGGCGTCGACGAGGACGAGCGGTTCCACGGCGCGGTCATCGCCGCGGCGCGCAGCCCACTGCTCGCCGACTTCATGACCCATCTGTCCCGGGAGATCGCCGAGAGCCGGCGCGAGTCCCTGCGCCAGCCCGGCCGCCCGGCCAACTCACTGCGCCAACACGAGAAGGTCGCCGACGCCATCCGCACCGGCGACCCCACCGCCGCGGCCACCGCCATGCACCACCACGTCCAGAGCGTCGGCGACGTCAAACTCCTGAACTGGACCCCCGAGCACTGACCGGCCCGGGGCGGGCCGACATACTGCGCCCTTCCAGTTAAATGTCGAATCCGGCTCGACGCCGAGGAGCTGGTTCGGTCGATCAAGAACGTCGTCGCGATTCCGCTTTGATGAAGCTCGCGAGTCTCAACCGCGCCCCCGCCGGCGGCCGCCCTCAACTGGCGGCCCTCGGCATGCCCACCATCACCGACGCACCGCCCCCACCACAAGCACGAATCGGTCCGGCGCTTGCCGCGGCGGCGTCCCACCCGGACAGTCTTTTGCGGCCTCGTCATCAAGGCCACGGCTGTCCACCGCCTGGCGGAGGACGAAATCCAGAGGCAAAGGACTGAGACGAAAGATGAAGACAACCCAGAGTCCGACGTGCGTGTTCTGTTCCATCGTTGCTGGCGAGGCGCCCGCCGAGGGCGAGGCGCCCGCCGAGATCGTCCGCGAGTGGCGCGACGCGATCGCGTTTCGGCCGCGGAACCCGGTCACGCCGGGGCACGTGCTGGTGATCCCACGCGAGCACGTCGCCGACGTCGGAACCAAACCGGAGGTGTCGGCCATCGCGATGGCCGCTGCTGCCGAACTCGCCAAAGAACTGCCGTCCGCGAACGTCATCACCAGCCGGGGTGCTGCGGCAACCCAGACGGTGTTCCACCTGCACCTGCACGTGGTGCCCAGGGAGCACGGCGACGGCCTGCCGCTGCCCTGGACCCCCCAGCACGCTGCCGCGCAGCGCGTGTCGGGCTGAACCACCCCAACATGAACGACGCGGTCGTCGACCGCTGAAGTCGCCGACGCACAACCGCTGACCCCGGGGCAACAAGCCCCGGGGTCCGCTCCTTGCCAGAAATCCTTCCGACACCGTCAGTTCGTGCACGCGGGGCGCGAGTTGTTAGCGTGCGTCTTCATCCAAGGCGCGAAAGTCAGGCAGACAGGTGGACAAGGTTCTCATCGCGGGCATCTCCGGAGCCGGGAAGACGACGCTCGCACGGAGGCTGTCCGAACAGTACGGCCTGCCGCGCTATGAACTGGACGCGCTACACCACGGCCCCGGCTGGGTCAGGCGCCCGGAGTTCGAGTCCGACGTGAAAGAGTTCAGCGCGCGGGATCGCTGGGTCACCGAGGACCAGTACCACCGGGCACTCGGCGACCTGCTGTGGGACCGCGCCGACACGGTCATCTGGCTGGACCTGCCCCGCCGTACGGTGATGTGGCGGGTCATCCGGCGCTCCATCGCCCGCTCCATCACCCGACGGCCACTGTGGAACGGCAACAGGGAGAGCTTCCGCGACTGGCTCGACGCCGACCACCCCATCCGCTGGGCCTGGACACAGTACGACCGCCGCCAGCGAGAGACCACCGAACGCACCACCCGCCACCCCACCGTCACCGTGATCCGCCTACACACCGCCCGCCAAGCCCGCCGCTGGCTCACCGGGGCGGGCCGACGCCGCCGAATCGATCGCCGCAACAACCGCGTGAGGTGACGATCAGTCGAACACGTCCTCAAGGGACTCCGCCCGCGCGGCTCGGTCCATCCAGAATGCGAGATAGCCCAACTCCGCGCAGGCCTCGATGCGCTCACGGGCGTCTTCCGGCAAGTCGATCTCTCTAGCGGCCAAAACCGCGAAAAGGGCGCGGGCCCACCCCTTCCGAAGGCCGTCCATCGCGCCCTCCGTCCATCCCTCTGCCCACCCTGTCGCCTTGCCGTGCCCGAAATGTGCACGCGCAAAAGGGCTGTAGACGGGCCACTTGCCAGGCACGATTTCCTCCATGATGCGTCGGACCGCCGAGGCGGCCATATAGCAAGCAGCCTCATAGCTGCAGCAGGGAATGCCGAGAACACCGGTCGTCTGTCAACAGCGGTGATCGGCAGCGACGAGCGCTACTCGTCACTGAAAATGGGGCTCAGCCGAAAAGTTCGTCGACGGTCTTTACGACTGCGGCCCGCTTGAGCCAAGCCTCGATCGCCTGCACATCAGTGCACGCGCTGATGCGCTCGCGGGCACTCTCTGGCACCTCCACGCCCCGGCCGCTCAAGACCATGAGAAGAGCCCTGGCCTCGCCTTCCGTGCGGCCTTCCACCAGGCCTTCTTCTCGGCCTTCCTTGCGGCCTTCTGCTTTGCCGCGGCCGAAGTGTTGCTTTGCGAAGGGGGTGTAGACGGGCCAGGACGTAGAAGACACGAGCTCCTCCAGGATGCGTCGGACCGCCTCGGCGGCCATATTGTAAGCGTACTCAAGGTATTGCGGACCGTAACCGGGCTCAACCAGTTCGAGCGCGTCGACGAACGCCTTCAGCACCGGCTCCTGCCGGCCGTGCATCATCACCCCCATCGCGGCCAGTTCGGGATGAGCCGCAGCCTCGGCCGGGTCAGTGATGATCGGCACGTCATTCGGGCCGAGCACCACGGCCCGGAAGACGTAACCGGGAAGTTCGGTAGCGATCGGCTCGGCGTAGTACGCCGCCGCGTCCGCTTCCGGGCATACGCAGAGCACGGTCACGGGCCGACGGAGCAGCAGCCACAACTGCGCGGCGTACCGGGGCAGCTGTCGTCGTTTTGATGCGGTCTTCTTCTGCTGGACTTCCACGATGATCCCGTGCTGTGCCTCCTGGAAGGGACCCACGGTGATCACCGTGTCCGGCCGGAAATCCTGCGACGGCCGGTTGTTGAAGTCGTTCGACTCGACTTGTACCGGAGCAGTCTCGGGCACCTCGATGCCCTTCAGGTCGCGAAGGACCTCCACGGCGAACTCCGGGTGCTCGCGGAACATACCGTTGATCGCGTCATGTTGGGGGGACGGCACGTCACGGAACGCTACAGCACGATCGCTATAAGTGACACGCTTTTTCGAACTTCGATTCGAACCGGCCCCCGGGCAGGGGTCAGAACATTACGGACATGAAGGTGTCGACGTCGCGGAAGCCGACGCGACGGTAGGTGGCGCGGGCCGGAGTGTTGAAGTCGTTGACGTACAGCGTCACCGCGGGGGCGATCGAGCGCAGCGCCTCGGCGACGACCGTGGCCATGCCGTGCACGGCGTATCGGCGTCCGCGCAACTCCGGGTGGACCCACACGCCCTGCACCTGGCAGGCGAACGGGGTGACGGCGCCGATCTCGGCCTTGAACACGACGCGGCCGTCCTCGATGCGCGCGAAGGCGCGGCGGGCGCGGATGAGCTCGGCCACGCGTGCGCGGTACAGCACGCCCCCGTCGCCCGACTGCGGGGAGACCCCGACCTCCTCGGTGAACATCGCGACGCAGGCCGGGTACAGGATGTCGAAGTCGTTCATGGTGACGCGGCGCACGGCCGGGTCGGACTCGACGGGCGGCGGCGCCATCGTCGACATCACCGGCTGCGCGGCGCGGACGGCGCGGGGTGAGCCCCAGGACGGGCGCAGGGCGTTCCACATCTCGGTGACCGCGGGCACCGGGCCGACGATGGAGGAGCAGCGGCGCCCTTGGGAGCGGGCGCGCTCGGCGAAGTGGCGGGCGGCCTCCCGGTCGGCCGCGACCGGGACGAGGTTGGCGCCGGAGTAGCAGAGGGACGTCAGGCGGCCGCCGCGGTGGAATCCCCAGACCTCGGCGCCGAGCCGTCCCGGGTCGACGCCGGCGGCGTACACGCGGGATCCGACGAACACGTTGGAGACCGGATCGGCGTCCAGGATCTCCAGCACTGCGTCACGGTGGCGGTCGTCCAGGAGGCGCACCGGGGACGTGCGCAGCATCGGACTCACGTTGTCTCCCGGGCTGTGGATCCGGTCTTCGGTGACGCGGATCGCCGTGACGACACGTTAGCTCCGCTCACCCTGTAAGGGTACGGGAGGCTCCCGCCAAGATCGGCAACCAGGTCCGGCACGCCGCCGTTCCCAACAGAACGCGAAGGACCCCCGGCCGGAGCCGGGGGTCCTCACGACCAGATCCCGATCAACGGGATCCCCCTACGGGACTTACGGACGGCCGATGAGCGGCCGGGCGGGCGCCTTCGGGGCGATCGACCGGGCCGCGTTGTCCGTCGGGACCGGGTCCGGAAGCGCCTTGCAGGTCGCGTCCGGTCCGCTGCCCGGCTTGTTCTTGGGCAGCGTGCCGGTGCTCAGGTAGGCCGCGACCTTGTCGTCGAGGCACGCGTTGCCGTTGAGCGTGTTGGCGTGGGTCTTGCCGCCCTGCTCGGCGACCAGGCGAGAGGGCAGCAGCTTGTGCATCTCCACACCGCCCGGGTACGGCGTCGCCGCGTCGAGCGTGGACTGCACGAGGAGCGCGGTCGCCATTCCCTTGGCCTTGATCTTCAGCGCCGGGCCGCCCTGGAACGGCCAGTACGCGATCGGCGCGTTGAACCAGACGTTGCTCCACGTGTTGAAGTGGTAGCCCTGCTTGTAGAGCTTCGCGGCGTCGTTGTGCCACTTGCTCCAGTTACGGGGCCACTTCGCGTCCGCGGCCTGGACGGCGTTGTAGACGGCGAAGCCGTTGTCGTCGGCGGTCTTGATGTAGTTCGTGTAGAGCCCGACGAGCCCGGAGGCGTCGTTCTTGGTGGCGAACGCCGAGAACGCGTCGGCGACCGGCTGGTACCAGCCGGTGCTGTAGCCGGCGTTGAGGAAGGTGTCGTCGAGTTCGTCGCCGCCGAGCTTGCCTCCGATCGGCTTGGCGAAGGCGGCGGCGCGGACGCTGTAGTACTTCTTCTCCACTGCGGCCTCGGTCGTGCCGAGGTGGTAGCGCGAGTCGTACTTGGCGATCCAGCCGAAGACGAACTTGATGTTCCGCTCGAACGCCTTGTCCTGCGACAGCTGCGCGTCGTACCAGACCTCACGGACGTCGACGTTGCCGTCGAGCACCATGTGCTTCACGCGCTTGGGGAAGAGCGTGCCGTACGTCGCGCCGAGGTAGGTGCCGTACGAGAAGCCGTAGTAGCTGATCGTCTTCTGGCCCAGGGCGGCGCGGATGGCGTCGATGTCGCGGGCCGCGTCGGTGGTGCGCAGGTGCGGCAGCAGCCAGCCGTACTTCTTGGCGCAGTCCTTGGCGTACGCCTTGGACCTGGCCTTCCAGGCCGCCTCCGCCTTCGCCGAGTGGGGGACGTAGTCCGCGCGGATCGGGTCGGAGTAGTGCGGGTCGCAGGTCAGCGCCGGCTTGCTGGATCCGACGCCGCGCGGGTCGAACCCGATGATGTCGTACTGCGCCGGGATCTCCTTGTGGCCCACCCCGGTGAACCAGCTCGCCATCGAGCCGGCGAGGTACAGGCCGCTGCCGCCGGGACCGCCGGGGTTGGCGATCAGGGCGCCCTTGTAGTGCTTGGTGTCGGTGTGCTTGAGCCGCGACACCGCGATCGAGATCTTCTTGCCCTTCGGGTGCCGGTAGTCCAGCGGCACCGTCAGCTGCCCGCACTCGGCCTTGGCGAGGGAGGGCTGGTCGGCCGGGCACTTCGACCAGGCGATCTTGGCGGCCGCCTGCCCCGTCTCCGCCTGCGCCGGTACGGCCACCGCCGCGCCGGAGAGTCCGACGCCCGCCGCAGCGGTGATGACCATGAGTCTCTTCACATGACCCCCTTGCGCACGGGCTCGCGAACGGGCCCGCACTGGTAGGAATGCGAAGAATTGTGGCGCTAGGGAGAAAAGGGACGGAAGAGACTCAAGCAACTGTTGTTGGATCGTGACGGCTCGCCCGTTGCGGCCGCCGAAAAGCACCGTCCCCGGCGACCGGAACGGCCACCGGGGACATCGATCGGAATCGCCGGGAACGCCGGCGTCAGCGCCTCATGGTCGGCGCAGCACCGGCGGGAACCACTCCGTGGTCAGCCCGCGCGCCGCCACGGTGGACGGCGGCACGGGTTCCGGCAGGCGCGCGCAGTGCGACTGGTTCGCCGGAAGGGCTCCGGTCGCGAGGTAGGCGGCGAACTTGTCGTCGACGCAGGCGTTGCCGCGTTCCACGACGCCGTGCGTCCGGCCGCCGTCCTCGATCACCAGCCGGGATCCCTTGAGCCGCCGGTTCATCTCCAGCCCGCCCGCGTACGGAGTCGCGGCGTCGTCGGTCGCCTGGAAGAGCAGGACGGGAGGCAGGGCCGAGACGCCGCCGATGTCGATCGGCCGGCCCGCCCTGGCCGGCCAGAAGGCGCACGGCGCGTTGTACCAGGCGTTGGACCACGTCTCGAACCGGTACCCCTGGGCGTACAGCCTCCGATTGTCCTGCCGCCACCGGGCCCAGTCCCGGGGCCACGCGACGTCGGTGCACTGCACGGCGTTGTAGACGGCGTAGCCGTTGTCGTCCGTCGTCGCGCCGAACGTCGTGTAGGCGTTGACCAGCGGCGCCGTGTCACCGGCCTTGTAACGGGCCAGGGCGCTCGCCAGGAGCGGCCAGTACGACCCGAGATCGATGTACCCGGCGACCAGGAAGGCGTCGTCGAGTTCGTCGGCGCCCACGATTCCCCCTGCCGGAGCGGCCGCGAGCTTCTCCTGAGTCGCGTAGTAGAAGTCACGGACCGCCCGCTGGGTGGTGCCGAGGTGGTAGATCGCGTCGTACTTGGCGATCCAGCCGAAGAGCGCGTCGATGTTCCGTTCGAACGTCCGATCCTGGTCGAGGTTGTCGTCGTACCAGACGCCGCTGGGCCGGACGTTGCTGTCCAGCACCATGCGCCGGACCCGGGTCGGGTACAGCGTGGCGTACACCGCGCCGAGGTACGTCCCGTACGACGCCCCGAAGTAGTTGAGTCTTCTCTCGCCCAGCGCGACGCGGATGGCGTCCATGTCCTCGACGGTGTCGATCGTCCGCATGTGCGGCAGCACCGACCGGTACTTCTGCCCGCAGGCCGCCGCGTAGGCCGCCGACTTCCGCAGCCAGGTCGTCTCGATCGGCCCCGTGCGCGGCACGTAGTCGGGCCGTACGGGCTTGAAGTAGCCCGTGTCGCAGCTGAGCGCGGGACTGCTGGCGCCGACGCCGCGCGGGTCGAAACCGACGACGTCGTACGCGGCCTTGAGGTTCGCCGGCAGCCGGCTCGCGACGCGCAGCGCGAAGTCGCGGCCCGCGCCGCCGGGTCCGCCCGGGTTGACCAGCAGTGCGCCCTGGTAACCGGTCGTCCCGGTATGCCTGGCCCGGGACAGGGCGAGGGTGATCTGCGGACCGCGGGGAACGGCATGGTCGAGCGGCATCTTCAGCGTGGCGCACTCGAGTCCGCTGAGGCTCTCCTCGGCGCACGGCGACCAGGTCAGGCCCGCGGCGGGCTGGGCGGGACGCGCCTGCGCCGTGAGCGGCGCGAGGCTCAGCGCGACCAACCCGGCTCCGACGGTGGCCGACGTGATGGCGAGCGTGTTCACGTAACCCCTTTCACACGGGGAGCGCAGGAGCTCCCCGCCGTGCGTGACGCACGATGGTGGTGATTCCGGAACGCGGCCGGGAGGGGCGCGGCCATGACCGGCCAGGTCAGAGCGCCGCCGCGAATTACGAGAGCCCCCGGTCGGCAGGACCGGAGGCTCTCGAGACTCTACTCAGTGCGCCCTACTTCGCGATCGCCGCCGCGTCGGCGTTCGCGGAAGTCGCCTTCGCGGAGGCGCTGCCCGGTACGGGCAGCGGCGGGGCGTCGCACCGCGCGTCCGCACCGGGCTTGTTCGGCGGCAGCGCGCCCCAGCCCAGGTAGGCGGAGACGAGGTTGTTCGCGCAGGTGTCACCGTTCGGGGTCAGCGCCACGCCGTGGTTGATCCCGCCGTTCTCGACCAGCAGGCGGGAGTTCGGGAAGCGCTTGTGCACCTCGACGCCACCGGCGTACGGGGTGGCCGCGTCGTTCGTGGCCTGGACGATGAGGATCGGCGGCAGGCCCTTCTTGCCCTTGATGGTCACCGGGGTGCCGCCGGGCACCGGCCAGTACGCGCACGGCGCGTTGTACCAGGCGTTGCCCCAGGTCAGGAACTTGTTGCCCTGCTTGTAGAGCCGCCAGTTGTCGCGGTCCCACTTCTTCCAGTCGGTGGGCCACTGCCGGTCCACGCACTGCACGGCGTCGTAGACGGCGTAGTTGTTCTGGGTGAGGAAGTCGTTGGTGGGGAAGCCACCCCACGCGTCGAGCAGCGGCTGCGCGTCGTGCTTGACGAAGTAGTCCGACAGCGCCTGCGCGTGGTCCGTCCAGGTGTAGTCGCGGTAGGCGTCAGCCTGGAACGTGTCGTCGAACTCGTCCGGGCCGAGCTGCCCGTTGACCGGGGTCTTGGCGAGCGTCGCGCGGACCTTGTAGTAGTTCGCCTTCACGGCGTCGTGCGTCGCGCCGAGGTGGTACACCGAGTCGTACTTGGCGATCCAGGTCAGGAAGGTCTTGAAGCGCTTCTGGAAGGCGACGTCCTGGTCGAGGTTGTCGTCGTACCAGACCCCGCTGGGCCGTACGACGCTGTCCAGGACCATGCGGCGCACGTGGGTCGGGAACAGCGACGCGTAGACCGACCCGAGGTACGTCCCGTAGGAGTAGCCGTAGTAGCTGATCTTGTGCTGGCCGAGCGCGGCGCGGATCGCGTCCATGTCGCGCGCCCAGTTGGCGGAGGTCATGTACTTCAGCGCCGAGCCGTAGCGGCGGCCGCAGTCCTGCGCGTACGCCTTCGCCTTCGCCCGCCAGGCCAGCTCCTCCTTCTTGGAGGCCGGCGTGTAGTCGGGGCGGGCCTTGCCGGGCGCCTGGAAGGACGGGTCGCAGATGATGCCCTTGCCGCTGCCGTCGATCGAGCTCGCACCGACGGCGCGCGGGTCGAAGCCGATCCAGTCGTACGTCGCGCCGACGGACGTCGGCAGGCCGTACGTGCCCTTGGCGAAGCGGGTGGGCAGGTCACGGCCGTGGCCGCCCGGCCCGCCCCGGTTGAGCAGCACGATGCCCTGGTAGTGCTGGGTATCGGTCGCCTTGGCGCGCGTCAGTGCGAGCGTGATCTGCCGGCCGTGCGGGTGGGCGTAGTCGAGCGGGACCTTCAGCGTGCCGCACTCCAGGCCCTGCAGATTCTTGCCCTCGATCGGGTCGTTGGCCGGGCACGGAGTCCACGCGACTCCGGCGGCCACGGCCGGCGCGGACTCTCCCGCCGGGGTCGGCGTGGGCGTCGCCTGTCTCCCGGCGGCTCCCACCGGCCCCACTCCGATGAGGGCCAGGCCGGTCGCGGCCGTGACCACTACGAGCTTCTTCACTTGTCCCCTCCTCTGCGCGGACTCCCCACTGAGCCCCGCAATTCGGTGGATGCCGGGGCATTGTGCGCGTGTGACGGGTGGGGTGATCAAGGGTAAGGAATCAAGGATGCCGAATCGTGACAAATGCCGAAACGTCCGCTTTGGCGGCGGACGAGGTGATTCATCAGTGAATCGGAAAAGGTGACGGCCCTCCCGGAGCAGTTCCGGAAGGGCCGTAAAAGGCGTCTGTAAAAGGCCTCAGGAGACGGAGACGTCGGCGCCCGGGCCCTCGCCGGTGACGTCGATGCCCATCTCCTCGGCGATGCGGACGGCCTCCTCGATGAGGGTCTCGACGATCTGCGACTCGGGCACCGTCTTGATGACCTGGCCCTTCACGAAGATCTGGCCCTTGCCGTTGCCGGAGGCAACGCCGAGATCGGCCTCGCGGGCCTCGCCCGGGCCGTTCACCACGCAGCCCATGACGGCGACCCGGAGCGGCACCGGGAAGTCCTTCAGCGCGGCCGTGACCTCGTCGGCCAGGGTGTAGACGTCAACCTGCGCGCGCCCGCAGGAGGGGCAGGAGACGATCTCCAGGCCGCGCTCGCGGAGGTTCAGCGACTCCAGGATCTGGATGCCGACCTTGACCTCCTCGACCGGGGGCGCCGACAGCGAGACCCGGATGGTGTCGCCGATGCCCTCGGCCAGCAGCGCGCCGAACGCCACCGCCGACTTGATCGTGCCCTGGAACGCCGGGCCCGCCTCGGTCACGCCGAGGTGCAGCGGGTAGTCGCACCGGGCTGCGAGCTGGCGGTACGCGTTGATCATCACGACGGGGTCGTTGTGCTTGACCGAGATCTTGATGTCCCGGAAGTCGTGCTCCTCGAACAGCGAGCACTCCCACAGCGCCGACTCCACGAGCGCCTCGGCCGTCGCCTTGCCGTACTTCTCCAGCAGGCGCTTGTCCAGGGACCCGGCGTTCACGCCGATGCGGATCGGCACGCCCGCGTCCTTGGCGGCCCGGGCGATCTCGCCGACCTTGTCGTCGAACTTCTTGATGTTGCCCGGGTTGACCCGCACCGCCGCACAGCCCGCTTCGATCGCGGCGAAGACGTACTTCGGCTGGAAGTGGATGTCGGCGATTACCGGGATCTGCGACTTGCGGGCGATCGCGGGCAGCGCGTCGGCGTCGTCCTGGGACGGCACCGCCACCCGTACGATCTGACAGCCGGATGCGGTCAGCTCGGCGATCTGCTGCAGGGTCGCGTTGACGTCGGCGGTCAGGGTCGTGGTCATCGACTGGACCGACACCGGAGCGTCACCGCCGACCGGCACCGACCCGACCATGATCTGGCGCGACTTACGGCGCGGAGCGAGCGGCCTGGGCTTGGCCTGCGGAATTCCAAGATCGACGCTCATCGGCAACGCGGCGCGGAGCCTATGCCCCGTACGCCGCGCCCTCCTTCCAGTGGGTGCTCGGCAGTAAGACCAAGCCTAGGCAACTGGCGGGGATGCTGCACACGCCAGGGCCTACTGGGGAAGTTTGAGGGGATTTATTAGGTCGGCAAGGATCAACAGAACACCCAGGCCCACCAGGAGGACGACGAAGGCGTACGTCACGGGCATGAGCTTGGTCAGGTCGACCGGGCCCGGATCGGGCCGGGCGCGCAGGCGGAAGATCCACGCCTTGATCCGTTCGTAGCAGACGACCGCCAGGTGGCCGCCGTCCAGCGGGAGCAGCGGGATGAGGTTGAGCAGCCCGACGAACAGGTTGAGCGACGAGACCAGCAGCAGGAACATGCCGATCTTCGTGCGCCAGCTGTCGCTGGAGGAGAACACCTGGCCCGAGACCTGGGCTCCGCCCACGACGCTGCCCGCCTGGCCGCCCGGAGTGTTGGCCCGCTCTCGGGAGAACAGCTTCGGGATCGCCTTCGGGATGTCCACGACGATGCCGCCGATGGAGGCCGCCATCTGGCCGGTGAACCGGCCCGCGAAGCGCAGCGACGCCACCGGCCCCAGGGTGCGGATGCGCGGAGCCGGTTCCACCCCGAGATAGCCGTGCCCGTCCGACCGCCCGATCCGGACCCACACGGTCCTCCGGGATCCCTGCCGTTCGACCAGGACCGGCACGGCGGTGCCCGGCGGGGTCCGCTGGATCAGGGCGGCCAGGCCGTTCCACTCGCGCACGGGCGTCCCGGCGAACGAGACGACGCGGTCCCGCGCTCGCAGACCCGCCGCCGAGGCCGGCGAGATCGGATCTCGGGTCGTGCAGACGCCACCGCTCGCCGGGACACACGGCGAGACCCTGCGTACGAGCGTGGTGGCGTTCCTGCCGTCCGGGACGCCCACCGCCACCGCGAGGACGAACAGCAGCAGGAACGCGAGGACGATGTTGATCACAACGCCCGCCACGATGACGATCGCCCGCCGCAGCGCCGGCTGGCGGTAGAACGCCCGCGGCTCGTCGGCGGGCGCGACCTCCTCCAGCGGGGTGTAGCCGACGATCCTCACGAAGCCGCCGAGCGGGATGCCCTTGACCCCGTACTCCGTCTCGCCCCGGCGACGCGACCACAGCGTCGGGCCGAAACCCACGAAGAACTGCGTCGCCTTCATGCCGAAGCGCTTGGCCGTCACGAGATGCCCCGCCTCGTGCAGCACCACCGAGACGAGCAGCGCGAGGATGAAGGCCAGCGCCCCGAGCAGATAGGTCAACCAGACGTCAGCTCCCGTGCCCGGGTCCGCGCCCACCGATCGGCGGCGAGCACGTCGTCCACGGTGAGCCCGCCGCCCGGATCGTCCCTGATCAGGGGGCCCGGACCGTTCGTGTGCTCGGACACTACCCGCGCGACCGTATCCACAATCGCCGGGAACGCCAGCCTTCCGGCGAGAAATGCGGCGACGCACTCCTCGTTCGCGCCGTTGTAGACCGCGGGCGCCGTTCCCCCGGCCTCACCGACCTCCCGGGCCAGCCGCACGGCGGGGAACGCCTCGTCGTCCAGCGGGAAGAACTCCCACGTGGACGCCCGCGACCAGTCGAGGGCGGGCGCGGCGTCGGGCACCCGGTCGGGCCAGCCGAGGCCGAGGGCGATCGCCAGGCGCATGTCCGGCGGGCTCGCCTGCGCGATCGTCGACCCGTCCGTGAACTCCACCATCGAGTGAACGATCGACTGCGGGTGCACGACCACCTCGATCCGGTCGAACGGCACATCGAACAGCAGGTGGGCCTCGATGACCTCCAGACCCTTGTTGACGAGCGTCGCGGAGTTGACCGTGACCAGCGGCCCCATCGCCCACGTGGGATGGGCGAGGGCCTGCTCGGGCGTGACGTCGGCCAGGTCGGCGCGGGTCCGCCCCCGGAACGGCCCACCGCTGGCGGTGACGACCAGCCGGCGCAACTCGCCGCGGGTCCCTCCGCGCAGGCACTGGGCCAGCGCGGAGTGCTCGGAGTCGACCGGCACGATCTGACCCGGCTTGGCCCGGCGCTTGACCAGCGGACCGCCGATGATGAGCGACTCCTTGTTCGCCAGGGCGAGCGTACGCCCGGCGTCGAGGGCGGCCAGCGTGGAGCTCAGACCGGCCGCGCCGTCCACGGCGTTGAGCACGATGTCGCACGGCCAGGCGGCGACCTCGGCGATCGTCCCCGGCCCGGCGAGGAGCCTGGGCAGGCGATAGTCCCCTGAGGAGTAGCCCCGTTTCTGGGCCTCGGCGTAGAGCGCGAGCTGGAGGTCCTCGGCCACCGACCCCTTCGCGACGGCGACCACGTCGGGCCGCAGGTCGAGGACCTGACGGGCGAGCAGGTCGACCCGGCCTCCCCCAGCGGCCAGCCCGGTCACCCGGAAGCGGTCGGGGTTGCGCCGGATCACGTCGATGGCCTGGGTGCCGATCGACCCGGTCGAACCGAGGATCACGACATCTCTGCGGGCGGCTGCGGACGGGCTGTCGTCAGGCATCACGCCCCCCATTGTCCCCTGCCCCGAACCACCCCCGGCCGACCACCACCCGACACCCCCGCCGCCCGCCAACGCCGCCGCCCACCCACCTCCACCGAACGACCGACGCCCGCCGCGCACCTATACCCAGGATCCGCCAAAGGCCCACCGCCGCCCAACGGCCGACGGCGGTCGGCCGCCGATGCGCCCCGGTGGCCGATCGCGATAACGCCGCGAATCGGAGCACGCCGTTCATATGACAATTTCTCTCCGTAGTCAGGTGAACACGCTTCGCGCTAGGGTTCCGGCCAAGTCTCTCGATCGCGGCCGTTTCCCCGTGGCGACCGCAGAAGGGCACAAGGGTCATGAAGAACTCCCCTCGCGTCGCGGCCGCGTCGGCGGCGGTCGGCGCGCTCCTGTCGGTCCCCCCGGCCCACGCGGCACAGGCCGATCCGGCACGCCCCGCCCTCCGCGCGGCGGCCTCCTCTGGCGCCGGCCGTACCGGCTCCCATCCCGTACGCGCCGGGCTCAGGGCTCCGCGCCGCGGCCATCCCGGCGCGTCCTTCGGTCACCGCGGCCGGACGGCGGTCCCCGGCCTCCCCGGCGCGCCGTCCCTCCCCGTGCGTTCCGGGGCTCCCGCCCTCGGTGACCAGGACGTGCCTCCGGCCGTCCACCCGATGGCGGCGTCCCAAATCACCCGCGATCGGCTCGAGCGCTGGTGGACGCCCGACCGCATGCGCCGCGCGGACCCGTTGGACGACCTCGCCGCCATCCCGATGACCTGGCGGCCCGTCCCCGCCGGACGCCCGTCCGAGACGCCGGCGACGAAGCCGTCCACCGGGGCCGCCTGGGTCTCCGGCGGCAAGGTGGCCCAGACCACCGGCCGGGTGTTCTTCACCTACCAGGGGCATCCCGCGTCGTGCTCGGGCAACGCGGTCACCAGCGCGAACCAGAGCACGGTCATCACTGCGGGGCACTGCGTGCGGCTCGACGGCGCCTGGCACACCGACTGGGTGTTCGTGCCCGGCTACCACAACGGTCAGGCACCCTACGGGAAGTGGACCGCCATGCGGACGCTCACCACGGCCCAGTGGGAGGCCCGTGAGGACCTCGACTACGACGTCGGCGTCGCCACCGTCGCCCCGCTGAACGGCCGCAGGCTGACCAGCGTGGTCGGCAGCCAGGGCATCGCGTTCAATCAGAACCGCCACCGGCCGATGCACGCCTTCGGCTACCCCGCCGGGGCCCCGTACGACGGATCCAAGCTGACCTACTGCGGCGGAACACCCAAGGACGACCCGGGCAAGACCCACGACCTCGGGCTGACGTGCGACATGACCTCCGGTTCCAGCGGCGGTCCCTGGTTTCTGGGCTTCGACGAGAAGACCGGCGTCGGCATGCAGAACTCCGTCAACTCCTTCAAGTACGACGCGATGCCGAACGTCATGTTCGGGCCGTACTTCGGCACCGCCATCCAAGCCCTCTATGACAAAGCACAGAACATCTGATCGAGGGCATCGCTTTACGCCCAGTCACGATGCGACCACGCATGGTCCTGCAAACTTTCGATCCATGCCCACGTCCGCCCGCATCGTCTGCGCCGTGTCCACCATCGGAGCCCTCCTCGGCACGCTCGGCACCGGGGCGCCCGGCCCCGCGCCGGGCGTGGCGGGGGTGACCGACCACGTGATCGCGGCCAAGCGGTCGGCGATCCTGCGGTACTGGACCGTGCGGCGGATGCTGCGCGCCGTGACCCCTCCCGAGCGGCCAAGGCACCGACCGCCGGCGGGCCCGCCGCCGGTGAACCCGCTGGCCACGGCCGACGTCGGCTCTCCCGTCGGCTCCCCCCTTGGCCCCGCGGGCCGACGGGCCGTCGCTCCGGCGGTGCCGCGCGCGCACGCAACCGATACGCCGGTCCCGTACGCAACCGGCACCCGGGACCGGCGTACCACCGACACCCCGGGCCGGCAGGGCGCCGCCACGACCGACCGGCAGGCCATCGACGCCGCGGGCGGGCACACCGTCCACGGTGCTCCCGGCTCGCCCTGGATCTCATCCGGCGCGGTGCGGGTCACGACCGGCAAGGTGTTCTTCACCATCAACGGCGGCGACTACGTGTGCTCGGCGGGCACCATCGCCGGCGCCAACCGCGACCTCGTCGTCACGGCCGGCCACTGCGTGCAGGACGCGGCGGGAGCCTGGGCCCGCAACTGGCTCTACGTCCCCGGATACGACCAGGGCCGCCGACCGTACGGCGCGTTCACCGCCAGGCACCTGTTCGTTCCGGCCGCCTGGTCCGGACGGCACGACGAGAACAGCGACGTCGCGATCGTGGCGCTGGCCGCGGCCGGCGGCCGCCACGTCACCGACGTGGTCGGCGCCCAGACCGTCGCGTTCGACCAGCCGCGGGGCGCCGTCGTCTACGGCTTCGGCTACCCCACCGGGGGCCACTATGACGGTGAGCGGCTGGCCTACTGCAGCGGCCGGACCTATCCCGACCGCCATCGGCTCACGCAGGACCAGGGCCTGCGCTGCGACATGTCCGAGGGGGCGAGTGGCGGTCCGTGGCTGGCCGGTTTCGACCTCGTGACCGGCAGGGGCGTGGTCACCTCGGTGAACAGCTTCAAGTACTCCGATGATCCGGCGACGATGTACGGCCCGTATTTCGACGCGGCCGTCCGTCGGGTGTACGAACAGGCCCAGCACGCGTGAACTCGGAAAGTTGAACGGCGGGGAGGTGTGGCCTCCCCGCCGCCTATTAGGCGCCTCCCTTCAGGAGCGCGTGTTGTTGTCGGTGCCCGCCTCGGTGCCTTCCCCGGCCGCGGCCGGCTGCTCTGCACCGTGCCGGCGCTTCGTTTGGGCACGCACGGCCCGCACCGCGTCCGTGAGACGTACGCCGTAGCGAGCCATGACCCCTTCTTCGAGCTGCGGCTTGACCTTGGCCCTCTCTTCGGGGCCGAGCACGGTCGCCGTGGACTGCGCCACGGACGGCGCCGCCTCGGCCGCGGGGTTCTGTCCTTCGGCCGACGACCCCAGAAGGAAGACCGCCGACACTCCACCCCCGGAGATCAACAAGTTTGCGACGATCGGCCAGGCCGACGTGGCCTGGTGCAGGACCGCGATCTGGACCAAGAGGCTGATCGGCGATCCGAGCGGCTGGAGCGCCGCGTAGACGGCGCCGGGCAGCCGCTTCGCCGCGACGTTGTTGAGCAGCGTGGGCAGGGTCATCCACGTGAAGCCGAGGAGGGCGACCTGAAGCAGCAGCCTCCACTGGGTCCATCCCCCGCCGAGGCCCTGCCCCGTGGCGAGAGACGCGCCGTAGGCACCCCCCAAGAGGAGCCCTCCGCCGACCAGATGGCTGATCGCTGCAATCGCCATGCCCTCCGCCGCGCCCCCCTTCCTGTTCGCAGCCTTCTGGAAGAGGAACGTGAACGTTCCCAGTGCGATCGCTCCCAGGACGGCGACAGCGATACCGATCAGCCCGCTGTGCCCCTGACCGGACGCGAACGAGAAGATGACGAACCCGCCCAGGGTCAGGACGGTCGGGATCCGCCAGCCCTTCCCCCTCGCCTTCAGGATCATCACGGCCAAGGTCCCGAGTCCCATGATCGGGACGACCGTCCCCACATGGATCATCGAGCTCGCAATCGCGAACGCCCCGTTCGTCGCGGCACTCGCGACACCGATCCCGGCCCCGAGCCACCAGAAGGCGGCGTCCTTTTTCCGCAGCATGCCCGCCGGGGCGACCACGGTGAAGATCAGGGCTCCGGAAAAGAGCATCGCCAGCCCCATGGGGAAGATCCCCCCCATCGCGCTGAGCTTGGCCCCTGCGGTCCCCGAGCACACCAGGGACACCAGGACGGTGATCAGGCCGACGAGAAGGTCCCGCCGGACGCTGAGCTTGTGTTGGATCCTCGCGATCGCTGCGAACAGCAGCGAAAGCGGGGCGATGAGGCCGACGAGTCCTCGCCGGCTGTTGGTGCCGCGCTGAGCAGCGGCCTTGTTACGTGACATGACTTCCTCCGCGTCACGGTGCAAGGAGCTCAGGCGACGGCCGGCTCCTTGTCACCTGTGTGGTTACTGATGACAAAGAGCCGAGAGTGCTCTTTTTTCTTTTGTGTTGCGATTATAATCGCGAGTCAACGTTCTTGGAAGAATGAGATTCGACGGACCTGCCAGGGGCCCGGTCCGGACGGCAGGTCGCCCGCTGACCTGCGGATCACGGTATTCGGGGCACAACCTGCGCTATTCGGGAACCTCAAAGGAGCTGCTGCCGCAGGCGAGCTAAGGTTCCTGACCAGCCTCCGGGCGTGGGGATACGCCAGGGCACACGCCGGCCGGTGGTACGAGTTCGGGCCCGTCAGCTGTTGTTCTTGTGCCAGAGACGTTTCATCGTCTCCTGCGCCTCGGCGGGCGAGTCGAAGATGCGGGGCGCACGGTCCAGCACCGTCTTCAGGTCGTCGGCGGAGCAGACCCATACCCCTTTCGCCGTCGCGAAGGGCCGGTTCGTCATCCCCGGCACGCAGACGACCGCCAGCACGGGCTTGCGGCCTAGCGCGTCGGACAGCCGACGAGCCTGAAACGCGGCCTGCCCGGTAGGGTTCTTGGGCAGCACACGACGTCCGACCCGCATGGTGTCGCCGTCGACGGCCACCTCACCGTGCCCGGTCTTCACCTCGACGGCCGCGGCACCGCGGCCCGCGGTGAAGACCACCGCGTCACAATCGCCTCCCCGGGCACCGAGCATGATGCCGTACGCTGCCGCGATCGAGCCGGTACGCCGGATCACCGCGCGTACGTCCCGCTCGGAGCGCGCGCCGATCGCGGCCTTGCCCGCCTGCCGCAGGACCCGCCGGGAACGGGTCCAGGTGTACCAGCAGCCGCCGGCCGCGGCCGCCGCCACGACGGCGGCCAGCGCCCGCAGCGGGGCCACGCCGGTGTACGCGACCCCGACGAGCGCGCCGACCGCGACGAGCGCCAGTGCTACCGCGGCGGCCCCGTACAGAGTGCCTTCTCCCCGTCGCCGCCACATCTGCCGGGAGACGAAGCCGCCGGCCCGTCCGACCTCATACATTGGCGTTCGCTCGCTCGGGGAGCAGCCAGCCGCGCAGGTCGGCCGCCGCCCGGGTCTGGATCAGTACGTGACCGGGGCCGTGGAACTCACCGACCCACAGCTCACCGGTGAGCACGGCCTTGAGCGGTCCGCCGAGCGGCCCGCTCTTCATCTTCATCCCCGCCGACCAAGCCACCAGGTGTCCAGAGTCGACGATCAACTGTTCCCCTCGGGGGACTTCGATGTGCTCGATGCCTCCGCACGTGGCGAGGGCGACCTGGCCGGTACCCGCGAGGCCGACGGCGGTCAGTCCCTCATGCATCAGAAGCGGTGTGGTCCCGGACGATCGGGTCGTGACGTCCACCGTCGTGGCGTAGGCGAGGACCGAACCGGTGTGCGCCCTCAGCGGGCCGGTCTGACCGACGTCGAGCACGGCGACGTCACCCGGGAACGGGGGCACCGCCCGTACCCAGCCTCCGCCGCGACGGCCGGCGGTGTACTTGGCGACGACCAGGGTCTGCTCGGCGAGCAGCTTGCGGGTCAGGCCCCTGGCCAGGCCACCGCCGCCGAGCGTCGCGGTCACCGATACGTTCCCGGAGAGCGCGGCCATGGAGGATCGTTCGGCGAAGACCGATTCGCCGGCTGCGAGCCGGCAGACGGCGGCGGCATAGGCCAGTCCACATGAGGTGTCGATGTGCAAGGTTCTCCCGGCTCGATCAGGCGCCGCGCGCTCGCTCGCGGCGCATCCGTTCGGCGTCGGCACGGCGGGGGGTCGGCCGGCCCTTCGGTTGCCGCGGGTCTCGAGGGCCGCCGCCCGAGGCTCTCGAACGGCGTGCCCGCTTCGATGACCGCCGGTCGAGACGGCGCCACAACGCCTTGATCCAGACGAGGCTCTGCGAAGTGCCGTCACGCGCCAGATCGCGGGTACCGCGCACGACGGCCAGGACGAGCCCGGCGATCATGAAGTTCACCAAGGTCGCGAGGCCCGCCGCCTCTCCCCACGTGGCCGCCTGCCGGACGCTGCATCGGCTGGTGCCGAGCTCGCCGGGGCAGGCGTTGGGGATCATGACGACGAGCATGCCCACGATCGCGGCGATGGCACAGAGTACGGCGGTGGCGGTGAACCTGCCCACCGTCTTCTTCCAGCGGCGGTGCAGCCGCACGGTGGCGCGGATGGCCGCGGCCGCGGCGATCCCGGCCGCCGCGACGGCCGGCAGGTCCGCGGGCCTGAGATGAAGGCTGCCGCCATACTCAAGGCGGAACAGCCCCAGGGACACCCCGGCCAGGCCCAGCCCGAGGAGCACGATGATCGCGGTTTCCGTCGCGACCGCCCGCGATCGCACCGTCATATCCGCTGCCGCTCGTACCACTGGAGTTCCTGGGACCGCATGGGCATGGCCACGTACGCGACTCTGCTGTCCGGTTTGTTGACGCGGAGATAGCCCTCACCGGTGCCCAGATCGCGCAGTTCTTTCGCGGAGACGATGAACTCCTCGCGCATGACGGATCTCAACTCGGCGGGCCCTGGCGTCTTGTCGACGCGCTCGGACGTCTCGTTGTTGTCCCGCATGCCGAGGAACTCAGCGCACTTTTCCGCAGACTCCGGGGACGATTGGGCCATGGCGATCAGCCAGTTGATGTTCTGGGTCAGCCGGGACCAGTCATCACCGTCTTTGTCGATCCAGTCCGTCGGGCCCTGAGTGCAGAGGATCATATTGAACAGCGCGGACCGGACTCGCGACAGCATGTTCATCGCGATGTCCCGGGCGATGAAGTTCGCCTCGTCGACCACGATCAGCCGCGGCCGGTCCTTGGGCGCGCGGCCCTGGATGCGCTGGGCCGCGTAGACCGACAGGCGTTGCAGCGAGGACGAGGAGAGAATCTTGGCCATGTCCGGCTGTCCGAGCGAGTTCAGCCCGATGTAGGTGAGACCCTCGAGCCGGACGTCGATCATCCTGCGGTCGCCGCCGGGGATGAGGATGCGCCGCCCCGCGCCGGAGTCGTACAGGCCGGTCAGCTTCGTGCCGAAGCTGGCCGCCGACTTGGCCTCGTCGCCGCTTGGTGAGAGCACGTTGGTGTAGCGGTCCTTGCAGTAGCCGATGCCCTCCGCGGCGTCGATGGCGACGACTCGCTCCTTGACGGCGTTCTTCATGGTGGTGCCGCGTTCCATGATCTTGCCGAGCTCGAGCATCGTCGGCGGCTGGAAGCGGTCCGGCGCCACGTCGGCGGCCTGGTGGCAGAGCTGCACGACCTGCTGAAGAACCTTCCGGTTCAGTGCCCGCCAGTACGCGTCGTCGAACTCGACCAGCGACATGATCGTGTCGAAGACCTCATCCGCGCTCATGTCGGCGAGCACGTTGAACCAGTACTTCGGATCTTCGTCGCCCAGCGCGATCTCCTGGAGCGGCACGTCGTGTACCCCGGAGTAGGCACGCAGGAAGTCGCGCAAGCCGCCCGGCTCCGTGTCCTCCTTCATGTCGATGACGGTGACGTCGAAGCCTATGTCGAGCGCCGCTCCGATGATCCACATCAGAGTGACGGTCTTGCCGCTGCCGGTGGAACCGACCACGCACCCGTGCATGCCCATCTCGTGGGTGCTCAGCCAGACCGGCCGGCCCTTGGCGCCCAGCCCGATCGGGATGGATTTTGCCTTGATCGGCATCCTGCGGGACTTCTCCGTCGCGTACGGGCCTCGGACCGCGGGGATGTCCCGCAGGGTCACCGTGCCGGACACGTTCCGCTTCAGCGACTCCCGTCGGCTCTTCCTAGGCGTAAGCGACTCCTCAACCAGCTTCTTCTGGCGCAGCCAAGTGCCGTTGAGCAAGTCCTCCACCAGCTTCAAACGGCGCAACAGGAAACCCAGAGTCGAGGTCTGCGCGCCACTGCCGACCCGGCCGATGGGCGAGCCGAAGACGACGCCCGCGCTGCCCGCCAGCACGACCGCCAGGCAGAGCAGCACGGTGACCGGCACCTGCGCGGGGCTCGCCTTTCCGACGTTGATGAAGCTGAGCAGCCAGTATCCGTAGCTGAGGGCATTGGCCTTGAGGTACCAGGCGAATCCGACCAGACCGCCGGCCGCCATGATGATCCAATCGCGGCGGGCGAGCAAGCGACGCAGCAGGAAGAAGATCACTGAAGCGCACACGGCCGGGACCAGCGCCAGGATCGCGACGGCGAGGCCGACGAGACCGATGGCCGCGAAGAGATAACCGGTGCTGTCTTCAGGCTCCCCGGGCCGCCTCATCCCCCGGTCCATGTCCATATCGTGGGCCACGCATACCTCCTTCCGCTCGGAGACCGCCGTCAGCCCGTGACACTGCCGGCGCTGTCGAAGACCTTCTGGATCAGGCCACCCATGAAGCCGACGGCGGAGACGGTGATGTCAAGCCTGAACAGCATGCCGCTGATTACGAGGCCCCAGAAGAAGACCTTGACGCCCTCGCCCGGCCGGCCGTTGGTGGCGCTCTTGACCATCTTGAAGGTGACGACGACCATGATGATGACCGCGCCGGCGCCGCAGAGTCCGATGACGGCGGTGCCGATCGTGGATTGCAGGAAGTTGGTGGCGCCGGAGCCGCCGTCGCTGGTGCCGCCACCGCCGCTGGGGATGGTGGTGGCGAGAACGCGGTGCAGCTCGCTGATCTTCATAGTGTTTCCTCTGGGTTGTAAGTTCCCGGTCAGGAATGCAGAGCGTTGGAGTACGGCTCCAGGTCCGCCGCGGACCCGGCCGGCCCCCAGGCGAGGATCGGAGGCTGCGCGCCGGCCGGTGCCCCCACCAGGAGGTCGAAGTCCGCGAACGTGACGAACTGCTGGGTGGTGCCGTTCGTACCGGAGACCGTCCCGCCGGATGGCGATCTGGCAAGCAGGACCCTCGCACGGACCACCAACTGTCCCTTGGCGGCCTTGATCGCCGACGTGATCTGTACGGCCTCGCCTGAGGCGGGCAGCGTGAATCCGCTCAGGCCGACGTAGCGGTGATGGCTGTTCTGGTCGCCGGTGAGTGCGAGGAGTGCGGTGGCGTCGCCGGTGACGTACGCCTTGGCCCAGGCGGCGACCTGTTTCTTCACCGCATCGCTCACCTCCGTGGTCAGGCTGGTGTAGTTGGTGTAGTCACCCGCTCCGACCGGTACGCCGGCGCCATCCGTCCATACGGAGAACGCCGGCGCCGCCGAGAGCCTCGGGCCTTGCGGCGTGATGACCAGCGGGACGTCCAGTTTCAGGATGTTGGAGGCCGGTGCCTGCACGCCGTCACCGGTGGTCGTGGGCGATGGCGACGGGCTGTCGTTCGGGGCGGCCGAGGAGCCGGCGCTCGGTGCCCCGGAAGGCGCGGTCGAGCCGTTCGGCCCGGAACCGGCGGCCGTCGCCACTGGCGTCCTGGGCTGCTGCCCCGCCGTGGAACCGACCCGCCGGGCAGGCGAGGTCTTCTTGGGCTGCGGCCCGGTCGTTCCCGTCGGCGCCGGTGCCGGCGTGGTCGTCGAGGACGGGGAGTTCGGCAGGACGACCAGGAAGTGGTGCACCTCGAAATCGGTGAAACCGAACTTGGCCGCGCCGAAGTGCTCCGGCGTGAACCCCACCCAGCTCAGCGACTGATATTGGAGGGGAGCGCTCGGCTGGCCGGAGAGAAGGCCGGGGGCCGCCTTCGCGAGGTCATCCGGCTTGAGGGTCTTCGCGCGAGGCACGGCCTGGTAGGCGCCTGACAGGAAGTTCACCGCGGCCGTGTACGCCAGGTCGCGTCCCTTGGGATCGACCGTCGACAGGTCCGGCTTGGTACGCCCCTTGGCCAGCGAGAAGAACACCGCGACGACGCTGAGGCTCGCGGCCAGGAAGAGGACACCCAGGATCCTCCTGGCCCGCCTGCGCGCCGTCGGCTCGTTCGAGCGCCTAGCGGGGACCATCACGAAACGGGTGGGTGACTCCGCTGGCATCTTCTCCTCCTGATACTCACGCCCGGCACAGACGACAGTTCGGCCGTGACGTGGATGCGCAAACGTCAGATGTGCCGCATCGTCATTTCCGTCTCCTCCGCCCCTGCTGGCTGGACAACTCGATGGAGGCGGTGAGGCGCCGGCCCTGGCGGCCGGGCGCGGCGGGGAGCCTGGCCATACGGGGGATCTCCTGCAGGGGGAAACCGCGTTCGTCCCAGCTCACGCCGTCGACCGGGACACCTCCCGGCAGTATCCGGATGGTTCCCGCGGCGGTCCGGCGCAGGGGGGCGATGCCCAAATAGAGGCGCACCGGCCTGCCGTCGACAGCGAGCTTGCGTTGACGGGCGCTGTTCGCCTGCAGGCCGAGCCATTTCGCGAGCGACTCTCCCCGCAATGGGGAGAAGTTGACGGCCCCCCACCCGAGCACGCCTCCCACCGCAGGCCCGTAGATCAGCGCGTCCAGGCTCACCCCCAAGATGAACAACGCGGTGATGAAGCCCAGCACGGCGCCGATGCCAACGGACAGCAGCGTGGTCAGCTTGATCGTGCGGGGCAGTGCGATCTCTTTGTTGATGCTGCCGATGACGGCCGGCGGCGGCTTGAGCATGTTGGTGGCCGCGAGCATCACCGGCCCACGCAGATTCTCCTCGGCTTCGTCGCTCATACCTGCGACCGTCCGCGATCGCGGCCGGACCGCCAGCCCCGTGACCGCGGTCAGGACGACTCAGCTGTTGCCCACCGGCCATCGAAGGCGACAGTCAACGACATGCCGAAGATGACCGACTACGTCCGCGAAGGGTTCAATCGGCGCCGCCGCCCGTGGCACCGCGCCGAGCTGCCCGAATGGTGGAACCTCGCGGTGTGGGTCGGGCTCGCCGGAATCGGCGGGATGCTTCTGATCAGCGCACTGCTGGATCCAGGTGGGTCCACCGACACGCCCGACGCGACGCAGCCGCCGGCCTACTCGGTACAGAAGATCAACCCGTACGCCACGCCCTCCGCCTCGGGCGGATCCGCGGCCGGCACGCCCACCCCGGACGCGAGCAGTCCCGCGCAGGGAGGGCCGACCGAGGACTTCGCCTCCACGGCGGCGGTCCAGGTGCCGAAGGCCGGTGGCGGGACGGCCGTGGTCCCGGCCGGCGCGCGGAACGTCGCCCTGGCTGCCGCGAAGGCCGCGGCCACCGGCGACTGGACCGGCATCCCTTTCATCGGCCGTGCCAGGCCTCCCAAGGCCCGCAGGACACCGCAGGGCTCCGTCGGGCAGCTGACCGTCACCGATCCCGCGATCACCGGGAACGCTCAGTACCTCTTCAGCGCGACGATCACCCACGGTGCGCCGGACAAGGCCTACCAGTACCGGATCGCGGTGGAAAGTGACCAGTCCGGCTACGCGATCCATGCGGGATAGCAGACACGCCGTCCGCGCGCAGTAGCGGGCACGTGCGCCCGTCCGAGAGACGCGTTGCCCCGTGATCGCCTCGCCGGACGGTCATCTTCAGTCAATCCCCCCCGCCCGCGATCCGATCGCAGACCCTCAGCGAGGCGCCGCGTGAACGAGGCCGGCAACAGCCCCCCTCAGCCCCCCGTCCCGGCCGGGCCGTCCGAAGGCCCGCCGCCGGAGACCGATGAACCGGGCGCGCCGCCCGGCCATGACCCACGCGCGGCCGCGGGCCCGCCGCCGAGCGCCCGCGATCTCATCAACGACCATGCTCCCCCCGGAGGCGGCAACTCCGGGCCGTCGGATTCCGAACCGGAGTTCGGGGGCGGGAACGGCGGCTCCGGCGGGGGCCGCACCAACCCGCTCAGGAACCCGGCAGGGCCGAACACGGCCAGGCCGGCGAGCGACTCCGCGGCTGATGGCGGCGGCGCGGGCAAGGGATCACCCAAGGGACTCGCGGGCAAGGCCGGCGGATCGGGATCGAAGGCAGGCGGGGCCGGGAACCGCCTGCCGTCCATGCCCGAGGGAGGCACCCCCAAGGAAAGGGCCGGTCACCGAGCAGGACAGGCGGCCCGCAGGGCCGCCCGGAAGCACCCCGTCGGACAGGCGCTGAGCCGCCTCGCCGACACCAAGATGGGCAACGCCGCGCTCCGCAAGGGCCTTAACAAGACGCCACTCGGACGGATGTTGCCGAAGTCGTTCAAGAACGGGCTCCTCGGAGACGGCGGTCGCAAAGGCAAGGAAGGCGGCAAAGGCAAAGACACGGCGGACGCGTCCGGGTCGGGAACCGGGTCCGGAGGCGGCAGGTTCAAGGTGGCCATCGTCGCTGGCGGGATCCCGCTCGCCCTGCTGCTCCTGCTTCCCATGGCCATGGGCGCGGCAGGCTTCTCCGACGACGACGACAAGCCGACCCAGCCGGACGACAAGTCGAA
The DNA here is from genome assembly GCF_040655075.1 of Actinoallomurus sp. NPDC050550. NCBI lineage: Bacteria > Bacillati > Actinomycetota > Actinomycetes > Streptosporangiales > Thermomonosporaceae > Actinoallomurus > Actinoallomurus sp. NPDC050550. The sequence continues at coordinate 33,691 of NZ_JBFAJC010000038.1, read as the reverse complement.
CGCCGCGGCCGCCAAGTACTTTCCCGGCAAATGGCAACAGATGCTAGAGCAGGCCGCCGACCGCGCGGCCTCCGGAGGTGAGCCCGACTACGCCACCGTGCCCTGGACGGTCCTGGCCGGCATCGTCGCGACCCAGACCGATTTCGCACGCTACAGCCCGTACGACAATGTCGACCGCGATCCCGGCCGCACCGCCCCGCAGATCACTCCGGGCGGTGGATCCGGGGGGCCGGACGACACCTCGGTCGGCATCACGTCGGGCGCGGGGCCGGGGCCGATCCAGGGGGTCAGCGGATCGGGTGAGTCGACGTCCGCCTCGCCCGATCACCCCGGTCCCCCCGCCGGCGACCTCAGCCACCAACTCGGTTGGTTCATGTGGGCCATGCGCATGCACGAGTCGAGCGGCGACTACAACGCGGGGAGCCGGGACGCCGCCTGCGGCGCCTACCAGTACATGCCCAGCACATGGAACCACTACGAAGGCAAATGGGACACCGCCTGCGACGCGCCGCCGAGCATCCAGGACCAGCGAGCGAGGAACGACTTCCTCGCGAGCTGGAAGAAGTTCCACATGTGGCAGGGAGTGGCGATCAAGCACTTCACCGGCTCCGATGACTGGGCGACGTCACCGGGGAAGTGGGGCGCGTGCCCGGCGGCCTGCGACGTCAACCCGACGGGCTGGGGCTACGTCGACGACGTGATGAACAAGATGCAGGAGATCTCCAAGAAATACCCCGCCACCGCAGGGCAGCAGCCGGCGACGTTCCACACGGGACCGGACGCCACCACCGTGCGCCCGGCCGACATGGGGCCCCACGCCGCCACGGTCGCCGCCGCCCCCTCGGCGGCCTCTTCCGCCTCGAACGTCGCCACGGCGGCCGCCGCGGATCTGAAGGCCGTCACGGCCACCGCCGGCCGGTACGCCCCGACGGGCGCCGCCGATCGAGCGGGCACCGGCGAGGGGGTGCTGGCCGACGGCTGTGCGGTGGGCAACCCGAGCCCGTCCATCGGCGGTAAGGACGCCCAGGGAGTCGGACCGTACCTGCTCACCCCGGACATGGCCGGCGCCATGCGGCACGAGCACCTCGATCCGCAGAACCCGTGCGACTCCTCCTACTTCGTCGCCCAGAAGCTCAGCTACTGGGCGCAACAAGTGCACGGCGATCCGTCCAGTCCTCCGTGGGTGCCCAACGGGTCGGCGCAGGACCAGGAGAACGCCCGCAAGTACTGGAGCAAGGTCATCGAGGCCTCCGGCATGTTCATGGACCGCGCCTCGAAACCGGCCGAGCCGTGCGCCGTGCCGCCGCCGGACGACCCCAAGAAGCCCTGGTCGATCAACTTCAAGATCATCTCGATCTGGCACTGCGAGGTCGCCCGCATGCCGGAGCTGTATCTGGTCACCGGCGGCCAGTCCGTGAACGGCAAGTTCACCTACACCGTTGAGGAGGACCGGTCCGCCGCGGAACAGACCCTTATCAACGAGGCCGTAGCAGTCAGCTACGCCGCCAGCAACTGGAAAACCGACAAGTGCGACGACAAGTCGAACGACCGCCAGGGCATCTTCCCAATGACACCGGAGGAGGCCGCCAAGGCCGGAGTCGCCGACCGGTGCGACGTTGAGAAGAACATCGAGGGCGCCGCGAAACTCGTGCTCGCCGGCGAGGGGGTCCCCCCGGAGAAACGGGACAAGGCAAAGGGCGACTTCCAGCCGATGGCCGGCGGTTGGCAGGCGCTGAGCATCGCGATGGGCAAGGACCTCGGCATCTTCTCGCTCGTCGGCCCGAGCACATCGCTCGACGCGTCCGAGGCATGCACGAAGGTGATGACGGCCTTCCTGAACAAGCTCGCACCGCTCGCGACGGAGTTCGCGGCGCTGAAGAGCCCGCCCGACGAAAAGGATCTGGACACCTGGCGGCAGAAGCTGTCCACCCTGGAGACCACGAACAAGATCGCCGACCCGGCGATCGACCCCGCGTGTATGGTCGGCTCCTGGTCACCGGGGTTCAGCGGCGAACTCGCCGACCTCGCCACCAGTCTGGCGGGCGGCAACGCGGCGGACGCGGACGCCCTGACCGGCCTGGGCGACTACTACCAGGCCGCAGACCGCGCCGTGAAGCCGACGGACCCGGTCGTGGGCCAAGACCCGCTGGTCATCCCCCGGCTGGCGCCACGCCCGTACAACGACATCAACGCACCGGCCGCCGAGGACGCGACCGAGGCATGGTCGATCACCGGCACGTCGGACGGGTCCATGCTGCCTGTTTCACAGGTCGCCATCGACTACGCGTGGTTCTTCGGCGGCGTCATCCCCCCGTTCGACAGCGCCGGCAAGCTCATCGGCTCGCTTGCGAACGGGTCCGCGGGGAACGCGCCCCCGCCGCCAGGGGGGGTGCCCGGGGGAGGGCCGCCGACGCTCGGCAACCTCAGCGGAACGCTCGGCGAGCGCATCGTCGCCTGGGCCAGCAAGTGGATCGGACTGCCCTACCAGTTCGGTGGCGGAGACATCCACGGGCCCACCGTCGGCGACAACTCGAACGGCAGCGGCAAGCCCGGCTTCGACTGTTCCGGCCTCACGCTCTACGCGGTGTACAACGCGACCGGCGGACAGGTGACCCTGGCGCATTACGTCCCCACCCAATGGGAGAACTCGCACGTCCAGCGCGTCTCCTACAGCGATCTACAGCCGGGCGACCTCATCGCGATGCACGACTGGGGCCATGTCGGCATCTATATCGGCGGCGGAAAGATGATCCACGCTCCGCACACCGGTGACGTCGTCAAGATCTCCGACATCACGCAGGGCTGGTATCGCGACGTGTTCGTCACCGGCGGGCGGGTGACCCAGTGAAAAGCGTCCTGGACCGACTGGATCAATGCCAGCAAGATGTGAAATAATTCCACCACGAACAAAAAAGAGCCATCCGGTACCCAACGGTGGCGTCAATCACGACGACACGCGAGGGCCGGATGACAATTCGAGCCCTTGCGCGTCCTTATGAAAAGGAAGTGTTGAGATGCTCAAGGGCAAGCGAATCTGGATCCCCGGCGCCATCGTCGCCGTCGTCGCCCTCGTGGTGGTGATCGTGATGGTCTCCGGTTCCGGCGGTTCGGGCCGGCAGGACAAGCCGCACGGTCGGCCGATCGAATACGTGTTCCGGGCATGCACGCCCGAGAACACCCAGTGCGAGGTCATCGACTGGACGGTCGATGGAGCCGACCTCACCGGCGAGAGCTGGGTCGAGGTCATGAGCGACCGGACCCACCAGTGGGTCCGTGAGGACCGGGCCTACCAGTTCACGGGGACGCGGCAAGGAAGCGCGTTCACCGGGACGGGTGTACCGAACGACGGCACCGGGTCGTGGTCGATCGAAGCCCAGCTCCATGGCCGGACGCTTCACCTGACCAACGGCGACGGGCACGTTGAGGAACATGACCTGACCCTCGCGTCCGGCTACCCGAAGTCGGCGAACGCTTCGGGGACGACCACCAAGTGACCGCCTTCCCGGCAGGGACTGCCGTCAACACCACCGGCCTCCACCCGCTACGGGAGGAGGCCGGTCCCATGTCCGGCTCCGGCAGTGGGCACTGCAGGGCCTAACGGAATGGCGGGTGGTCAACTCGACCGATGGAACATCTGGTCCAGCATGTCCCGGAGCTTCGGCACGCGATTCGACGAAGTGCGCTGGTCGGCCGCCATTCTCGCGATTTGCATGTCAAGCAGTCGCTCAATGTCGTCGACTTTGTGCATGACGTCTCGGTTGTCCCACTCCTCATCGGCCCATCGGTTATTAATCTTGTTCTTGAGCTCTTCGAGGACCTCGTCCAATCTCGCCGCACTGTCGTCACTGCGGGGCATCCGGTAGATACCGCCGAGCAGTTTCTCCAACTCGTCGTGCCATTCCTCCTTGCGAGCCCGCATCGTGGCGTTGAGCCGGTCGATCTGCTCTTTCACCGCGTCGACGTCATCCAGATCTGTCGCCGAATCGTACATGTGCGCCCAGACCTGCCAGGCGTTGCGTGCGGATGAGGAGGAGTCGACCACATCCCGGATCACCTTGGCCAACTCCTCGATGCCCTGGGCACGGGGCAAGTCGTTGCTCTTCATGGCATCGATCTTTTGATTTAGTTCGATCAGGGCCTCCTCGGCCGTGGCGGCCGCTCCGCTCGGCAATTCCACCGTGTTCTTCCCGAGGTCGATGATCTCGTTACGGGCGCTCCTCATCGCCTCCTGGGCCTCGATATCGGTCCGCTGGTCCAGCATGATCACATGATCATCAACCCAGTCGCGGCTGGCCCACATGGCGACGTCCAATGGCCGGCGGGCCTTTATGGTGACCTTGTCCACCAGCTCGTCGTCCTGGCGTCCCGCGATCCATGCGGCCACCCGCTCCCGCACCTTGGGATCGCTCGTATCGAGCCCCGCTGCGGCGAACGCATCGACCTGTTTTCCGTTATCGGTGATATAGCCACATTCCCGCAACATTGCATACCCGTCTGCGATCCACTGATCGTTGGTCTTATTGACTCCGCGCCGCAGCATATGCTCGGGCAGCCAATTGAAAGCCAGGCCTGCCTGCTCGACGGTCGTGTCAGGATCGATCCGCCGTTGCCCGGCGTGTTTGTCAAAGTGCACCAGGATGGGGGCCACCAAGCCATGGCTGCCGGCCATCACCCGGTCGGGCGCGAGGCCCATCTTCGCTGCCTGCTCGCGAGCCGCTGCATTCCTGGCTTCTTCGGTGGGAAGCCCTTTGAAGGTGGTGTTGAGACCGTCCCAATGCCCGGCGCCCCATAGCCTTGCAACTGATTTGTCGAGCCCGTCGTTGACGTAGTCCGTGACCAGCATCCGATGCCGAGCAGAGTTCCTCACCCTGATGATATTGCGATGGTGATCATCAGCTTGCACCTTGGCCAAACCGGCGTTCTTGGTCGTCACGATCCCGGCCGCCGATCCCTTTGCATACTCGGAAGGGTTCTCGAGCCACTGGAACATCCGCATGGCGTTCTTCAAAGGCCCAAGCGGCTCCAGACGTCCACGCACCAACTGCGCCGTTTTGCCCAGGGCGGCAGTGCCCGCACCCAACATGACCGGAAGAGCCAAGGCTCCCATTCCGCCCGCCGCGGTCGAGGCGAATCCGGCGCCTGCCAACGTCGCGTAGGCCGCGGCCCGCCTTGCAGGCGATTGCGACTTGGCCCACTGAAGAAGATTGTCCCGCCCGCGTTTCACCCCGCTTCGTCCGGCCTTGTACTGGTCGCGGGCCCATGCTTCTCCGGCCTTGTACTGGTCGCGGGCCCATGCCCTGGGCTTACGCGTCACATGTTTCGCTCCCTTTCCGACGGCTTCGGCAGCCGCACGCGTGGCCTTGTTGTTCAACATCCGGCGCTGCAGTGACTTCTCGTCGAGCGCGCTCAGCCGCTTGTTCCCGACGCCGATCCGGCCGAGCCCGTGGGAGATGCGGTCCGCCGCGCCTCGGTGCAGGCGCTTGTCGCCGGTGGCCCTCAACATCGCGGCGCCGGCGAAGCCCAGTGCCCCGGTCATCTTGGAGATGTCCCCGAGCCCGAGCAGCTTGGCGCCCTTCTTGAACAGGATGAGCGCGGCCAAGGGGGTGCCGGCTTCCAGCACCTGCTGGAAGAAGTTGGGCGTCGGAGTGGCGACGGAGGATTGAACCACCGAATAGGACAGGGCGATGAACCCGGTCAGGAACGTCATCCCCAAGGTGAAGACGGCCTTCGCCCCAGCCGCCGCCCCGGCGACCTTGAGCCCTTTCTTCCCGCCCTCCGCTCCCGCGGCGAACATGAGCAATAGCAGCGGCAGGATCATGCAGAGAGCGGCCAGTGACACACTGGCCATCGTCAGGCCGATCGCCATCGGACCGAGGACACGTAGGAAGACGAAGGCGATGATGATGGACAGCAGCCCTTGGGTGATGCGTTCGGCCTGGTTGGCGCCGAGCCAACCGCTGACGAAGTCCCAGTCGGCCCGGCAGGCCTTGGCGACTTCATCCTTCGGGGACGCTATGCAGTCACCGAAGGCCTTGTTCAGTTCGTCCTTGCCGTTGAAATAGAACTGGTTCAGCGTGATGATGTTTCGCGAATTGGCTGCGCCGGCCGGCGCTCCGTTCCAGCTTCCCAGGCCCTTGACCGCGTCCTCGCTGTAGAGCACGCTACAGGCTTCTGATTTTCCGGTTATACCGCTGGCCTGGTCCCACTGCGGGATGGTGCCATTGTCGCCATTGCTGTGGCGCCCGTTGGGGGCGGCCTTGCAGGCGCCCCAGGCGACCATGATCACCTGCTCGTTGTCCTGAGGCGCGATCGAGTACCCACGGTTCATGTTCTCGGTCGTGGTGCCCGGTTGGTTCCCCGTCGACAGGTCGTAGGCTGTCAGCTTCTCCTGCACGGATACGTTGGAGCGCGCCTCAAGATCACGGCAGGCGGCCTTAGCGGGGCTGGGATAGTCCTTGTCCCCGTCGCCGAACTGAGCTTTCATCCAGGCGCTGTCCAGCGTGATTTCCTCGATCTTGCTGACCTGCTGCATGCCCCCGACGCCGTCACCCATCTCAGTGTCGAGGTTGTCTTTGCCGTATTGGTCGTAGAGGGTGTTGTCAAGCGCCACGCAGCTCACGGGTCCGGCTGTGGCGGGATCACTGTCGTAGAATGCCGTCGCGCCGTTGCTCCCCAGTTCCGTCAGTTTGGTCAGTGAGCTCGACATCTCGCCGAACCAGCCCTGCACCGTCTTGGCCATCCACGGCACGGTGTACTTCGCCGTCGGGTCGTCCATGTGCTCGGCGGATTGGTCGCTGATGAAGAAGATCATGCCGGTGGCCGTCAGGAACACCATGAGCAGGCGCATTGCCGACGCCGGGCCGTTCTTTCCGCCGTTCCAGCGTTTGATCACCGCCGTCAGGACGAACAGCCAGACTGGGATGAGGAACCACGACGCCCACATCGAGAGGTCGTGTACGCCGGTGTTGATCCCCGGCGCCGCCCAGCACACCATGTCGAAGGTGTAACCGAAGCCCATGAGCGTGCCGATCAGCTGCCAGATCAGGCCCGCACCCATGAACAGCAGACTGGCGATCATCGAGACGAACAGCCGGGTCTTCATGATCCAGGCGTTGTCCACGGTGAACAGGCTGAAAGACGTCCACCGGTTCAGCGGCAGAAAGTCTCTCTTCTCCTTGTACTTCTGGCACATGCCGGTCGTACTGACGCCGTTCCCGGCATCCGGCGGCGCCGCCAGCACCTGACCGTCCACGTCCGAGGCGACGGACGCCGCCGTCGTCGAACCGGCCCGTGATCCCGTGGCCGTACTCACGGAAGTCGCGGGCGATCCGGACGGCGATGCGGCGGTCACGGACGGCCGTGGGTGTCCCCCGAGTCCAAAGCCGTTACCGGTCAGCAGCGCCAGCCCGCAGACCACCGTGACGACGAAGAACCACGCCAGGAGCTGATATCCGCGATGCGGCCCGGAGCGCACCTTCTCGGCGGCACCCCGCGACTTCCCGGGCCGACGCACCTTCGCGGCCGTGTCCCGTGCCCGGCGCGGTGGTCCGGAGCGAGGCCGTTCGGCACGCGAGCTCAGCCGACGAGCCATGGATCGGTTCCCTCCTCGGTCCCGGCGGCGGCCACTGCGGCTTCATGCTCGGCGCGCTCCGCCTCCTCCCGTGTCAGGCGCCGCTCTTCGCGCTTGCGGCGGTCCAGCGGGTTCGTGCTGTACGCCGCTGCGGCGTCCGGTGGCGTGGGACCGAGCACGACCTGCGCGTGCTGACCCGCCAGATCACGGAAGATGCCGCGGGCCCAGCGGGCGGGCCGGTCGCCCTCCGGCGGCAGTGGGCCGAACTCGCGGATCTCCGCCAGCCGCTGCGGGGTGGGGCGCAGCCCGCACAGTCGTACGGCCGTCTCCGCCTCCTTCTTCTCGGTCAGCTTCAGGACCATCACGCGGCTGAGGTAGGACTCCAGGTCCTTGGTCACCACGTCGGCGATCCGTTGGGTGAGGAAGACCGGGAGGATGTTGAGGGATCGGCCCTCACGGGAGATCCGCTGCAGCGACGCCAGGCCCTCCGGTTGCGACAGGAAGGTCCACGCCTCGTCGACGATCAGGACACCGGCCCGGTTGGCGATGAGGATCTCCAGCGACGCCCGGATCACCAGCCGTACGGCGGCCAGCGCGATCCGTTCGGAGACCGAGTACTCGCTCGCGGTCTTCCCCTCGGGAAGGCCGAGATCACGGTCGAAGTCGACCAGGGTCAGCCGCTGCGTCGTCATGTCGAGTCTGGGCAGCGGTTTGAGCGCGATGCCGAGGGAGAACATGGAGGACGCCTCCATCTGCTGCTCGATGAGGCTTCGCAACCGGTCGGCGTCCTCCCCGGGGATGTACTCCAGCGCCTCCCACACGCACCGCGCCCCGTTCAGCGCCCCGCGCTTCAGCCCGGAGCCCAGCGCCAGCCGTTCCTGCAGCGACAGGCCGTCCCGGAAGTCGTCCAGGGCGGACAGGATGTGGACGTTGGCGATCTCCGCCGCGATGGTCGGTGGCGCATACCGGAACGGGTCGAAGGCGCCGGGGCTGTCCTCCAGCGCCGACATGGACACCCGCCCACTCGGCACGCCGAGGCTTTGGGCGTAGTCGACCATGCCGTACAGCGAGTCGCCGCCCTTCGGGTTGACGAAGATGGCCGGAAGGCCGTTCAACACGGACTGAACGGCAATGGACTGGGCGAAGAACGTCTTTCCACTGCCCGGGTCCCCGAAGATCCCGAACACCGGCGGCAGGTTCTTCCGTGGGGCGCCCAGCGGGTCGATGAAGAAGGGCGTCCCGTCCGGGTCGATGACGCCGCCGAAGACCCCGGCGTCGTCCCCGAGCCGGGAGAACGACTGCAGGCCGGCGTGCGAGACCATCGGCACGTTGACGTCCTGCAGGAACGGATTGACCCGTATGGACGAGCACGGCAGCGTTTCCTCCAGTGCCTGGATCTGCCGGTGCTCCAAGGCCTTCATCTGGATCCCGTAGTTCTGGCTGAGGAAGTCCAGATAGGTCTCGGTCTCCTCGGTGACCTCCCGCGCCATGACGAAACTGCAGTTCGCCAGCATCGGCTGGTTGGAGCCCGCCAGGTAGTCCTCGATCTCCTTGGCCTGTTGGAAGGTCTCGGAGAGCTCCACCTTTTCGAGGTCCTGGGTCTTCTGCTCCTCTTCCATGTTGGCGATGATCCGGCGCTGCGCCCGGCGGGCCCGCGCCCGCGTCAGGTTCGCCGGTTCGAGCTCGGCCCGGATCGAGATGACGTGAGGCGCGTCACCGGGATGACTGATCGCGTCCATCGCCCATTGGGCGTACGGCGAGGGCATCACCGGCTGGTCGAAGCGCATGATGGCGGCCATCTCCAGCTCGCCGACGCCGTTCACGACGAGTCGGGTGGGCAGCTCTTCGATCACCGCGTCCGGGCCGTTCCCGAGGCTGTACCAGGCCTCGAGCTGGTCCAGCTCCTGCCGGGTCGGAACCTCCGCTTTGCTCCGGTCGAAGATCGCGGTGACGAGTTCGATGTCCTTCTGGTAGGAGTCCAGCTTCGGCACGTCCTCGCTGATGGTCTCCTTGAGCAGCTCGGTCAGGTTCTTCACTATCGAGCTCCGGCTCGCGCTCTTGGTCGCCTTCTCCAGCAGCGACGAACGGAGGTGAACACCGACGAAGAGCGCGCGCTTGGGCGCCAGGAAGCCGAAGGCGCCGGCCTGGTAGGCGCGCAGGTTCTCGGTGTTCTCCTCCGGCGGGACCACGAGGTCGTCCCAGCTGATCGACACGATGTGAACGTTACGGTTGCTGGACAGGGTCGCCAGACCCCCGATCGGTTGCCGCGACGTCCCGCCCAGATCGCCGAGAAGCTGCGCGAGCGGCGATGCCAGCGACAGTTGTTCCTCCGGGTCCTCCCACTTCATGGGTGACAACGGCATCGTGCGGTACATCCAGACCTCGCCGTTGTAGCCGACGTAGGTGCCGTCAGTGGTCCGCCACGCGTACGGGGTCGTCCACATGGTGGCGGTATCGGCATCCGACCGGCCTGCCCTGCTGGTCCCGGTCAGTCGTTGAAGCGTCCCTTTGAGGCTGGGCATGCGGGGTCATCTCCCGGATCGTGTGAAGCTCTCCGGCAGACAGTCCGGCAACTACCACTGGCGGCAGCCGCCGGTATCCGCACAGTCCGACTCAAGGACCGCGTTCGATCGCCGGGCCGATGATCAAAGCAGCGCAACTGAGGACAGTGTGATGGCTACCGCACCGACCGTCGTCGTGGCGGGGGACGCGGGCATCGGGCGGAAGCTGCGGGAGACCCGGAGATTCCCCGCGGTGTTCGACGTCACCTCCGCGAAGGAGCTTCGTCATCTCTCCAGGAGAGGAGAGGTCGTCCCCCCGGCGGCGTTCATGTTCGCACCCGGCTTCGTCGAGGACATGCCGGAAGCGGGCGTGGAGATCCTGGCCAACAGCCTCGCCGGCAACGGGTTCACCGTGCTCGTCCACGGCTACTTCGCAGAACGTGGCGATTCCTTCGGCCCCGAGGTGCAGGTCACCGATCGCAAACTGGTCATGTCGAAACTGCTGGCGGCACTCGGCGCAGGGGACGCCGCGCCCGCACCAGAACCGGCGCCGCGTCCCCGGCCGGAACCACCGCGCCGGCCCGAGCCCGCATCCCCCGCGGGCGCCGTGCGACAGGCGACTCCGCCGGCGCCCCGGACACCGAGCCACAGCCCGTCCCCCCAGCCGGCCGCACAGTCCCAGGTGTGGCCGCCGCAGGCGCAGCCACACACGCATCCGCAGGCACAGGCCGAATGGGCCTCAGCGGCGGGGGCACCGCGGGGTCCATCTCCCCTGGCGGCTCCGCCCGCGCATGGGACGCCGCCGGCTCCGCCCGCAGCGCCCTGGCCTATTTCACCTCAGGCGATCCCGGCCGCCCCTCCCCAGGCCGTTCCGCCCGCGCATGGGACGCCGCCGGCTCCGCCCGCAGCGCCCTGGCCTGTCTCACCTCAGGCGATCCCGGCCGCCCCTCTCCAGGCCGTTCCGCCACAGACGGCCTGGATGGCCCCACCGGCCGACCGGCCACCGGCGGTTCGGGGGGGCCCGCCGCAGGCCGTCCAGCCCCAACCGGCCCTGGCCGGTCCGCCCCAGGGCGTTTCCGCTCCGACCTCGAACGGCTGGATCCGCCCGCAGGCTGCGACCGGGGACCTGCCAGCGGCGGCCACTCCTACCGTCGCCAAGCGTGGCCGCGTCATCGCGGTCGCCTCCGCGAAGGGCGGGGTGGGCAAGACCAGCGTGATCGTCAACCTGGCGATCCACGCGGCGAGGATCCTCCAGTCGGTGGGCCGTGCCGGGTCGGTGGTGCTGGTGGACACGAATTTCCAGCAGGCGGACGTCGCACGTTACCTGAACGTCAAATCACCGACGGTCATGGATCTGCTCCGAACATCTGGCGGCATTTCGGCCGACACCATAAGAAACCATCTCGCCCGCGTGCCGCAAACCGACCTCTACGCCCTACTCGGCCCTCCGGAGGCCATCAACGCCGACCCTTCTCTGGTCAACTCGATGCAGTATCAGCGGATCCTCACCGTGCTGCGCAAGGCGTTCGACTTCGTGTTCATCGACACGCCGGTGGCCGAGCTGTACCACGTCACCTTCTCCGACCTGATCCTCCCAGAGGCCGACGCCGTCCTCGTTCCGGTCGAGCCCAGCAGGGTGACGCTCGAGGGCGTCCAGTCCTGGCTCAGGGCGATCACCATGTCACGGCACTCCCGGGGAGGCGGAGTCGCTCCGGAGAAACTGTCGCTGCTCCTGAACCGGGCCCGAGTCGACGTGGACTGCAGTCCGGAGGACGTCATGGATCTGTTGCCGGGCTGGCGATTCGCCGGAATGATCCCCGAAGATCACGAATGGATGCGCACAGCGAACAATCATCAACCGATCGTGCTCCACGCGGACCCGGAATTGGACGCCACTCTCCGCAGCATCCTCCAGGTCCTCACCGAGGACCCGGTCTTCGGTACGGCACCGATCGGGTCGTCGGCGAACACCGTGGCGAACCGGGTCAAGAAGATCCTGGGCCTGACATTCAAATGACCGGTTGGCGCCGGACGGGCGCCTCTCTCCTCGGAAGGACCCACCCCTATGTCAGCTTCACAAGACGGCTCCCACGGAATCGACTTCTGGGCCGACCTGGGCATCGGTGAAGACGGCTCCGACCCCCTGGACCCAGGTCCATCGCGAGGCGAGTCCGAGCCTGGCAAGGGGGCCGCTTCCGCTCGGAGGACCACACCAGCCGGCGGCGCGGCGGCCGAGCCGGCGCCCCGGCCCGCGAAGGTGGCGATCGCCGAACGGCCCTCTTCGGTGAAACAGAAGCGGCCCGGGAAGAAGGCCCCTGCCAAGCGGACGGTGATCAACCCGGACGCCACGATGCGGGAGGGTCAGGACGAGTGGGCCGCGATGTTCTCGGCCTGGAACCCACAGGGTAAGGACGCATCTTCCGAGCAGCCCGCCGTCGAGACCGCGCCGCCCGCCGCAGCGGCCAAGACGGCAGGCCCGCGCCCGGAAGCCCTGAGCCCGTCGGCACCTACCGAACCGCCTACCGAACCGCCTGCCGAACCGCCTGCCGAACCGCCTGCCGAACCGCCTGCGAAAACCTCGACGCGGCCCGTGTCAGAGCCGGCGCCTGATCCCCGGGCAACGCCGCTCAAGCCGTCACGTCGGTCAGGGCAGGCCGAATCGGTGTCAGAGCACCGGCGAGCCGGCGCGGCGTCGAAGCAATCGCCGGGAAGCCCGGCAAGCCCGGTCGCGACGCCAGAACCGAAGACGTTGCGCGCCTCGGCGCAGGACGCGCCGTCGGCAGCACGGTCCCGTCCGATCTCGCAGCTGGGCAGCCGCCCTCCCCACAGCCATGGGGAGGCGGAAGTGACCGTCAGGTACGAGCGACCGACGTCGACGCGGGCACCGCAGGCGGTTCCGCGAAACGAATCGGCCCGTCCGACGCAGCATGGATCACCCACGTACGGATCGGCCCCCTCCGGCTCGCCGCAGTACTCTCAGCTGGCTCATGCTCACCTACCGGCCCCCATGACGGGAGCCCTGGTGAGCGCAGTGCTGAACGGCTGGCACCGACTCGTCGAACTGTGGCGCGACGAGCGCGTTCAGGAGGTACATATCCGCGGCACCCATGTGACGGTCGTCGGCACGCTCGGTATCTACTCGATGCCCGGGTTCAGCAGCTTGAGCGCTGTCGGCGATGCCGTCCAGGCGCTGACGCAGGCAGGGGGCCGGATCAGCCGAGTAGCTGATTCGATCATCATCTCCCGGACGCATCGGGCCAGCATGAGCCCGGCCACACTCGTCGAGACCGGTGTCCTCAGCAATGATCAGGTCTCCCGGATCCGTACGGCGCTCGAGCAGTTGCAGGCGGTGACCCTGACAGGTCCGGCCGCACCGGTCGTCATGCGCTCACTCGCCTCGCTGATACCGAGGGGCAGCCGTGTCTTCGAAGGGCCGTTCGGGGTGCTGCCCGCCGGGTGCGTCACCACTGCGAGCCCGCTGGACGCCGATTACGTGATCGGGGTTCGCCCGGGCGCGCAGATCGAGAGAATGGCCGCAACGGGCCAGATCGGCGCCTTGATCGCCAACCCCGAGACGTGGTTCACGGCACAGGTGGAACTGCTCGTGTCCGGACGCTCCACCGCGCTGGGGAAGGTGACGGCCCGCTGATCGTCCACCTCGGTGACGGGCGTCACGACACCCGCTCGAAGACCTCGAGAACCCGGGCGCGTGCCACAGCTTCGACGAGCGGGGCCATGAGGTCGCTTAACGCGGTCCGCTGCGCCGTCGCAGACGGCTGAGCGTGCGTGACCCCCTTCCGCGGGTCGGCGGATCCACGCAGTTCGAACCCGCGCACCGAATCCGCCCAGAGAGTGCCCCCTGAGGTCTCCGCCACACGGACCGGCCGGTCGCCGGGCGCCACGGCGAGGTCGCCCAGCGTCCAGCCGGTCCGCAGCGCGGCGTCCGCGAAAGCGACGACCTGGTCCATGTCACGCCGCAGCCGTCGCAGGTCGGTGCCGCTGAAGGACACCGGCAGAGCACCGAACGCGGCCGCGCTACGGCAGTCGAGCCGATCGGCGATCTCGACCACCCGATCCAGCACGCTGCGATGCAGGAGACCCGCCTGCTCGCCGTCCACGACCAGCACGACCATGCTCAGCGGGCGGTGCGATCTGGTGATCGACTCCTCCGTTCGGCCGGAAGGTTCGCGACGAGGATCCGCTCAGGCCGCGCACATATTGATCACACGGTCGGAGTTCAGGATGAAGTTTGCCGCCTCGTCCGGGGTGATGTCCAGAACGTCGACGGCCAGCCGGACCGGGCCGAGCTTCTCGGAGTCGCAGCGGTGACAGCGGGTCCGGTTGTCCCCGAACACCTTCATCGACGGCGTCTCGCCGCCGTTGGAGTGCCGACGCGGACGGGGGCAGTACCACAGGCCCCGCTCGTCGGGCGAGGAGCCCAGCCGCCGGAGCAGTTCCCGGATGTCGACCGCGTTGGCCTCGGCGAGCCTCTTGTTCCGCGCCGGGACAGGGACCGGAGGCACCACCTCGGCCCCCTTCCGCGCGGCCCGGAACTCCTGCCGATACCGTGCCGCCTCCCGGCGGACCGCCTCGAGGTCGATCCCTTGACTCGGGTCCTCCTTCGAGACGGGGACCGGCTCGGTACCGGTGGACAGGTACGGGAACCGGTCGTCCGCTCGCCGTCGTAGCGCCGAGACGAGAACGAACATCGCCAACGCGTCCCTGGCCGAGTCCGGTGGCACCATCCGGAGGCGTGCGGCGTAGCGGATCACCGACGCCGCCTCGGGGCTGACCAGCCCCTGCTCGCCCGTGCCCAACCGCACGGTGGGGACTCCCTCCGCGGTCGGGCCGCCCACCTGAGCCCAGAGGAGGAACTCCGAGGGCTTGCCGGCATCGACGAAGGCCTCACCCCGTCGGTCCAGGCGGGAGAACTCCAGGACGGTCCCGTCGGCATAGACGTCGATCCGCCGCCCGGCGAATCCGCAGAGCGCGGCGTACGGAACGAGGCCTCCGATGCCTTCAGGCACGAGGAAGACGACCCGGGCCCGGAAGTCGGCCGGCGTCAGCCCACTCGCTCGCAGGCCGCCGATGACGGACGAGATGGCGTCACCATCGCCCGGAACGAGGTCCACCGTCTTGGCCACGTCGGGGACCGGTGGCGAGCCGGTGGTACCGATGGCGAGCACATAGTCGGTCAGGTTGTTCATGGATCTCCTTTGTGGTCCCCCCGACAGCACATGCCTGACTGTCCTGGATGGCACGCGACGCGCATGTCTCCTTTAAATACTTGCCGACCGGGAGTCCTTCCAGACGGTCTGATCAGGAAGGTGAGTGCCGGCCCGAGCGGCCGGTGCCACGCCTGGCCATATTCGGCCGGGCGTTCGACGCTACCGCTGACCGGCCCACCGGTCGGCGGCAGGATACGGAAGCGGGGCACAGTGGCTCCTACCACTCAGATCAAGGAAGAGTTCTACGTCCGGCGCCTCTTCAACAACGACGTCCCGGTGTTCGTGGACGCCACCCGATACGTCCGACAGGACCTCCCCTACCCGCTCAGCGCGAAGAAGTCCCTGAAGGCGACCTGCGGTGTCCGGACCGACGACGAGGTGGTCGCGTTCAGTGTGCGGAGCTACACCAGCAGGCAGGCGGAGCGGGAAGTCGAGAACGTCGAGGCCGAGGTCGGCGGGAAGGCGGTGTCCCAGAACATCCTCCACCTCCGGATGCCCCGGAAGACGTTGCACGGTCTCAACGAGACCGCACGCGAACTGTCGGCCGTCCTGGGCGATGAGATGATCGCCGAGTTCGGTGAGACGCTCTACGTCCTCCAGCTGACCCGCACCGGCGGTGAGGGGGAACTGAAGCTCGTCGGCAGGTTGGACCGGACCGATGCCGGATATGTCAGGTCCAACATCGACGAGGCCGACGTCGAGTTCGAGCTGCCGATCAGCGGTGTCCGCCTCCGTATCTTCATGCGTTCCCCGATCCGGGAACGCACCCTCGCCTACAGCTTCGGCGGCTATCTCACCCGCAAGCCGGGTGAGATCGAGACCCTGACCCGCGCGACAGCGCTGGTCCTGAACAGCATCCTCGGCCTCTCGACCTTCCGGATGTTGTCCGGGCTCGACACCGTCGATGTCCCGGCCCTGTCCCCGAATGCCGGGCAGCAGCGGCGGCGGCAGCCCTCCGAGCGGATCGCCTTCGACGTTCCGGTGATGCTCTTCACCGAGGACAACACGCCGGCGGCCCGTGGACACATCACCGCGGAGATCGATCTGGACGGTATCGATCCGGTCACCGGCGGGCTTCAGGTCGTGACGAGTGAGAGCGACCGGCTCGAATGGAACCCGGCGTTGGCCGGCCGGGTGGGGTTCCAGGCCTATGAGCAGGTGCTCGCAGAGACCGTCGCCTCCGTGGTCCACTCGATCCTCGGCGCTGACAAGGTCCGCGATATCGCGTACGACATCATGCTGTCAGAGCTCAAGCCCGAGGCCGTGGCCGATCTTCGAACGGCCACCGCGGACCTTCCCGGACTGGCCGCCAACCCCGCTCAGGCCGAGGTCCGGCCGTTGCAGCCGACGCCCGGCGTTCCGGTCGCCTGACCATGCAGGGTGCGGATCCCGGCCCGACTCCGGGCCGGAATCCGTGCCCGCCGCCGACCACAACGCGGCTTCACGGCGCACGGGGATGCCAGATGATCGACGAGATCGTCAGCAGGGCGCTCAGGCAGATGACGGTGAATGTGATGAGCGCGGGACTCAGGACCGGGCCGCCCACTCGCGGCAGCCGGTCCACCCAGGCGCTACGGGCCGTTCCGCCGGTGCCTCCGCCGTCGCCCGCGTCATCGTCCTCGCCGTCGCCGATGAACCAGGTGCTCTCCACCGTCCGCTCGGAGCGGCCCTGGCCGGCCTCACTCGCGTGTACGCCCCAGCCCGAAGCCGACGGTGATGGGCCGGTGGTCCCGGCCACCTGCCGGCCCACGGACCCCCCAACGTCCGCCGGGGGCGCACTGCCGAGCGTGGTTCCCGGAGGCGCGACGGGCATACCGTTCCAGGTCTCGGTGCCGGCGAAGGAATCCCAGCCATTGCCCTGCGACCCGTTCGGCGGCGGGCCGGACGACGGGTTCCGTGGCGTCACCGACGGCTCTTCAGGCGTCACCGGCGACTCCCCCGACGAAGCAGCCCCCGGCGGAGTATCGAACCCCGCACCACCCCAGGCCACCGACGGCTCGTCTGCGGGCTCCTGAGTGTCGTCGATGACGATCCACGAATTGTCCGTGGCCTCCGGCCGGTTCGCCGTCTCGCCCTCGTCCTTCATCATTTCCTCCTCCGTTGCCGCGAGACGACTAGGCGATTTCCGCGATCGGCCCACGGAGTTTGGCCAGCGCCTTCTGCTGGATCTGCCGCACTCCTTCGCGAGAGAGCCCGAGCCTGTCGCCGATGAGGTGGAGCGGCTCCTCCGGTTCGCCGTCCAGTCCGAACCTGCGGGTCAGAACATACCGTTCGCGGACGTCGAGGCCCGGCAACCCGTTGTGGCGGACCGCACGCAGGTCGAATTGGAGCAGCACTTCTTCCTCGACGCCCGGCGATGGATCGGCCAGCCGATCCTCCAACGGGACCTCTTGGTCGCCAGAGCCGCCGCTCGGCGCGTGCAGGCTGTCCAGCCGGGGTGCGTCCAGGACCCGCCGCACCTGGGCCTCCGTGGTTCCTGCCCGCCTGGCGATGTCCCCGTAGTCGGGGGGAGCATCCAGGCCGAAATCGGCCGAGAACGCCTGCGTGGCAGCCAGGATCACTGGGCGCTTCTCGAAGTCACCGGGATTGAGATTCGGATGGTCGGCGTCCCGTACCGCGCGCAGGACCTCCCGTTGTATCGGCTTGAAAGCCCAACTCGAGAAGGGGCCGCGGGACGGATCGTAGGACGAGATCGCCCACAGCAGCCCGACCTTTCCGGCACTTTCAAAGTCTTCGCTGTTCTCGTTGCGCTTCGAAGTGAACATTGCGACATACCGCCGGACTAGACCGTAGTTCGCAGTCATGATCTCAAGAGTTACCTCTTCCAGTTCATACTCGGCCCGCCGCAGCGCGGCCTCCGAGAGGCTGTCGATCTCACGGGCGTCGGCCTTGGCACGCAGGTCCGCGAGCAGTCCCTGAAGTCGGATGCGACGGGCGAAGAGCTCGTCGTTGCGGCTGCGGAAGTCGTCGTTGGGCCGGCGCTCACCACCGGTCGGCTGCACGATGTTCAATCCCTGTCCTCCCACTCCAAGAGCTAGTGGCACACCTAGTTTCGAGGTGATCGACCCCGGGTTCGGTGCCAAAGGCGGAGGAGTATTGACACGACACCGCGAAAGCGCGGAGGCGGCCATACGGGATGCATACGCCGTCCAGTGCCGACTGCGACACCGAGTTCCCAGCTAGAAGGCCATGTCCACCGACCGCTACAGCCGACGCGCGACAGGGACGCCCTACGTCGTTGACAAAGAATTGATATTCTGTAGTCACGGCGTTGATGCGAACGTGAATCAACGGTGTTTCATTGCTGTCCGAATCGGCGCCCTTCTGACGACCCACTCTGTGATAGATGAGTCGCAGAGCGCGCTTCAGCCATGAAGCAGGGCACTGCGGGGCGATCACGGCAGTGAGGCCGAGCTCAGTCAACCGATCCGTGGGATCCGCAGGGCCGGTCAACGCATATAGCGACGATCTCCATACCCTCCGTACCCTCCGTACCCTCCGTATCGATCGCCCCGATCGTCGAAGAGCAGGGTCCAGCCGGCGAAGAGCACCACCAGCATGGCGAGCAGGGCGCTCATGCCGATGCCGACGCCCACGAAATTCTTCAGCGGCGTTGCCGCCGCAGTGCAAACATCGTGCTTGCACACGGCGTCCTTGTGATGTCGGAGCCATGTGGCGGTCGGTGACTCCACTCGGACGTGCGGGTCGTGGTCGACCAGCACCGCGGTCTGTCGCACCCCGTCCTCGAATGCCGTGGCCCCCGGCCTGAACTCCTTCCCGAGGTGTATCGCGCGCCTGTCTCCGTAGAGCGCGTTGACGGCCTTGGCCTCGAACCATGATCGGTTGGCGATGCAGATCAGCGCGACGATGCCCACGAGCACCACGAACGCACTGCGGATGAGCACGCCTCCGCAGCCCAGCCTCTTGACGTGGTAGTACGGCACGACAAAGACCTGTCCGGAGTTCGGCGGCATGGCAACGCGACACGGCCCCGGGGATCACCCCGGGGCCGACGTTCGGCGACGGACTCTCGCCGACTACTTCCCGCGCCTTCCAGCGTTGGTCTTGTTCTTCTTGTTACCCCTCCCCTGGGCCTTCGCCCAGCTCGGAGGTCGTTCCATACCGCGTCGGCGTCCCCGCGCACCACGGAGCGGGGCCGGCGCCTTGGAGACGTCGTGCCCCGGAGGCGTATCGGCCTCGATGAAGCTCTCTCGCTCCGACAGCACCGCGGACGCGTCGCGGTCCATCGACGCGGCCCCAGCCGCGCCGACGACGACGAGAGCCGTGGCTCCGAGTTCGACCAGCGTCGGCCAGCGGTGCTGCCCCGCACAGGTGAACACGAGCGCGACCACCGGGGTGACCGCGTACATCGTGCTGATCGCCACCGGGTCCAGCTTCACCCGGATGGCGACCACTTCCGCCAACGTCGGAATCGCCGTGTTGGCAATACCGGCCACCACCACGATGAGAATCACCCAGCCGGAAAGCTGGGGGTGGTTCTTCTCCCTAAGGAACGCGAAAAGCACGAGCAGGAGCCCGCCCACGAGTGCGCTCACACCGCGCGCGAAGACCGCCTCGAACGTCGACAGACGCTCATCGGTCGGTGCGTCCTCCTCGAACCTGCGGATCCACTTCGTGACCACTATCCGGAGCGCGATGCCCGTGCCGGCCAGGGCGGAGAACACGACGCCTTCCAGGTTCCATGCGCCCTCCCAGGGCCGGACCAGCAGAACGACTCCCATCAGGGCCACGATCGGCCATAGGAAGATCTTCGGTCCCTTGCGCCACTCGATGAACGCAGGGGTCATGACCAGGCCGGCGGTTAGGCTGGCGTACAGCACCGCCAGCACGACGAGCGCGCTGGCGGCCCCATAGAAGTAGTTAATTGTGAACGTCGCGGCGCTGAGCACCGCGATGCTCGCCCACACCCGTCCGGAGCGGACCACCTTTCGGGGGAACCCGCCCCAGAGGGCGGGAACCAACAACATGGCGGCGCCACCGGCCGCGGTCATCATTCCCGCGCCGGTCGCCCCGGCGAAGCCTCGGGCCGTGAGGCCGACCAACAAAACGGTCGACCACGTGGACGCGGTTATGCCTCCGATGAGGCCTCCCGCCCCCAAGAAAGAGGCCGATTTTTTCGATGGATTCATCGAGTTTCTCACTCCCTCGCGTTGTAACGCACGGGCTACGCTCCGTGCGGGCCGGATCTTTCGTCCGGATCCTTTTGACCGTCCGGTTCCGGCGGGGCACGGCAATGCGGCATGCGCTACGCCCGTGATCAACGAGGGAGTACGGGCATTCCAGGGCAGGAGACCCCCGGTGGACTCGAACGCCGGACGGTATCGGGCCCTTGCCACCGCGTTGACGAGCCCTGATGACACTCCAGCGCCCCCCGTTGCGCGCTGTGCGGGTGTCCTGAACGCGGTACGGCTCGGGCTGAACCCAGGCCAGGTGCTTTGCCCTGTTCGGTCGCCGTCCGGTTCGAGCGAAGTGGGCCACTCGCCGACCCAGCGCATACCGGACGCGCAGGTCGCCCGAACGCGACTCGGCCCCGGGAGGATCACCCCCCGGGGCCGCTATTGGGTCACCTTTCGTCAGTGCTTGTTCTTGTGCCTCCGGGCTTAACGCCTCCGGGCCTGCCTCCTGAGGGCTTTCGTCTTCCGGCGAGTGTCCTTGTCAAAGGGCCTCTTCGGCCCGTGTCGCCTTTGCCCGCGCTGCGGCTTCGGCGACTTGTTGTTCTCCGGGTTGATCTCCGGGCCGGCGATCGGGCACCCGCCGTCACCGGCCGGCGCCCGGTCCTCGTCCTTGTACGCGTGGTGTTTCGCCCTCTCCGCGGCCCTCTCGTCAGGGGAGCCGGTCAGCGCCGCGTTAAGCAGCGAGGCGCTCAGGATCGTGCAGATCCCGGCCAGGCTCGACAGCCCGAGGGACTGGTTCAGGGTCACACGACCCACCAGACCACTCACCGCCGGCCCGTTGGCCGACAGGGCGCCGACCAGCCGCTTCGGAAGGTGAAGCAGTGCCTGCGCCACCCAGTACAAAACCCCCGCGGCGACTACGAAGAGACCCGCGATCGCCCCGCGCGTCACGATCCCCCAGGACCAGTGGACCGCGATGAGGAAGGGTGCCCCGAGGAGCAGCCCGGCCACCATCGAAAGTCCCGTTCCCTTGAGGTTGATGCCCGCGTCGGCCATCGCCTTTCCGCTGGATGCCATAGTGGCGGAGCACACCGCGCCGCACAGGGCGGCCAGCACGCCCGCCAGTACTCCCGTGTCGCCGAGCCCGTGCGAGTGGATCACCATGGCCAGCCCGGCCGCCGACATCAGCGGCAGGAACAGCAGGAGACCCTTCACCTTCCGGCTGATCGCAGAGGTGGCGGAGAACAGCGCACCACACAGGGTGGCGACCAACGCCATCACCAGTACGCCCGCAACGCCGAGCCGGTGCCAGGGAATCATCATGGCGGCCCCAAATGCCGACATCAGCGGCAGGAACAGCGGGAGACCCCTGTTGTCGCCCTTCCAGGCGATCACCATCGCCATGGTGATCGGACCGAGGGTCCCTATTGCGCTGCCGCACGCGAGGGGAAGCTTCGTTGCGTAGTACTGCGTCAGCAGGTTGGCGCAGATGAAGCTCACCAGGAACGGCAGGACCAACTTCAGAACCCCCCTAAAATCCCTCTCCCAGTCCGCGAACCGGACCAGGTGCTTGTTCACCAGGGGGAACCTTCGAGTGTTGTCCAGGAGCCACGTGAACCGCCTGTCGCCTTTTTCGGTGTTCGAGGCGACATCACGAAAGCTCCGCTGCTTCAATTTCCCCTTCGCCGTCACCAACAGCGCGACGTAGAGCGGCACGCTGAACAGGTAGGTGATGGTGGTGGCCTGGACGGCCACCAACTCGTGACCAGCCGTCAGCGGCTGCATCACGGCCGTCGCGACCCGCCCGGAGATCGTTCCCCCAATGTGTGCGGCGGCCGCGGCGAGCAACCAAAGCGAACCGATGACGGCGGCGATGAGGCCGCGCACCGCGCGGCGCGGGTGCATCAACCACCCGCGGTAGGAGCCGATCCGGCCGACAAGCCGGTTCGGCAATTCTTTCTTTTTGATTTTCATTTCACCGCTTTCTGCTTCGTGTGGCCGCGCATCCTTTAGTGATGCGCGGGGTCCGCACTGCACTGCTTCCGGCACCAGTGCCGAGAGAAAGTGCGAGGCAGCGCCTTCAGTGACAGTCCGGAAGGCCGCCCCCGGGGCAAGAGAACTTCAGGTGAACGACAGGCGGTCGTCGAACCGTGCCTGACCATGGAGACCGCTACAGAGTCCGAGCCGAGGGCCGGGCACCGGCCTTCGGCGGCATCGGCGAAGGCCGCCCGTGAACCTGGTTGCGAAGAGCGGTCCCCCGCGGACAGTCGGTCATCGGCCAAGAGGTCGACCTGGATGCGGCAACAAATCCAGCTACAACGAGGGGAATGAGGCAGATCATGAAGGTCACGCGCGAAACGCGCCTGATGAAGGCCAACGCCGAACTGGACGCTGCGGTGGACAAGCTCGTAGCCCTGGGCTACGTCCGGAATGCCGCAGAGAGCCTGGAGATGGCGGAGCGTTCGGAGGGCTCCGCCAAGGACGTGTGGCAGAAGAAGCGGCAGGACACCAAGGACGCCAAGCACGCGTGGCGCGCCCTGGCTATGCAGCAGAAGTGGTGGGGCAAGGCCTGGCACAAGCTCACCTCGGCCTTCAAACACTGAACCACCGCCGGTCGGCGGCTGCAACAAGCCGGCCCCTGGCCACCTTCATGGTGGACGAGGGCCGGTTCTCTTTCGCGCCGCTCTCTCGCACCTGCCGGGGCGCCTTCCGATCCGGTCATGGACCTGGGCGACCGCCTCCCGCCGGTTCGGCAACTGCCACGACCCCCGCTGCCGCGCCTTCGAACTCACGAGGCGGCAGCCAGGCTCAGCCTGGCCAACTCTTCCAGCTCGGCCAAATGGCCACCGTGCCGTTCACCTCCGGAAGCTCGAAGGGCACCATTGGCATCACCGTCACAGCGATAGAGAAGGGCTCCCCGGCCGACCTGTCCGCGCTGAAACTCGGCGACCGGGTCAAGGGGATGGTGCCGTACTACATTCGCTACTCGCTGAAGAAGCTGGGCACCACAGACCTGTCCTTCACCTCGGCCACGCAAATGGGGGGACTGTTCCCAGACGGCAGCGAGGCGCAGAAAGTCAGCATCATCGGCAGATTCGCGATCGGCTCGACCCCGAACACCTCGTGGTAGTGATCGATGAAACTCACGAGTGCGCGTGTGGCCGGTCGAGCTCGGCCGCGAAGAAAGCCGACGCCGCCTTCAAGATCTCATTGGCCCGCTGTCGTGCTTTCATTTCGATCCCGCACCGCTTTTATGGGCGCCCAAGGCGGGGTGATCCCCGTCTTCAGGGCTTGACGGAGAGCTACTAAACCGCTTTAGTCACCAGCTAAACATCGAGTGACTTAGTCAAGTCCGTGTGTCTTGGCTATGAACTTCTTGTGTCGAGGAGTCGCCACCGTGTCCAATCGCCGACCGACCATCGCAGACGTCGCGGCGTACGCCGGCGTATCGGTGGGTGCCGTGTCGTTCGCACTCAACGGGAGGCCGGGAGTAGGCGAGGAGACGCGCAAGCGCATCCTCGACACCGCGAGGGAACTCGGCTGGCAACCGAGCCATGGCGCGCGGTCGCTGTCGACCTCCCGTTCGTTCGCACTCGGCCTCGTGCTGGCGCGGGCGCCCGAGTCGATCGGTTCGGACCCGTTCTTTCCCGCGTTCATCGGCGGTGTCGAGGCCGTTCTGGCGCCGCGCGGTCAGTCTCTGGTGCTTCAGGTCGTCCCGGACGCCGAGGCGGAGATCGCCGGATACCGGCGGCTGGGCGGGGAGAGCCGAGTGGACGGCGTGTTCCTGACCGACCTGCGGTGCTCGGATCCGCGCCTGTCCCTGCTGACCGAGATCGGGCTCCCCGCGGTCACCCTGAACCGGCCTGACATTGAGTCCGGGTTCCCTGCCATCTGTCTCGATGACCGGCCAGGGATCGCCACCGCCGTAGGTCACCTGGTGGGGCTCGGGCATACGCGGATCGCGCATGTCGCCGGGCCGACCGAGTTGCTGCACGGCAGGGGGCGACACGAGGCGTGGACCGCGGCGCTCGACGAAGCGGGGCTCGCGCCGGGCCCGGTCGTCGAGTCCGACTTCACCGCCGCCGGCGGCGCGGCGGCTACGAGGGAACTGCTCGGTCTTGCCGAACGGCCGACGGCGATCGTCTACGCGAACGACCTGATGGCCGTCGCAGGGATGGCCGTCGCACACGAGCGCGGCTACGTGGTGCCGGACGACCTGTCGATCACCGGCTTCGACGATATGGAACTGTCGGCCCACGTACATCCCGCGCTCACCACCGTGCGTACCGATCCCTTCGGCTGGGGGCGAGCTGCCGCGCGGGTCTTGCTCGACCTGGTCGAGGGCAGCGACCCCGGTGACGAGGACGTCACCCCCGGAACACTCGTGATCCGCCGCTCCACGGGATCCGCGCCCGGCTGATCCCGAACCTGAAAACGAATCGTGCCGACTGCACCCCGCCGGCGCGCCCGACGATGAGTCACCACCCCCATCGAGGAGATCCGATGAAACCCACCCCCATTGTTCTTTCCATAGCCGCCGTGGGCCTGTCCGTCCTTACCGCCTGCGGCGGTGGGGGCAGTGGCACAAACGTGACGAAAGCGGCCCAAGCGCACGGCCCAATCAAGATCTGGTACTCCAACAACCCGGACGAGGTCGCCTGGGGCAAGGCCGCGGTCGCGGCGTGGAACGCCTCGCACCCGAAAGAGACGGTCAGTGGCGAGGAGATCCCCGCGGGGAAGACGTCGGAGGAGGTCATCACAGCGGCGATCACCGCCGGTACGGAACCGTGCTTGATCCTCAACACCGCGCCCGCGGCCGTACCGGGCTTCCAAGCGCAAGGCGGGCTGGTGCCGCTGAACGACTTCCCGGATGGGGCCAAGTACATCGAGTCGCGTACCGGGGCAAGGGCTAGCCAGTACAAGTCGCCTGATGGCAAGTACTACCAGCTGCCGTGGAAGTCGAACCCGGTGATGATCTTCTTCAACAAGAAGCTGTTCGCAAAGGCCGGGCTGGACCCGAAGAATCCGCCACTGCATACCAACGCGCAGTTCCTCGACACGGCGAAGAAACTGGTCGCGGCCAAGGTCTCCAAGTATGCAATCTACCCGGCGCCCACCAGTGAGTTCTTCCAGTCGTGGTTCGACTTCTACCCGATGTTCGCGGCCGAGTCGGGCGGCAAGCCGTTGGTGGCCGATGGGAAGTCGCAGTTCGACACTCCCGCTGGACAGTCGGTCGCGCGATTCTGGCGCTCGATTTACGCGGGGAACCTGGCTGGGACCGAGAAGTACAACGGCGATGCCTTCGCCGACGGTGTCGCAGCGATGGCCACCGTCGGCCCCTGGGCGGTCAACGTCTACAAGGGCAAGGTCGACTGGGGCGTGGTCCCGGTACCGACCTCGCAGGCGATGCCGGCCAACTCGATCCACACGTTCAGCGACGCCAAGAACATCGGCATGTACGCCTCATGCAAGAACCGCGGCACCGCCTGGGATTTCACAAAGTTCATCACCAGCGTCGATCAGGACGGCAAGCTGCTCGGCAAGACCGGCCAGATGCCGATGCGGACGAACCTTCAGCAAACCTATGCGGACTACTTCGCCAAGAATCCAGCGTACAACGACTTCGCAGCGCAGGCCGACCGGATCGTCGAGGTGCCGTCGATACCGAACTCCGTGACGATCTGGCAGACCTTCCGCGACGCGTGGTCCCGCTCAGTGATTTTCGGTAAGAGCGACCCGCTGCAGGAATTGCACACGGCCGCGACGAAGATCGACGGCCTGGCGAAGCACTCCTGAGGCGTCGGCGATGACCACCACCACCATGGCTTCGGCCAAGGGGGCGCGACGCTTTACGACTCTCCTTGGCCGTAGGCCGGTAGGCCTCCTTTTCACCGCACCGTATGCCGTGTTTCTCGTCGCGGTGTTCGCCTATCCGCTTGGATTGGCCGTGTGGATGTCGTTCCACCGGTTCATATTCACCGCGCCTGGCGTCTCGGTCCCCCGGCCATGGGTCGGGCTGGACAACTATAAGGAGGCGCTCACCGACCCGGCGGTGCGGCAGGCATTCGGGAACATCGCACTGTTCCTAGTGATCAACGTGCCGCTCACCGTCGCGCTGTCACTGCTGCTGGCGACCGCGCTGAATGCGGCGATCCCGTTCCGCGCGTTCTTCCGCGCGGCGTACTACATCCCGTATGTGACCGCTAGCGTGGCTGTGGTCGGCGTCTGGCTGTTCCTCTTCAGCTCGTCGGGCTTGGTGAACAAGGCGCTGGGTCCGCTCGCCCCGCATCCGTCATGGCTGGTCAACTCACACCTGGCGATGCCCTCCGTTGCAATGTACGTGACGTGGAAACAGCTAGGCTTCTTCATCCTGCTGTACCTCGCTGCGTTGCAGAACGTGCCCAAAGAGCTCTACGAGGCTGCGGCAGTCGACGGCGCGTCTCGAAGGCGCACCTTTTGGTCGGTCACGGTTCCTGGTGTGCGTTCGGCCACGACCCTTGTGGTACTGCTTTCGCTGGTCACAGGCGCGAACCTTTTCACCGAGCCGTACCTGCTCACCGGAGGAGGTGGGCCGGACGGAGCGTCGGCATCGCCGGTACTGGTGATGTACCAGCGCGGCATCGAGCAGGGGCATCCGGATGTAGGCGCGGCCATCGGCGTACTGCTGGTGCTCGCCGTGCTCGTCGTCGCACTGGCCGACCGTTACCTGCTGCGGAGGAAATGATCACATGGTCCAGCATGTTCGGGTGGCGCGAGTAGCCGTGACCACCCAGCATCCGGAGAAGAAGCGGCAGACGTGGATCGGCTGGCGGCTGCCGGTGCTCATTCTGGGCGCGATCGGTTTCCTGTTCCCCTTCTACTACATGTTCATCGGGTCGCTGCAGACCACGGTGGACAGCTCGCTGTCCGGCGCGGTGCCGAATCCGGGGAACCTCTCGCTCGGCAACTACCGCAGCATCGACAAGAACATCGACCTGGTCAGCGGACTGGTCAATTCCGGCGTCTTCACCGGCGGTGTGCTGCTCGGTACGGTCGTGTTCGGCGTCCTCGCCGGATACGCGCTGGCGCAACTGCACTTCCGCGGCCGCGGGCTGCTGTTCGGCGCGATGCTACTCGTCCAGGTCGTGCCGTTCCAGCTCCTGACGATCCCGCTGTACGTACTGATCGTGCGGGATTACGGACTCGGCGACTCCTACCTCGGGATGATCGCGCCGTTCGCCATCAATTCCACGGCCGTGTTCGTGTTCCGGCAGTACTTCCTGCAAGTCCCGTCGACGCTGTTCGACGCGGCCCGCATCGACGGCGCGAGCGAGCTACGTATCTTGCTGCGGGTCGCGCTGCCGCTGGTCAAACCGGCGCTTGTCACGGCGATGCTGATGACCTTCATCGGGCCGTGGAACGAGTTCCTCTGGCCGTTCCTGATCACAAAGCAACAGAACATGCAGCCGCTCGCCGTGTCACTAGCGAACTACATCAGCAACGTCGCGGCACGGTCCGACAACCCGTACGGCGCCATCCTCGCGGGAGCTTGCGTGCTCGCCGCACCCGCCGTCGTCATATTCGTAGCGTTTCAGCGCCATTTCGTGTCCACTAACCTCGGTTCCGGCGTGAAGGGTTAACACCTCTTGACCTCCACCATCTCCACTACCGTCCCGTACACTCTCACTCGCCTTGGCGTGGTCATGTCGCCCCAACCCGGCGAAGCGAACGAGGCCGAGGGCGTCCTCAACCCGGCCAGCGGCCGCACCCCGGACGGCCGTCTTCACCTGCTCCCCCGCCTAGTCGCCACGGGCAACGTCTCGCGGGTCGGTCTGGCAGAGGTCATGCTGACCGACGGGGTCCCGACCGGTGTCGAGCGCCGCGGTGTCGTGCTCGCCCCCGACGAGGGCTGGGAGCGCGGCGCGAACAACGCAGGCGTCGAGGACCCACGGACAACCTGGATACCGTCCCTCGGCGTACACGTCATGACCTATGTCGCGTACGGGCCACTCGGCCCGCGCCTCGCCCTGGCCGTCTCCGAGGATCTGTCGACGTGGCGGCGACTCGGACCGGTGCACTTCAGCTATCAGCCCGGTCTCGACACCGACCTCAACCTGTTCCCGAACAAGGACGCGGTGTTCTTCCCCGAGCCCGTGCCCGACCCCGACGGCCGCCTCTCCTATGCGATGTTGCACCGGCCGATGTGGGACCTTGGCTGGATCCGCGAGGGCGAGGGAGTTCGGCTGCCGGCGCAGATCACCGATGACCGGCCCGGCATCTGGATCTCCTATGTGCCAGTAGACCTGGTTGAACGCGACATCACCGCGCTCGTGTACCAGCGCGACCACCGGCTCGTGGCGATGAGCGAGTTCCCGTTCGAAGAGCTGAAGATCGGTGCCGGACCGGCCCCGATCCGCGTGGACGAAGGCTGGCTGCTCCTCCACCACGGTGTGAGCGGCGAACTGGTCGCAGGCACCGACCACCAGCCGAACGTCCACTACGCCGCCGGAGCGATGCTGCTGGACCAGGCCGACCCCGGTCACGTGCTGGCCCGTACTGCCGAGCCGATCCTGTCCCCGGAGACTGCCGACGAGCGAGACGGCATCGTGCCGAATGTCGTGTTCCCCACGGCAATTGAGGAAGTCGACGGCCTCCACTACGTGTTCTACGGCATGGCCGACTCGAAAATTGGTGTGGCGCGCCTGGATCGGCTCGCATGATCCCAGGATCACTTTCCGGCACGGTAAGCGCCGCTTCAGACCGTACTCGCCGTGGACGGTTGCCGCGACCGCGGCCGTACCACCGGGCCGCTTCAACCTGGTGACCTACTGACCGGACGCCCGGCGGACCGGCCGATCCGCCGGGCGTGTGCGGCACACGCCCCGATAATACGAGACAGCAGTTCACACGGCCGAAAGCTTTCGCCCTGACGCGACAGGGATTTCCATCGTGGTAACGCCTGTCGCGTCAGGGCGTGACCCTTTGCAGGGCAATGGTCAACCTCAGGTATTACAGGTTCGAACTCGTCGGGCCCGACCGCTCACACTGACCGGCCGGGCCCGTGAGGCGATCGGAGATCTGGTCTCTCCGGCAGACGACCCGCGGCGGCCGGGCTGTACGGCCTGGTGGTGACGCGCCCCAACCCCGTCCAGGCGGTGGTGGCCAAGGTGTGCCGAGGTATTCAGTGTCAGCCAGTCCACCGTCAGCCTTCAGGATCTGGCGGATGTTGAGCAAGGAAGGCGGCCGCTAGAGCCATCGGCTTGATCTTCTTCGAGGCTTACGAAAACAATCCCCCTGAAGCGGAAGCGGCGGGTTGACTTCCCACACAGAGGAAGGGGAAGTCTTCCCGCCGTTCCGTGCGCCCCTGCCGACGGGTGACTAGGCCGCCGCATCAAAGAGAGGCTTGCACGTTAATCAGTCTAGCAAATAATCCCACTATATGTCAGAATTGTTAACGCAACACAACCGAGAGATGTCGCTCGGCTGGTCGTTGCGCCCCGCAGGTCCGCATCCGCGGCCTGCTTCTCCGTTGGGCGTAGCGAAACAGCGCGAGCGATGACTAACTCGAGCCGTTTCGTTACGCCGTGACACACAGAGGGAAAGATGTCACGGGAAGGAAGGACCCAACCGGGTCAACACGAGACGGCTCGGCACCGTCCTAGCGCGGCGGTGCTCCTGGGACTGTGGAACCTGCTGATGGGCACCATCTGTTCGGCGAAGGTGCTCACCAACAGCTCTGCCAGCGGGATCACCCCGTTCGCGGTGGCGGTGCTGATCGGCACCGCCACCCAGGCCCTCACTATGCTCTTCGGGCGTCTCCGGCGCAAACTGGCCTGGATGCCCGTCGTCTTCGGGCGACTGGCCGGGCTGCCGCTCTTCAGGCGTCTCCGGCGCAAACTGGCCTGGATGCCCGTCGTCTTCGGGCGTCTCCGGCGCAAACTGGCCTGGGTACCCGTCGTCTTCGGGCGACTGGCCGGGCTGCCGCTCTTCAGGCGTCTCCGGCGCAAACTGGCCTGGATGCCCGTCGTCTTCGGGCGTCTCCGGCGCAAACTGGCCTGGGTACCCGTCGTCTTCGGGCGACTGGCCGGGCTGCCGCTCTTCAGGCGTCTCCGGCGCAAACTGGCCTGGATGCCCGTCGTCTTCGGGCGTCTCTGGCGGAAACTAGGACGCAAGCACCGCCAGGTCGCGGGGCTAGCCGTCGTGTGGGGGGGATTGAACATCGCAAATCTCGCCGCTTACAGAGCGGCGGGGATGTTGGTCCCCTTCGGGACTCTGACCGCGTTGTTCGCGCTCGGATCAATCTGCGCCATGGTCGCCCAAGCGTGGTTGTACGAGCCCCGAAAGGCTGCGGTTGGGGCGAGCTTCTCATTGCTGCCTGTCTCAGTGGCGATGGTGGCCTTTTCCGCCCAAGGCGGAGGGAGGGGGAATAACATCCCCCTCGGGATCGCCATTGCCACCGTGGGGGCCGCCGCAGTCTGTGGGCTCTCGTTCGTCCAGAACGCGAGCTCGCACATCGATGAGGCCAACATCATTTTCGGCCAATTCACCCAAATGCTCGCCTTCCTAATCACCGGCGTCGGGCTCTTGCTCTGGGGCCGGAAGTATGACCACTCGCACGGCTCTGACATCTGGGCGCACGACGCGCTGCTGTGGATGATGTTGTGGATGGGGGCAGGGCCGTTGATCGGCCTGCTCGCGAACCATCTACTGGCCCGCCAAAGTCCCATCAACGAGGCCGTCAGCCAATTCGGGCCCCTCGTCGGAGTTCTCTGGCAGGTGTTCGGGCAGCATAAATCCGTCCCGAAGCTGGAGCTGGTCGGGGCCGGCAGCATGATGCTCGCCGGCCTCTTGGTTTTGTACTTCACGATTAAGTACGGGAGGAAGAAGGGGCCAGGGCCAAGCGCGAAGGCCGAGACCCCCTAAACCTCGCCTGAAGGCGATCCGGCCTTCAGGCTCAAACAATGCCCGGCCGGGACGGCGCCTACGCCGTCGCGACCGAGGTACGAGTCGGCTACTCAACGAGTGCTCCTAAACAAGGGGGCCCGGCACACGCCGGGCCTCCTGCCCATGCGAGAGCCCCAGGAGTGTCCGTGGCAGTTGGACATCAGGCCACCGTCCGGGCTGCTTTCTCGAGTTGGGTCACCTCCACTCTGGTAACGGGTTCGGTGCGTTTTCGGGCACCGTAGCCGGGGCCGGCCATGGATCTGGTGGTCGGTATCGACGCGCTCGGTGTTCGACCAGGTGGTCCGGATCTGACCAACGTTCTGATTCTGTAGCAGAAAGGTTCCAAGGTGGCGACACCCTATTTCGCGGTACTGGGTCCCGTTGAAGTGACGCGCGCGGGACGTCCGATACCTCTGCCTGGTGTACGTACACGATCACTGCTCGCAGCCTTGTTGATCTCAGCCAATCAGGCAGTGCCAGTCGATGATCTCATCGAGGCCGTATGGGACCGCGGCAGCCCGACCCACCCGCGCAGCGCGCTTCAGAATGCGGTATTCCGGCTGCGAGGCGCGCTTGGCGATGCCCTAACACTGGAATCAGCAGGTGCGGGATACAGATTGTGGGTGGACGATGATCAGCTCGACCTGCTGCAGATGGAGCGGGCCTTGCAGATCGCGCGCGGCGAGTCGGCGATGTGGGAGTTGGAGAAGATTGTCAGGTTGTGGCGAGGGACGCCCTTGTCCAATGTGGACTCAAAGGTACTGAGGCGTGACATGGTGCCGCGATTGACAGATCGGTACCTAACCGCAGTAGAGCGATGGGCGGAGCTGTGCCTGCAGCACGGCAGGCACGAAGCGGTGGCCGAAAACCTTCCCACCCTCATGACGGTAAATTCCTATCGAGAGAAACTCATCGGCTACCTCATGGTCGCCTATTTCCAGGACGGCAGGTCAGCTGACGCGCTCCTACTCTACGAACGCACACGCCGTTCGATCAACGAGAACCTGGGCATCGACCCGAGCACCAGCCTCCAACAACTGCACATCCGCATCCTGAGACGCGACGAAGAACCCACCCTCAACTTCCCGCTACCTACCCTCGGCCAAAACCTCCAAGCCCACTCGAACTCCATCCCGTCCGCGTAAGGACCAACTTCCAATAATTAAGCGTCTTACCCTTCCCAAAATGGCGTGCATTCGAATTCGAGCAGAGAATGAGCGGAGCTTGTCATGTCAAGCCAGGCCGCCCTGATTCCAGAGCTGGCTGTTAGTGCCGAAAATTCGGCCTGTGTTGTTCAAAACAAGGTGATAAGCGATTGACCTGTGGGTTTTCCTGCGGTGGTGGTCGAGGGGCTGGCAGTATCGCGGGCTTGTGACAGTGCGGAAGCTTTACCTGATCTTCGTGCGCCTGGCCGGCCGGATGGTGCTACTGGCGCGCTCGGCAGCGTCGAATGATGCCGCGTTGCTGGTGGTGCGCCAGGAGGTCGCCGTGCTGCGGCGGCAGAACCCCCGGCCGAGGCTGGACTGGGCGGATCGGATGGTGCTCGCTGCCCTGGCCCGGTTGCTCCCCAGGATGGTGCGTGGGGGAGCGCGCTGCCCGGTTCCGGTTTCTGATCCGGGACAGGGCCGGCCAGTTCACCGAGGCGTTTGACGCGGTGCTGGCCGGCGCCGGGATCGAGGTGGTGAAGATCCCGCCGCGCAGCCCGCAGGCGAACGCCTATGCCGAACGCTGGGTGCGTACCGTCCGATCCGAGTTCACCGACCGGATGCTGATCACCGGGGCGCGGCACTTGCGGACGGTCCTGGAGAAGTACGTCGCGCACCATAAACGGCATCGCCCGCATCGGGGCGGGAGCCTGCGGCCACCGGACGGCGGCGACGGCATCACAGCCCCGGTCACAGACCTGGCGACGGGCCGGATACTGCGTCGCAAGGTCCTCGGCGGACTGATCCACGAGTACGACCGGGCGGCATGAAGATCACCGAATGATCCAGAAAACTGCAGTTCAGAGGCCGTGGACGCGGTTTTGGAACCCTACAAGGTGTCCGGCTACCCCCTGAGCGTGTCCGGACACCTCGGACACGCTCAGGGGGTAACCGCCGGCCTGCGTGAGCGACAACCTGAAGGGTGTCGAAACCCGGTCGCGGAGTCGTGGCCTGCCGAGACGGTGTCACTGTGTTCGAAGGGCTGTGCAGCTGGCCGAGGCTTCGGTGGCTTTGCTTGATTACCGGGTCGCTGTGCTATGACGTGCGGGAAGTCCAGGCCAACCGGACCGCCGAGCGGCGGCGCCGACGACGGCGCGCCAAGACCGACATCGACGACGCCGAGGCGATT
>NZ_JBFAJC010000037.1:0-103857 GCF_040655075.1 Actinoallomurus sp. NPDC050550 | reverse complement strand
GCCGACGCGCCGAGCGCGGGCCCCGGCACCGGCGCTCCCTCCGCGAACGCCCGGGCCGCCACCCCCCTCGCGGCGAACGCCTCAGCGCCCGCCGGCACCGCCATGCCCGACGCGCAGCCGTCGGCGGGAACCGCACAGCCGGGCACCGCAGCGCCGGGCGCCGGGACGATGCCGAGCGCGAGCGGCTCGCCGGGAACGGCCATGCCGAATCCGAACGCGAGCGGTGCTCCGGGCAGCGCGGCTCCGGCCCACCGTAGGAAGGCGAGTCCGACCCCGAGCTCCTGCCCGACCCCGACGGGCGGCGCCGGCGGGGGCGGTGGGAAGGCGGCCGACCCCAACGCGAACTGCACGCTCATCGTCCCCGCCAACCCGCTCAGCGCGCGCGGCCTGGCCACGCCCTACCAGCTGACCGCCACGAACGCGGCGATGGGCGCCTGTAACGAGGCGAACGTCAACCAGTCGGCGTTCGTCCAGGCGACGATCGTCGACCCCGCGACCGGCAAGCTGTCGGTCTACAACCCGCTCGTGATCGACCAGGGAACGCAGCCGGCCGCCGCGCCGGTGACGCCGACCCTCCCGGCGGGCGCGGTCGTCGGCGTCTGGCTCGGGTACAACGGCGCCAACCTGACCCTGCGCGGCGCCGGTCTCCAACAGGGCAAGTGCGTGAACGGCCTGAACGGCTCGGTCTTCGGGCAGTTCGCGTACTGCAACGCCCCGGCGTTCTTCCAGGCCGCCAACGCCGCGATCAAGGGCGGGATGCTGACCGTGCCGGCGCTCGGAACGGCGAAGGACGGCATGCCGTGCATGTCGACGCGCGACTTCGCGCTCATCGACCAGGACCAGAGCGACAACGTCACGGCGACGTACCTGACGACCGGGAACGGGCGGATCGCGCAGAACACCGCGGCGAACAAGGGCCGCCTGGCCGGCGCCCAGACGCTCTCGAACCCCAGCGACAACGCCCTGCTCGACGTCTTCGTCGACCCGGCCCTCGGCTGCACGCCGTGGACGGCGCCCGACCTCGCCAATCCGGGGACGGTGACGACGTCCCTGGCCATGGACGAGCTTCAGGCGGCCGCCCACCAGGCGGCGCCGAGCGCGCTCGTCCCGATGAACGACCCGATGACCATGGTGAACAACCAGATGAGCGCGGCGAAGACCAATCTGTACCGGGCCGGGGCCGACCAGCCCGCCGTGCCCGCGGGACAGACGCCGGCGACGTACTGCCGGATGATGGACACCGTCCAGGCGGCCCGGCTGCAGAAGGACATGCAGATGCTGGCGGCCCAGGCCAGCCCGATGCCCGCGGCGGCGAACAGCCTCTTCACCTTCCTGGGGATGCGGCTGCAGCAGTCGTTCGGCAACCTCAACTGCCAGAACTTCGGCCTGACCAACCCGGTCGCGAAGCTCACCATGAACGGCAACGTCGTCACGGCCGTTACCTTCGCCGGAAACCAGCCCGGCAACGGCGGCAATAACGGAGGTACGCAGGGCGGTAACGGCGGCAAGCAAGGCGGTAACGGCGGAAAGGGCCGGCCGCAGCACCACGGGCCGCCACCGCAGAACTGACCACCCATCCGGGCGCCGAGGATCCGTCATCGACGGTGAACCTCCGCCCACCCGTCCCGGCCGGAATCCGTCCCCCCGGCCGGGACGGCCGCGTCTTCGCCGGGAAATAGGCTGGCCGGAGAGGCGAAAGGGGCACGCGATGGCAGCCGTTCCCAGCGATCCCGAGTCGGTGTTCACCTATGGCGCTCCGCACCTGAAGTTCGGCCCCGGCGCGTCCGGCGAGATCGGTTTCGACCTGGCCCAGTACGGCGTACGGCGGGCGCTGATCGTCACCGACCCGGGCGTCGCCGTGACCGGTGCCCCGGAGCGGATCGCCGACCGGATGAAGACGTACGGCATCGAGACC
Organism: Actinoallomurus sp. NPDC050550; assembly: GCF_040655075.1. Lineage (NCBI taxonomy): Bacteria > Bacillati > Actinomycetota > Actinomycetes > Streptosporangiales > Thermomonosporaceae > Actinoallomurus > Actinoallomurus sp. NPDC050550. The sequence goes on along the minus strand of NZ_JBFAJC010000037.1, from coordinate 101,942 downwards.
GAGGTGTTCGACGAGGTCCACGTCGAACCCACCGACGCGAGCCTCCGCCATGCCGTCGACCGGGCGCGCGAGTCCGGCCCCTGGGACGCGTACGTCGCGGTCGGCGGCGGGTCGAGCATCGACACGGCCAAGGCGATCAACCTCCTCACCACGAACGACGGCGAGCTGACCGACTACCTCAACCCGCCGATCGGCGCCGGGAGGGCGCCCGCGAGGCCGCTCCTGCCCCTGGTCGCCGTACCCACGACGACCGGCACCGGCGCCGAGAGCACGACCGTCTGCGTCCTCGACGTCCTCGACCTGAAGGTCAAGACCGGTATCAGCCATCCACGGCTCCGGCCCGCCCTCGCCGTCGTCGACCCCGACCTGACGGTCACCCAGCCGGCGGGGGTGACGGCGTCGGCGGGCATGGACATCGTCTGTCACGCGCTGGAGAGCTACACGGCCCGGCCGTACACCGCCTATGAGCGCAAGACGCCGGAGCAGCGGGTCCCGTACTGCGGCGCCAACCCGGTCGCCGACATGTGGTCGGAACGCGCGCTGGCCCTGATCGCCGGGTCGTTCCGCGCCGCCGTACGGGACGGAGGCGACGTCCGCGCCCGGGCCGACATGGCGCTCGCCGCCACCTTCGCGGGCCTCGGCTTCGGCAACGCCGGCGTGCACATTCCGCACGCCGGCGCGTACCCGATCGCGGGCCGGGTCAGGGAGTTCCGCCCGGACGGTTACCCGGGGGCGGAGCCGCTCGTCCCGCACGGCATGGCGGTGGCGCTGACCGCGCCGGAGGCGTTCCGGTTCACCTTCGAGGCCTGCCCGGAGCGGCACCTCCGGGCGGCCGCGTTGCTCGACCCAGGGCTGGAACGCCCCGACGACCCGGCCGAACATCTGCCGGCGGCGTTGCTGCGCCTGATGCGGGACATCGGCATGCCCGACGGGATCGGCGGTGTCGGCTACACCGACGGCGACGTGCCCGACCTCGTCGACGGGGCGATGAAACAGCGGCGGCTGCTGGAGACGGCGCCGCGGCCGGTGAGCGACGAGGACCTGGCCGGCGTCTTCCACCGTTCGATGACCCTGTGGTGAGGTTCGCGCGACCCCGCCGTCCGGTCTTGGTCTGGTGGTGACCGTCCCATGCGCTTTGCCCGGTAGGGCCGCTCGTGTTCCGCCACTAGGGTCGGGGTGAGGACGGTCGTACGTCCCTCCGCTCCCGCGCGGTCACGATTCGAAATTCGGGGGGATCCGTGAACGCGGTGGATCGCGCTCGGCCCTACGTGCTGTCGCTCTTCCGGATCGTCGTTGCCTTCCTGTTCGTCTGCCACGGCCTGGCGTCGCTGTTCGGCGTGCTGGGCGGGGTGTCCGGCCGCGGCGATGCGCTGCCGGCCGGGAACTGGCCCTACTGGTGGGCGGCCCTGATCGAGTTCGTCGCGGGTGTGCTGGTCCTCGTCGGCCTCGGCACCCGCGTGGCGGCGCTGGTCTGCTCGGGGGCGATGGCCTACGCCTACTTCTCGGTGCACCAGCCCCGCGCGCTCTTCCCGCTCCAGAGCGGAGGAGATCTCGCCGTACTGTTCTGCTGGGCCTTCCTCCTGGTGGCGATCTTCGGTCCCGGGCCCTGGTCGCTGGACCGGCTGGTCGCCCCGGCGATGCGCCGCCGCTTCTCCGGATCGCCCGCAGTCGTCAGCGGCCCCTCCAGCCGAGATAGACGATGACGGCGTCGTAGGCGAGGAGCTCCTCGCGCGCATGACGCGGTGGCTGAACGCCTGATCGCCGGGCGCGCTCCGCGACCCGGAGCGCGCCCGGCCTTCCTCACCAGGTGAGCGGCAGGTGGTACACCCCGTAGATGACCATGTCGTCGCGCAGCGGGACCTCTTCGGGCGGTACGGCCAGGCGCAGCCCCGGGAAGCGGCGGAAGAGGGCCGGGTAGGCGACCTTCATCTCCGCGCGGGCCAGCTGCTGGCCCAGGCACTGGTGGAAGCCGTGCCCGAAGGCGACGTGCTGCGACGGCGGCCGGGTGATGTCCAGCCGGTCGGGCTCGGGGTAGTGCCCGGGGTCGCGGTTCGCGGCGGAGAGCGAGGCCACGACCGTCTCGCCGGCGCGAACGCGCCGCCCGGCGATCTCGACGTCCTCCTTGGCGACGCGGACGAGCCCGAACTGCACGATGCTGAGGTACCGCAGCAGCTCCTCGACCGCGCCGTCGATCAGCTCCGGCCTCTCCCGCAGCGCCCGCAGCTGGTCCGGCCGCGTCAGCAGGGTGAAGGTGCCGAGGGCCAGCATGTTGGCGGTCGTCTCGTGCCCGGCGACGAGCAGCAGCAGCCCGACACCGGTCATTTCGTCGACGGTGAGCGAGCTCTCCGGGTCGTGGACGAGACTGCTGATCAGCGCGTCGTCCGGCTCCCGTCGTTTGCGCTCGACGAGGCCGCGGATGTAGGCCCACAGCTCGTCGCGGGCCGCGAAGACGTCCTCCTCGGGGCCGCCGATCCGCAGCAGCGTGCCGGTCCAGCCCTGGAAGGCGGCGCGGTCCCCGTACGGGACGCCGAGCAGTTCGCAGATGACGAGGGAGGGGATCGGCAGTGCGAACGCCGGGACCAGGTCGACCGGCGGCCCCGTCTGCTCCATCGCGTCGAGGTGCTCGGCGACGATCCGCTCGATCCGCGGGGTCAGTTCGCGCATCCGCCGGGTCGTGAACCAGCGGGTCAGGATCCGGCGGTAGCGCGTGTGCTCCGGGGCGTCCATGCCGATGAAGGAGCCGGCGCGGAAGACGGGCTCCCCGGGCCGGATGGGGAACGACCGGACCGGCGACGAGGCGCGCAGCCGGTTCGAGCTGAACCGCTGATCCGACAGGAGCGCCCGGACGTCCTCATGCCGGGTGAGCAGCCAGCCGACCTTCCCGTCCGGGAAGGTCAGTCTGCTGACTGGATCCTCCTCCCGCAGCAGCCGGTACCTTTCGGGCGGGTCGAACGGGAGTTCGCGGCGGGTCGGCAGTGACGGCGGCGTTGTCACGGACATGCGGTGCACCTCCTGCGCCTCAGGCCCGGCCCGCGGATGCGGCATCGGAGGTGCGCCGGTCGGTGCTGCCGGCCGGTGTCTCCGGCGCCGGCCGCCCGCGGCCTTGGGGCCCGGACGGCAGGCCGAGCAACCATCTCCCACCTTATGCGGATATGTGTGTTTTACATAGACCGTGTTCTGCCAGCGGATTTATGGTCATGCCAGGTATCCCGGATTCGGTCGGCGGCGTCGGCGGCCTGGCGCACGCCGGCCTCGTACGACGCCCGCGACGCCGCGCGGTCGTGCAGGTCGGGGCCGAAAGCGGCCACCGCCGCCGGGTCGGGGACGACCCGTACGACGCCGGGTGCGCCTTCCGCCGGGTTCGCGGGGAACAGGTGCGCCAGCGGCTCGACGAGGACCGTGACGCCGGCGCCGTCGGCGAGGTCGGCGTTGCTGCCCTCGGCCAGGGCTCCGTCCATGTACCGCCGGCCGTTCACGGTGATCGGGGGGTAGGCGCCCGGCATCGCGGTGCTGGCCGCCACGACGGTCGCCGGCGGGGCGCCGTCGGAGCGGTCCCAGACCCGGCGCTCACCGGTCTCGACGTCCACCGTGGTGATCAGCAGCTCGCGGTCCGGCCACGCCGACGCGCCGATCAGGGCCGCCATCCGCGACACGTGCGTCTCCTCGCCGACCGTCGTCGCGACGAGGGCGATCCGGCCGACCCGCCTCCGGGCCTCCGCCGGATCCAGACTCCGATCGCCGAGCACGGCGAAGACCTCGTTCATCCGCGCGGGATCCGTCGCCGGAGCGGACGCCGTGGAGCCGACCGGAAGCGCGCCGAGCCGTTCGAGGTCCTGGCCGGTCGCGAGCATCATGCCGACGATCGCCCCCGCCGACGTCCCGACGATCAGATCGGCGTCCGCCAGGTCCACGCCGGCGCGTCGCAGGCCGACCGCCAGGCCCGCCGTCCACGCCGTGCCGACGACGCCCCCAGGCCCCAGGACCAGGGCACGTTTCTCCGTCATGATCACGATCCTTTCACGTCGTTCGTTCGCCGGCGGGGCAGGAAGAGGGCGGGCACCAGAGCCAGCACCATCAGGACCACGGCCCAGACGTAGGTGTGCTGGAAGGCGTCGGCCAGTCGCGGCGCGATCGCCTGCCGCGCCGGCGCCGGGAGTCCGCGGACCGCCCCGATGCCGCCCGAGACCTCGGGCAGCCGGTCGGTCATCGCGGTGGCGAGCACGACGGAGATGAGGGCGGTGCCGAGCGAGGCGGAGACCTGCTGCGTGATGTTCAGCGCGGTGCTGGCACCGGGCACCTGTTCGCTCGCGAGGTTCCGGGTCGCCGCCGCCATCGCCGGCATGATCGTCGCCCCGACGCCGATGCCCGTCAGCATGAGCGGGACGATGAGGAGCCAGTACGGCGTGTCGGCGCGGACCTGCGTGGTGAAGACCAGGAACCCGGTGCTCGCCAGCCCGATCCCCACCGGCACCAGCCGCCCGGGCGGAACCCTGTCGATCAGGCGGCTGGCGACCTGCATGGAGATGCCGGTGGCGAGCGCCTGCGGGATGGCCAGCAGACCGGAGCCGGTCGCGCTCTGGCCGCGGACCACCTGGTAGTACAGCGGCAGCAACAGCATCGACCCGAAGTATGCGCCGGTGTAGAACACCAGCGTCACGGCTGCCGTCGAGAACGCACGCCGCCGGAACAACCGCAGATCGATCAGTGGGTGGCGGGCGGTCAGCCCGCGGATCACGAAGGCGACCACCAGTGCCGCGCCCAACGCCGTCGGGACGAACGCCCTGGCGGAGCCGAAGTCGCCGTGTTCGCCGCCGGTGGCCAGCCCATAGATCATCGCGGCCAGCCCGGGGGAGAGCATCAACAGGCCGGGGACGTCCAGCCGGTGCCCGGGCTGCGGGGTCTCCGTCCGGAAGATCCGGCCCGCCAGCAGGAGCACCAGCGCCCCGATCGGGACGTTGACGAAGAAGATCCAGCGCCAGGACACGCTGTCGACCAGCCAGCCGCCGAGGATCGGCCCGGCCAGCGGCCCGATGAGGACGGGGATGCCGAGCACGCTCATCATCCGGCCCATCCGTTCCGGGGAGGCGGCTCGGATGACGATTGTCATGGCCACCGGCGTGATCATCCCGCCGCCGAGCCCCTGCAGGGCCCGGAACCCGATCAGCGAACCGGTGTCCCAGGCGAGCCCCGCCAGCGCCGAGCCGAGGGTGAACACTCCGATCGACACCATGTACGTGCGTTTGGTGCCGAACCGGCCGACCGCCCAGCCCGTGGCGGGGATCACCGTGGCCAGGGCGAGGGTGTAGCCGGTGGCCACCCACTGGATCGTCGCCACCGGCGCGCGGAATTCCTGGGAGAGCCGGCCGAGCGCGACGTTGACGATGGTGATGTCGATGACCGTCATGATCGACCCGAGCACGATGACCATCGCGATCGCCATGGTCCCGGGGCCGTCGCCCGGCGGCCGGGTCTCAACGCGTTGGCCGGGAGGGGACGCTGTCGTCATGGTGGAGGAGTCCTGTCCGTCGCGAGGTGGGGAGGCGGTCATGGCGTCAGGCGGCGTACGGGCGGGCGGCCTTGGCGTCGCGCAGCGCGTGCGCCCACCACAGGAGTTGGTCGAGCAGCGCCTTCGCGGCCCCGTTGCACCCGGCCGGGTCGACCGGCGCGCCCTCGGCGTCGAACCGCTCCCACGCGCCGTGGAAGCTCACCGTCTCCCGGACGGTCACCGCGTGCAGCTCCGCGAAGACCACCCGGAGGTGCTCGACCGCCCGCAGGCCGCCGGACAGCCCGCCGTACGACACGAACCCGACGGGTTTGGCGTGCCACTCTGCGTTGTGCCAGTCGATGAGGTTCTTCAGCGCCGCCGGGAAGCTGTGGTTGTACTCCGGGGTCACGACGACGAAGGCGTCGGCTGCGGCGAGGCGGGACCCGACCGCGGCCAGCGCGCGGCCCGTCTCGGGCTCCGGGGTGGACCCGAACGCCGGGAACCTCAGCGGCAGTCCGGCCTCGGCCGGATCGATGACGTCGACCTCCACGTCGGCGCGCTCGGCCGCCCGACCTGCGAACCAGTCGGCCACGGTGGTGCCGAACCGGCCTTCGCGCACACTGCCGAGGATGACGGCGACCCTGAACGGCGCGGGGCCGTCGGTGTTCTCGGACATGAGGGAACCTCTGTTCGTTCGATCGTGATGTCACGGCCGGGGGCGGCCGTGAGAACAGCCTCGAACCTGAACAAAGGTTGAAGTCAAGCTAGGCTGATCACCATGCCCGAGCACGCCAAGATCACCAAAGAGCTCACCATCGGAGAGCTGTCCGAGCGCAGCGGCGTGTCCGCCTCCGCGCTGCGCTTCTACGAGCGGCAGGGCCTCATCGACAGCCGGCGCACCACCGGAAACCAGCGCCGCTACCACCGCACCACGCTGCGCCGGGTCGCCTTCATCCGCGCGGCACAGAGCGTCGGCATGCCGCTGGAGTGCGTCGGCTACGTCCTCGGCATGCTCCCGCCGGACGCCGAGCTCACCCGCGACTTCTGGGTCGGAGTCTCCGAGTACTGGAAACAGGAGGTCAACAACCGCATCGCCAAGATGGAGCGAATGCGCGATCGGTTCACCGAGTGCATCGGCTGCGGCTGCCTGTCCTTCGAGCAGTGCACACTCGTCAACCCGAACGACGTCCTCGCCGAACAGGGCCCCGGCCCGCGCCGCCTCCTCGCCCCCTGACCAACACGAAACCCACCTGCGTCGGGCGCGCCGCAACGCCTACGCTCGGCGCATGCGGGCACTCGATGACGAGGCTTTCCTCGACCACGTTACGGAGCGGCTCGTGGGCCTGCCCGGTGTACGGGCCGTCGCGCTGGGCGGCTCACGTGCCACTGGTACGAACGGGCCGGACAGCGACTGGGACTTCGCGATCTACTACCGAGGTGCGTTCTCGCCCGACGACCTGCGTGCCCTGGGCTGGCCCGGTGAGGTCTCCGAACTCGGCGCGTGGGGCGGCGGCGTGTTCAACGGCGGTGCCTGGCTGACCATCGACGACCGGCGCGTCGACGTCCACTACCGGGATCTCGACGACGTCGAGCGCCGCGTCGCCGAGGCACGCGAGGGCCGTTTCGATGTCGAGCGGCTGATGTTCCACCTGGCGGGCGTCCCGACCTACATCGTCGTCGCCGAGCTCGCCGTCAATCGGGTCCTGCACGGTACGCTGCCGCGCCCGGAATACCCCGAGGCGCTCAGGCGGGCGGCTCACAGCCGCTGGTGGGGCGACGCCCGACCCACCCTCGGCTACGCCCGCGCCGCCTACGCCGGGCGCGGACACGTCACCGGCTGCGCCGGGGCGATCGCCACCGCGGCCTGCCAGGCGGCGCACGCGGTGCTCGCCCGCCGAGGCGAGTGGGTGACCAACGAGAAGACCCTGCTCGACCGGGCCGGTCTACGCGGCGTCGACCGCATCCTCGCCGCCCTGACCTCGGACCCCGCCGCCCTGACCGCCGCGATCGACGAGACGACCGTCCTGCTGGAGACCGCGGTCACCACGGCCTGAGAAGAAGTCGGCGGCCGGTGTCGCCGGTCGTGAGCTGTGCCCTCAATCCGGCGACTTCCTGCCAGGCAACCGGCGTGACCTCGACACACGCCTCGTCGTGCTCCAGCGAAAGAAATATCGCGGGAATCGACACTAATAATGCGGAACGCGAGCGATTCGGTGGTACCCGTTTCCGGAGACTTCAGCGATGTAGAAGGTGATGCTGTTTCCGTAGAGACAAGGTGGTGGGTCGCGGTGCTCGGGTCGTCGAGTCTCAGTGAGGTCGTCTCAGCGGCCTCCGGTCTGCTGGCGCTCGGCGCGCTGGCCGTTCGCGTGTGGGGCCGCGTGGCGCTGGCCCGGCAGCAGCGCCGGGCGATGACGGCGGTCGCGAGCACGTTGGCGGCGACGGGCCGGGCGGCGCGGGCACGACGCCGGGCATGCGCGGAGGAATGGTCCATCGAGGTGGACGCCCGCCGGGATCCAGGCGGCGAAACGAAAGAGCCGGGCGGAAGGTGAACGGGGCAGGTGACGCAGCGGCGAGGCGACGAAGACGTCCCGGGGGAAGCCTCGGAAGCCGAACGCCAGAAGGCGACGCGGCGCTTCTACCTCGAACACCATCCCCGGCTGCGGAGGTTCGTGGCACGGCGGGTCGGCGGGCTGGAGGAAGCGGAGGACGTATGCCAGGAGATCTGGCAGAACGTCTTCGCCACGTACTTCGACCACTCTGGCGGTGCCGCCATGATGGAGGAACGGGCGGCCTTGGCGCTGATCCCCATTGCGCGTTGGCGCATCACGGATTTCTGGAGAAAGCGCGGACGAGTGCCGGAACACCCGGTCGAGGGAGAGGACCTAGTGCTGCTCGCCGACTCGTTGGCTTCAAAACTCCAATCGCATCAGGAAACAGACCGCCGGATCGACCTCCAGCGGGCGCTGGCGACCCTGCCGAACCGGCAGCGTGAGGCGCTCCATCTGCGCTATGTCGACGATCTGACGACCGCCCAGACCGCGACGGTGATGGGCGTGACGGACAATACGGTGAAGATGTTTCGGAAGAGGGCGCTGGAGACGCTCCGTAAGAGCGTTGGCCTGGACTCCTACCGGCCGGAGGGGGACTGCGAGTGAACCGCCATGGCGACCCGCACGAGCTCCCGGACCCCACCGAGCGGGATCTCCAGGACGGCTTCGAAGCGGTCATGGAGAGCATCGAGCGACTGACTCCGCAGGAGATCGACGGTCTGAAACGCCAGGCCGAATCCGCCGAGTTCGGTTATGCGACGTACGCGCTGGGCTTGAAGCTGCTGGAGCTGGGAGAACGAGACCAAGGCGAGCACTGGCTTGGCGTGGCGGCCCGGTACGGAGTGGAGGGTGCACAGCGGGCACTGGACGAACTGGCGACCCACGATGCGGTCACCCGCGAGGCCGACCAGGCCGAAGCGTCGCCGAGCACGACGTCCTCGGCCGGTGTCACGCGGTCCTACGCTGTTTCGGGCCAGGCCCGTGTCGGCGGCACCGACGTTCGTGACCGAGCCGCCGGCACCGCGACCGCGCCCAGGTCTGTGGGCGGTGTCGTGCTCCCCGCCTCACATGAGAGCCTCGCTCGCGGGGTGCGGCCATCGGCGCCGGGTACGATCTTCGCTCTCGCGTTGACCGGCGGGATCACGGTGGGTCCCGCGGACGGCCGCCAGATCCTCTTCGGGCGTAACCGGCCCGATGTTCATGTATGTCTCGGTGAGGACGATGTACGGGTCAGCCGTCACCAAGGCACATTGATCCACAGCGGCGGTCAGTGGCGGGTGAGCAACGCCGGCCGGACGCCGATCCGGATCGCCGACAGATACCTGTTCGAGGACGAGGAACCCGTGGTGCTCCAGACCGGCTACACGTCGATATTCGTCCGCGGCACACGCGAACATCTACTGGAGGTCTTCGTCTCCGGTCCCGGGTACGAGCAGCCTGTGGCCCGGCACGACGCTGCCACCGTCGATCCGACAACGTGGCGGCTCGAGCCTGACGAGAGACTCGTCCTCGTCGTGCTCGGCCAGCGGTACCTGCTGCATGAACCCCATCCGCAGCCCCTGTCCTGGCAGCAGACGGCCGACAGTCTCGCCGGCTTGCAGCCGGACGCAGGATGGACGAGGAAGCGAGTCGAGCACCTGGTCGGCGGCGTGCGCAACCGGCTGGTCCGTGCCGGAATTTCGGGGCTGACCCGCCAAGAAGTCGGCGAGCCGGTCGGCAACACGCTGAATCACAACCTGATCCAGGAAATGCTGATGTCGACCACGCTCGTGCCTCGAGATCTGGCGTTGATCGACGCGGCCTGAACTCGGCTCGACGGGTACGCCGTAGACCTGGCCGATGTTGTTCCAGACCCTGGGCCAGACCTCCGGTCCGGTCGAGGGTCTGTTCGAAGCGGATCTAGGCCTGTTGGTGGTGCGTGAGCAGTCGAGCGAGCAGGCGGGTCAAGGTCTGCCGGTCCTCGGCCGGAAGCGGTCCGAGTAGATCGTCCTGCACCTTGTCGAGCGCTCGGTCCATGCGCCGCAGTTGCCCATCACCCGCCGCGGTGAGGGTCACGATGTTGCGCCTTCGGTCATCCGGGTCCGGCGTCCGCTCGACGAAACCCTGCTCGGCCAGTTCGTTGATCGCCGCCACGACGTCGCTGCGGTCCATGTTGCACCGGCGACCGAGCTCGGCCTGACTGGCCACCCCGAACTCGTCCAGCGCGGCCAGGATCCGGTAGTGGTACCCGCGCGCACCCACCTCGCCGAAGCTGTCGGACGCCAACCGGTGGGCGTGCAATGCCAGCTGGGTGAGCAGCCAACTCGGCTTCACGGTCAGGCGTGCGGGTGTCTCGTCCACGACCGCCACCATACATCGTTGGCGCAGCCAACGAAAATCTGTATAGTTGGCGACGCCAATGTTAGTGGCGCCAACGAAAGAGGATGTCATGTCCACGGATACCCTGATCGCCGACCGTCTCGAGATCGCCGACCTGTTCGCCCGCCTCGCGCGCCTGCTCGACGAGAAGCGGTGGGAGGATGCGGACACCGTCTTCGCCGACGACATGGCGGTGTACTCGCCCCGCAACGGCGAACTCCACGGCATCGACAAGCTCGTCGCCTTTATGCGACAGGCTGAGGTCGCGGGGGAGCACACCCAGCACGTGACCACTGATCTGCTGGTGGACGTTGACGGCGACCAGGCAGCTGCCTCGGCGAACTCGCTCGTGTACTTCTACCGCGACGGCCAAGCACCCCACCGGACAAGCGGCCTGCGACTGGCCTGCACCGCGGTGCGGACGCCGGCGGGCTGGCGACTCCGCGAGTCGCGGACCACGCTCGCCTGGATGCACGAGAAGTGATCTCTCGCCGACAAACCCCCGCCGGCCCGCGTCGTTTGCGGTAATCATCCCTGACCAAGATCCACTTTCCAACAGACTCTAGACGTGGTCCGACGGAGTGGCGGCGACTCGGGCCCAGACCCATTTGCCAGGGGAGCGGCCGGTGCTCGGATCGATGGGGTCGGGACGGTAGCCCCACTCCAGTGCGAGCGCGTCGATTATGAGCAGGCCGCGATGGCCGTCCGTGTTGAGGCCGGCCTCGGCGAGATCCAGGTCGTCCAGGGTGAGGTCGACCGTGGCCGTTGGTGCGGGGCGGCCGAGGCTGGAATCCCATGCGGCGATGTAGACCACGCCGTCCTCCCAGCGGCACATGAAGCGGATGATCTCGCCGGGAGTCGCTCTCATCGCGTTCGTCACTATTTCGGTCGCTACAAGCATCGCGTCGTAAGAAATATCCGAATAGCCCCACTTTTTGAGGCTTCGCTCCATTAGCCTGCGGGTGAAGCCGGGAGCCGCCGCCGACGCAGGCATGCATATCCGGATATCTTCGGTCATGGTCGCCGCCGTTTCTCTGATCTTGACGTGATTCTAGATCCTTCTGCCGAGAAAATGCGTCTTTCTGGCTACAGTCGGGCTGGCTACAGTCGGGCGTGTCCGTAACGATCGGCGAGCTGCGGGCGGCGCGGCGAATGCGGGAAGGTCGCGCTCTGCCGCGAAGGTGGGGAACAAATGAGTGAACACGGCATGGTGACGGTTGCCAGCGACTGGCCCGTCGGTGAGACGATCGACCGCTTGCAAACCGCGGTCATCGGGGCCGGCCTGTTCGTATTCGCGAGAATCGACCATGCGGGCAATGCCGCTCAGATCGGAATGGACCTTCGCCCGACGGAGCTCCTGATCTTCGGCAATCCCCGTGGTGGCACTCCACTGATGCAGGATCGGCAGACCAGCGGCATCGACCTGCCGGTAAAAGCCATTGCCTGGCAGGACCAGGACGGCAAGGTGTGGCTGACCTACAACAGCGCTTCCTGGATCGCCGAACGACACGGGCTCGGCGCCGAGAGCGAGACCGCCGTCGAAGCCATCGAGACGGGTCTCGCGCGGCTCGTCCAGCAGGCGGCCGGCCCGGCGGCCATCGCATAGCCGAGACGAACAATGTCGTGCTCAGGGCCCACCGACGGTGGTCGGCGGGCCCTCAGAACGTGGCGAGGAGAGCGAGGAGACTAGGAAGCGGTTAAAGGCCGAGAAGGAAGTCCCCCCATGGCCTCGCTGATCAGCGACCGTAGCCACTCATCGGCCGGGAATCAACTCGTTAAGCCGGGTCCTACTTCGGCACGGCCATTTCCTCGGACCAGCCGTCTTGAGGCACCCTCATGTTCACGATTCGCTGTCTCAAGGATCAAAGCACGGGACGTCGACAGTTCGCGAAGATGGCTCGCCGGGCGCAAAGGTTACGTGAGGGCCCGCCGACTGCCGGCGGCGAGCCCTCAGGCCACCGGCGAGGAGAGCGAAGGGACTAGGGCAGTCCGAAGCTGAGAAGGAAGCCCCCTCATGGCCTCGCCGGTCAACGACCGTAACCGCTCCCCGGCCGGAGATCAATCGGACGGCGCTCGCGTGTATGTGACCAACGCCTGCTCGGGCAGTACATCGGTTATCAATGCCTCGACCCTCACAGTCACCAAGACCATCGCCACCAGCAGCGGCCGCGGCGTGGCGATCACGCTGAACGGCGCCCGCGCCTACGTGACGAACACGGCGTCGAGCAGCGTCTCAGTGATCGATACCGCCACCAACAAGGTCACCGCCACCATTCCGGTCGGAGGAGGCCCCGAGGGCGTGGCGATCACTCCGTACGGTGATCACGTGTACGTGACCGCGACGAAAGCCGGCGGCGTCGCGGTGATCGATACGTCGACCAACACGGTCACCAAGACCGTCGACAGGGTCGGTCTCGCTCCCGTCGGCGTCGCCATCGGCTGAGCCGTCTCCGGAGTAGCGGGCCGGTGCGGCGCGCTACTCCGGGATCAACTCGTTAAGCCGGTCTTGTGCGTACACATCGGAGCCGGCCGGCAGGCCATCCGGGCGTTCGAGCCCGATGAACGTCACCGGACCGTCGAGCTCCATGCCCGGCTCGTACGGCGTCACCGTCCCGGCCTTGGCGGTCAGTCGCTCGACCAGGTAGGACATGGGCAGGTAGCGGCGCTCCAGGACGCTGCGGGCCAGCGTCGTCGTCGACACGCGGTTGGTCTCGACGCGGTTCCCCCAGCTCGCGCCTCGCAGGTACAGGTGCATCCAGCGCGCCGACCAGCGGCGGTCGTCGCCCCGGGCGAACACCACCGGCAGCGCGACCCGCCCGGTGCCCCGCAGATCCGACTTCATCCGCACCGTGCGCGGCTCGAACGGCCGGCCCGCCTGGTCGGGGCTGCGGAGCATGAACCCGAAGAACGACTCGGCGACCTGCGTGAAGCCTTCCCCGGAGTAGACGTTCACCTGCGGCAGGACGTACCGGGCCGTGACGTGCTCCAGGTTGAGGTCGATGAACTCCGACGCGCCCGTCGGAGCGTCGACGATGTCACCGGAGTGCACCGCGCCGCCGCCTTCGAGCCGCGTCCACGAGACCTGCCCGGCCGGGGCGAACGCGTCGTCGAGGAGCAGCACCGACAGGTCGAAGTCGGTCGTCTGGTGAGCCTGCCGCCAGTACACGAAGAACCGCAGCGACTCCCCGTCGACCGGCATGACCGACCCGCGCGGCACCGCGCCGAAACCGTTCGGCGAGGTCTTGTTCGTCAGCGGCACGGTCAGGTCGAGCACCGCCGGGTCGACCACGATCCGGTCCCAGGCGGGCAGGCGCCGGGTCAGTTCCTCGTCCAGGATCGCGGTGAGTCGCCGTACGACGGGCTCCGGCAGCGGCGGCCGATCGTCCGAGCGTGCCCAGGCGCGGGCCTCGCGGTTGACGAAGATCCGCGCGGCGTCCGGTGCCGTCCGGTTGGCGACGTGCTCGCGTACGCCCAGGATCACGCGGCCCGACACGCGGCCGATCGTCTCGCGTACGGCGGTGAGCGCAGTCTCCAGCTCCGCGGGCGTCGCGGTGCGCAGCACCCGGTCCAGCGACCGGAACAGCATGCCCGGGGCGATGGTCAGCAGCGACACCGCCTCGCCGACCCGCTTGTCGGCGAACGCCAGCTCCACCCGGCCGGCGAGCGACCGTACGACCGTCTCGCCGCGGGCGACGGCGAACACCTTCAGCGCGTGCGGTAGGTCCTGGTATTCGTGAGGATGCAGGCGCTCGCCGAGCCGCTTCCACATCTCCCGGTGGCGGCCGACGTCGGCGACCTTGGCGGGGCCGTCCCGTACGACCCGGTCGAGGGCGGCGAGGAGCGCGCGGCGCCGCGCACGCGGGAACGACCGGAACCGGGTCGGCTCGGTCAGCGAGACGTCCCCGTCCGACATCGCGCACGCGAGCCGCAGCACGTCGGTGACCGTGTCCACGCGTACGGGCCTGCCCGCCGCCAGCCACACCCGGTTGACGACGGCGAGGCTCTCCCGGCTCGGGATCGTCTCCGGTTGCGCACCGTCGACGCAGGCTGCGGCGAGCGCGCCGAGCAGTTCGAGGTCCGCGTCGCCGAGCGGGATCGGGCTCCCGGCCAGGGCCAGGTAGAGCTCCTGCGCCTCCTCGGCGAGCGGCCGGCCCAGGTGCAGAACGGTGAGCCGGTCCTTCAGCGACGGGATCAGCTCGTCGTGCGCGGCGAGCATCTCCTCGTACGTGTGCTGGTACCGGCTGTACTTCGGGAGCCGCAGCAGGTCGACCCGGCCGGTGGCCACCATCGCCCGCAGTCCCTCGTCATCGGGCTGCTCGTCGGCTGGGCGGGTACGGACCACCGCGTCGCGCAGGCACTCCAGCCAGAACTCGACGGTGTCCGGCACGTTCGCCGGGAAGTCGCGGAAGTAGACGTTGTGCTGGACGTGGTCCCCGACGAGCGCGCGGACCGCCGCCAGGATCCGTACGCCCGTGTCCATGGCGACGCCGGGCTCCACGCGCGACAGGTGCTCCAGCAACTCTCCGGACGCCTTGAACCCGACGCTCAGCAACGCGGCGTCCAACTGGCGGGCGACCGTGCCGCCGTCGCCTTCGGGCCCCGCCGTCATCGGCACCCGCAGCGTCTTCTGGATGATCCCTGTCTCGAGCATGACTCTTCCGCGATCGGTGGTAAGGGGCGCCGCCCAGCATGGCACTCCGGACGGAGCACGGCCTAACCGTTATCGCGGTGAGCGTTCCCGGCCTACGAGACCGGTCGCGAGGGTCAGAGGGACATCATGCGGTCGCTCAGACGGCGGACGCAGGGGGCGACGTTGAGCAGCCGGGGGCGGGGTGTGGCCGTGGAGGCGACGAGGACGCGCCAGCCGGAGACGTCGATGAAGCGGAGCCCGGTGGTGTCGACCGACACCTGACCCCATCGCGCGGTGACCCGGGCCAGTGCGTCGGCGAGGGCCGCGCTGTTGGTGATGTCGATGTCGCCCGTGAGCAGCACGGTGTCCGGTGGGGTCACCTGGACGATGCTGAGCTGGTCGTCCTCGTAGAGCACGAGACTCGCCTCCGGCGGGACGGCTTCGGTTGCGCGGGCGTTACGTTCTGCCATGACGGCCACTGGCATCACGAGGGTGCACTCGCATGAGCGGCCTTGCCGACCACATGCTTCGAGGATGCATGTACGACAGAAGCACGTCAACTGATACCGGAAACCCGGTTCGTAGAATGCTCTAGAGAGCACCGCGATGACAGGCCCAGACGCAGATCGGATGAGCACCACGATGGCCACGTCCCAGGGCGGCGAACCAGCGAGACAGTGGACCTTCCTGACGAACCACCGTCATCCCGCGGAGGCGGACCACCGGATCGAGGGCCTGCTCTCCCTGTTCACTCACCGTGAGGAGAGCCGGGAGCAGGGGTAAGCCGATCCGCTCGTGGTCACACCACGCATTCGCCGCCCGGCGGACCCGCCGAGGTGTCCGCTTTACCGAAGCCGGGCCGACCTGGGCATTGACGGAACGGTTTTCTTCGCGCACCGTCGAAAGTGGAGTTTCGCCTTCACTCTCTGAGGTGATTCGACGCGATGCCTGGTCCGGTCCCGCCTTCCGGTGTGTCCGCGAGGCCGAGGGGGAGAGTGCACGGTGACGCCGTCACCGTGCTCGCCGGCCGTGTGTTCGCGCATACCCGTCCGTCCGACGCGTCCGACGTGGTCGCGTTGCTCGGCCCTGACGACGGCGGGCTCGTGCTGACGGGGGCCAACCCCGTCCGCGCGGCCCGGCGATGCCGGGAGGAGCGGGCGTTCGGCGGTCCCATCCTGTTCGACCTCGCGCCGGCCGAAGGGAAGATCGCCACCCGGGAGCGGCCCTTCGACGAGAGCGGCGACCGGCTGGTGGAGACCACGCTGGAGGAACACGTCCAAGGACAGATCGACGCGGGCGCCGACGCGGCGCTCACCCCGACTCTGTACCTGCGGGCGGGAGACTTCGGTGCCCTCGAGGCCGCCGCCGAAGGCGCGGCTGGGCTCGGCCGCGACGACGTCATCCTGTCGCTGCCGATGGACGCCAGATGGCTGGCACCCGGCCTGATCGACAAGGTCATCGGCCTCCTCGCGGAGGTGCCACTGGCCAAGGCGGTCATGCCGGGCGGCCAGTTCAACCCGCCGCAGCGGGTGATGGACGGCGTCCTGGGCCTGCGCCGCCTGGTCACCGAGGTGCCGAACGTCGCCCTCTTCCGCACGGACCTGGCCGGGCTGGACGCGGTGGCGCAGGGCGGCCTGGCCGCATCGATCGGGACCAGCAGCGCGCTACGGCACATCGTCCCGCCGGGGGAGGCCGCCGCGTACGGACAGCCGAACGGCGGGCCGGAGGACCGCTCGCCGGGCGTCCTTGTCCCGGACCTGATGGCGTACGTGCGCGGAAGTGTGCTCGCCGGGCGGTTCGGCGACCGGCCGGCGCCGCCGTGCCGCTGTGCCCGATGCGGCGGCCGGAGCATCGTCAGCTTCCTCCGCCAGGAAGACTGGAAGGACGCGCGCCTGCACGGCGTGGCAGTCTGGTCCGAATGGGCGCGCAACCTCCGCTACCCCGACTCACCCGCCGGCCGCCGCCGCTACTGGCGGCAGCTGTGCCGGGACGCGATCGCCGCGCACGCCCGCTACAACACGCTCGTACGCGCCCGCGAACCGGTGTTCGTGCCGCCGGAGTCCCTGTGGGTGTGGGCCGGCGAGGACACCACACCCGCACCCGCCACCGCCGCGCCAGTGCGATGAGAGGACGCCGCGCCTACGGCAGCCACGATTCTTCCGGTGCGGCGAGAGATTGCGCCCGCAACCATCGCAGTGTGGTGAGAGGGCGTCGCGCCCGCGGCTATCGCAGTGTGGTGAGAGGGCGTCCCGCCCGCGCCCGCCGCCGCTACTCCGACGCGGTGAGGACGCAGCACCCGCGGTAGCCGTAGCTATTCCGGTGCGGTGAGCGTCCGCAGGTGGAGCTCCTCGGTGAACGCCCATCCGGCCGGTGCGTGCGCCCGGTCGCGGAACGGCTCCGGCGGCACGACGACCCGGGCCCCGGCCACGAGACCGACACCCCAGTAGTCGGCCTCCGCCCGCGCCTCGTCCAGATCCGCCGGAAGGCCCGGCAGGACCACCATCCGCGCGCAGTAGGCGCCGAACCGGCCCGCGCGATCCAGGCCAGACCGCCACGACACCGCCTGAACGATGGCGAGTTCGGCGCGCAGCGGCCGCCGCAACAACCGGACGACGCCCGCCGGAGTGAGGTCGGCGCATCCGGCCGGCAGCTCGCGGATGGCGCGGATCTCCTTGGCCGACAATGCTTCCCAGGGGACCGTCCCCCCGGCCGGCAGCCCGAGCAGGACGTCGAGCAGGTCGACGCGGGTGACCCCGGTCAGACCGACGGCGGCCCGACGTCGCTGCTCGGCCTCGTCGGGGGCGTAGGCCATCGTGACGTCGACACCGCGCATCCGCACGCGCGCCAGCCGCGGGCGGACCGTCGATGGCACCACCCCGATCACGGGTGGCGCGTCCGCGGGGATGGTCGCTCGGGATCCGATCGCCGTCATAGCGGTCCAGCCTCCCACGAGTGGCCGGTGAGGTCGCGCGCGACCTCACCTTCGCCCGCCCACGTCCTCACCATCGCCGACCCCTAGCCTCACCGTCGCCCGACCGGGTCGCATCCGCACCGACCGTGCCCCGCACCCGCACCGTCGCCCGACCTCGGGCGCGCTTCGTCCGCCCGTGGCCTCATCGTCGCCGGATCCCGCATCGCGGACCCCGGATCCCGCATCGCGGACCCCGGATCCCGGACCGCGGGCCCAGGGCCGTGCCTTCGTCCACCCGTGGTCTCGCCACGCTGGACATCGGGTCCTGCCGTCGCCGGGTCTCGGACGGGCTCACCGTCGCCGGATCAGGAGCATCGCGGCGTCGTCGGCGATGGGGCCACCGACGTGGCGGAGCACGTCCGCGCGCAGGTCGGCGAGTGCTCGCTCCGGATTGGCGGCTGCGAGCAGGTGCGCGCGCTCGGCCAGCGGGTAGAAGCCGCCCGCACCGTCGCGGGCTTCGATGACCCCGTCGGTGTACAGCAGCATCTGGTCCGCGGGCGCGAACTTGATCGTGTACGGGCGCGGGCGCGCGTCGACGAGGTCGGACAGCCCGAACGGCGGTGCGACGTCGTCGGGTTCGGCGAAGGCGCCGTCGCCGCCGCCGCGCAGGATGAACGGCGACGGGTGGCCATAGTTGAGCAGCGTCACGGTCTCGCCCTCACCGAATTCGGCGAGGACGGCCGTCACGAACTTCTCTCCGGAGCTCTCATCGATCGGCCCTTCGGACTGCTGCGTGGACAGCCGCCGTCGCAGCGCCGCCTCGATGCGCGTGGCGACACCGGTGAGATCGGGCTCGTCGTAGGCGGCTTCCCGGAACGCCCCGAGGACGTCGGCCGCGGTCTCCACCGCCTCCAGCCCCTTGCCCTGGACGTCGCCGACGATGACGCGGACGCCGGAGGGGGTCAGGGTGACCTCGTAGAGGTCGCCGCCGATGCGGGCCTCGGCCGTCGCGGAGGTGTAACCGACCGCGATGCGCATGGGGCCGACACGTCGGGGGACCGGGCGGAGCAGCACCCGCTGCGCCACCTCGGCGATGGACCGGACGTCGGCGAGGAGACGCTCGCGTCTCTGCCGGTCGGCACTGGCGAACACACTCGCCGCGGCCACGCCGGCCATTGTCACGAGCGTGAGGGTGTTCTGTTTGCGGCCCAGCGTGTGGTGGTGGTAGCTGAGCGCCGCGCACAGGCCTAATGCGGTGAACCCGACGATCGCGGTGCGCCGGATGCCGCACCACAGGCTTGCGAACGCGGGACCCAGGACGAGCATGGGCCGGAATATAATCTCCGGGCTCGCCCAGAAGTCGATCAGGCCGACGATTGCGATCAGGCCGAACGGCAGGCACCGCAGCCGTGGCCCGGGCATCGAGCTTGGCTTCTCGCTTATGGCGCACCCCCAGCTCGTGACTTTGTTTGTGGGGAGAATAGCGTCGGCGCGCGGTCGGCTTCGTGCTTTCCGGCAGGCCGGTCGGCTCGGGCGATATGCCGTCCGTCGCTCGAGCCGTCGCATGCGGCGAGCGATGAGCGGGATATCGCCAAATAATACCGCAAAGAGGAGAGAAGAGGGAAAGTCATCGAGCGAATGGCGCCCGCCTTGCGGCGGTTCCGCCGATCGGTCCCGGTGACGAGAGTCACCAGGGGCGATGGCCCGTGGCGTGCGGGCGTGCGTCACGGACTGTCGTACGCTCGTATTATCCTATCCCCCGACAAAGCAAGCTGAGAAAGGAACACCTCGTGGCGACGAAAGTCGTAATGGTGGATGATTTTGATGGGCATGACGGCGAAGACGTCGCGAAGCGGGATTTCGAGGTTTCCGGCGTAACGTACACCATCGATCTCGGCGATGAGAACTTCAAGCGCCTCGAAGAGCTTCTCGACGAGCTGGCGCCGTATATCGAGAAGGCGACCAAGGTCAAGCAGGCGGGCCGGGCCCGCAAGAGCACGGCCGACGCGGCACCGCGTCTGCGCGGCTACTCCAACAGCGACGTTCGCGAGTGGGCCGCCGCCGAAGGCATCGAGGTGAGCGAGCGCGGAAAGATCGCCGACGAGGTCTACGAGAAGTTCATCGACGCCCACCCGGACGCCAAGCCGGAGGAGTGAGGCCGGCCCCTCCGACGGGCTGCCGAAACCCTGAGGGCCGCCGTCGGCCGAGAGCGGCGGGACGGCGTCCAGCCGGGAGTGGCGAGGTGACGACCGGCCGCGCGCCCTGGCCGGCAGGGATGGCGTTCGGCTGGGCACCCTGGTCGGCCCGGCACCGTGGTCGGCTCGGCGCCCTGCCGGCAGGACGATGTCCGGCCGGCAGGGTGACATCCGGCCACAGCAGCCTCGCCGAAAGCACTCGGAGCGCGTCCAACAGGCGGCGCACGTCCGGCCGGCGGGGCGCATCCAATAGGCGCGGCGCATCCAATAGGCGGGGCGCGTACAGCCGGCGGGGCGCATCCAACAGGCGGAGCGCGTCCGGCCGAGGAGGTGGCGTCCGACCGGCAGGGAGGCGTCCCGCCGGCCGGGTGACGTCCCGCGGCGGCTTTTGAGAGTCGCCTTCTCGACAGGGGCTCTCAGGGAGTCGCCGGCGGGCCGAGGTTGCCCGCGTCGTCGACGGCCTGGATCACGACCCGCCGCGCGCCTACCGGGATGGTGATGCTCTGCCGGCCGCCCGCGCCGACCGTCGCGGCGACGGTGGAGACCTTGCCGTCGGCGGTGACGCGGTAGCTTGCGGCACGGCCGGCGTACCGGTCGTCGCCGGGCGCGACGAAGGTCACGGTCGTGCCGTCGCGCCGCAGGTCGCGCAGGATGCCGGGCGGTCGGGTGTCGGTCCCGTACCGCCCGGTGCGCTGCTCGTCGTGATGGTAGGCCCACGACTCGGCGTCGGGCCGCCCGCCGGTCCGCCAGGCGAA
The DNA here is from genome assembly GCF_040655075.1 of Actinoallomurus sp. NPDC050550. Taxonomy (NCBI): domain Bacteria; kingdom Bacillati; phylum Actinomycetota; class Actinomycetes; order Streptosporangiales; family Thermomonosporaceae; genus Actinoallomurus; species Actinoallomurus sp. NPDC050550. The sequence continues at coordinate 81,059 of NZ_JBFAJC010000037.1, read as the reverse complement.
CAGATAACCCTCGCGGGTCGTGGTGACCAGGTCCGTACGCCCGTCGCCGTCCAGGTCGCCCGCGGTCGGGGAGAACAACGTCCAGCCGCCGGTGAACTTCGGGAAGCCCGGGGCCTGGCCGGACGACGTGAACGCCTGCACCGTCGAGGTGTCGCCGCCGTCGACGACGTCGGCCCGGCCGTCCCCGGTGACGTCGGCGATCAGCGGCGCGCCGAGGAAGTCCAGGCCCGCACGCGCCTGCGGGTACCCAGTGACGGGCAGGGTCGTGGCGGCGTCGTAGCCGCGTTCGTAGTTGCCGATCGCGGTGCCGCTGCCGGGGTAAAGCAGCGCGGCGATCAGCGACACGGCGCCCGACCCGGACTCGGCGTAGCCGAGCCGTCCGTCGGCGCCGAACCTCCCGAACGCGCCGCTGGTCGTGAATGACGCCGGCAGGTCGATCGCCGGTGAGGGCGACGACCCGGTCAGTAGCGCGCGTACGGCGGCCGCGTCGTGGTTCAGCAGCGCGGTCGCCGGGTTGTTCAACGGCCCGTACGCGCCCCGGATCGTGCCGTCGCCGCCGATGAGGAAGGTCGCGGAGAACGACGGGCCGGTGGCCACCTCGTCCTTGCCGTCGCCGTCCACGTCCGCGACCGCGGGGCTGTTGGCGGCCTCGGTGATGAACTCCTGTGCGCTCCCGTAGTAGGTGACGATCGACGGCAGGCGCACCGGCCATCCCTTCACCGGCGAGCCGTCGGCGTGGTATGCGTACACGTAGTTCGCGCCGAGCGCCTGGATGCCCGCGCCGTGGCTCTCGGAGTGCTGGGAGCGCACGACGATCTCCGGCCGGTGGTCGCCGTCGAGGTCGGCCACGGCCGGGGTGGCGTCGAGCTTCGCGTCGTCGATCGCGGTCAGCCCGGATGCCGGCTTCGGCGGGTCGGCCACGGTCACCGGCCAGCCGGGCACGTCGGAGCCGTCGGCGTGCCAGGCGTGTACCCGTCCGTCCCATCCGGCCTGCACGACCTCCAGCCCGGCCTTCCCATCCAGGTCGGTGAGGACGGGGGAGGCCGTCGCGCCCTGATGAGGGAGTCGGGTGTAGGCCAGGGCAGGCCGGGGGATCGCGGGTTTGGTCACGCCCGAGTCGAGGGTCTTCGGCCAGCCGGGCAGGAGTCGACCCTGGGCGTCGAACGCGTACGTCCGGCCGGTGGTGCTGGTGGCCACGACCTCCTGACGGCCGTCGTGGAACAGGTCGCCGACCGCGACCGGGGCGACGATCGGCTCATGGCCCGGGTCGAAGCCCGGGATCCGGGTGGGGCTCGCGTTGGTCGTGACGGGCCAGCCGGACAGCTCCTTCCCGCTCACCCCGTCGAGGGCGTGCACGCGGCCGTCGGCGTCGCCGAACACGATGTCCTGATGGCCGGTACCGCGCAGGTCGGTGAGGGCGGGCTGGCTCTCCCCGCCGATCCCGAAGCGCAGCGGGAAGCCGGTCCGCAGGGTGGCGTCGTGGTGGACGGCGATCGCGCGCCGTTCCTCGCCCATCCGGCCCGCGTCGTCCCAGACGCGCAGCCGCAGCGTCACGGTGTACTGCTCGGCCGCCGACAGTTCCTTGTCGTCGGGCATCGTGTACGCCTTGTCCCAGAAGGACGACGGCAGCCGGGTCAGGTCCAGCGTGCCGACCTTGCCGTCGTACGCGCCGGTGCCCTGACCGTCGCCGGCCTTGATGAACGCCGAGTCGGCCGGTTCGATCCCCGGCGCGAACCCCAGCTCGTAGCGGAAGCTCTTCGCCCGGCGCGCCTCGACGTGCCCGGTGACCGGCACGGACGAGGTCGTCTCCGGGTCGTACAGGGCGTACCAGTCCGGGCTGTCGATCCAGGCCGCGGGCGGGATGTCGCCCTTGGCGACCGCCGCGAGGGCCTTGGCGGCGTTCGGCCGGCCGTAGCCGTACTGCCGATCCCAACCCGGCCGGCCGGGCCAGCCGAGGCTCGCGTCGTCGACGTCGCTCGCGGTCGCGCGCAGCACCTGCACGGCCTCGGCGTTGGTCAGCGGCCGGTCGATCTTCTTCTCCTTCGCGGCCTGCGCCCCGTAGGACAACAGCAGGCCGAACAGCCCGCCGGTGGTCGGCGTCGACTCGGACGTGGAGCCGCCCTGCGTGGCCACCGAGAACATCGCCTTGGCGCCGTAGGAGGTGAGGTTGGAACGCTCGCGGTAGGTCGAGGTCAGCACGTTGGCGAGGGCGCCCGGCGCGCCTGCCGCGTTGGCGACCAGGCCGTTACCGGGGATGACATGCGGCCAGAACATCCCGCCCTGATGGTCGGTGGAGTCGAAGTCGTTGCTGGACTCCACCATGACCACGCCGTCGTTCCAGAGCTTGTCGACGGCGCGGCGCATCGCGGAGGAGTACCCGAGGTCGGCCGTGGTGCTGACGATGACCTTCGCCCCGGCCCGGCCCGCGTACAGCCACGCCGCCGCGAGGTCGTCCGTACGATCGAGGGCCTCCGCGCCGGCGCGGATCGGGAGCAGGCGGCACTTCGGGCAGATCCCGGCGCTCAGCTTGCCGTTGTCGGTCTGTGCGGCCGCGACCCGCTGCTGGTCGTTGGCGTGGTCGTACGTCGAGTCGGGTGTGGCCGGGTCGTTCTGGTCGTCGTAGAAGTCCCAGCCGGAGATGTCGTCGGTGAAGCCGTTGCCGTCGTCGTCCTTGCCGTTGGAGAACGCGACGATGAGGTCCTCGGGGTCGATGATCCCGTTGCCGTTCGTGTCGTGCACGCGGGGATCGCCCTCGTAGTCGGCGGCGGTGACCACGCCGTCGCCGTTCTTGTCGTACGTCGCGGATCCGGCCGGCTTGGGTAGTTCACCGGTGTTGAGGAACACCTTGTCGGCGAGGTCGGCGACGTCCCCGGCGTGCCAGTTGATCCCCGCCTCGACGTAGGCGATCACCGTGTCCGGCGATCCGGTCGTGTAGTCCCGCCAGGCCGTGTCCACCGACATCCCCGCGGCGCCCTCCGGATCCTTCGCGCCGGGGGTGCAGCGCGGCAGGAAGGAGTAGAGATTGTGCTGCTCCCCGCCGGGCGTGGCCGTGGTCAGGCAGCTCACCGGCGCGCCGTTCTCGACCGGGGCGTAGCCCGGATCGTTCGGCGGTCCCGCCGGGAAGCCGCTCGCCGCGGCGCCCGGCCGGGCCAGCAGGACGAGGAGGGCGGGGATGACGGCGAACGCGATGGCCGGGAGACGCCTCATGGGACCACCTCGAAGAGTTGAGCGCGTGGATCACTGTCCGCCAACCCTCCGGCGATGAGTAGTCCTCTGGCCGGATGAGGACATGAGTTTTTCTCGCGTTAGCTCGGTGCTGGACACGTGACGGCCGGGCCACCGCGAGACGGCCCGGCCGTATTCCGGGAGAGGGAGAGGCCAAGCGCGGCTTACGGCTCCGGGCGGGACGCGCCGCCAGGCCAGGTGTGACCAACGGCTCCGGTGCGCTCATCGGCGGCGCTCAGGTCGCCCCACCGTGTCAGCCGGTACGGGAGAAGCGGCGAGCGGCGACGCTCAGTGAGACGAGGGTGAAGGCGCCGACGACCGCCAGCTCGACGAGCGGCGGCGGGCGCCAGCCGCCCCAGGTGACCGGCACGAACAGCGTGGACGACGGATGGGTCCACCAGGTGATGGTCTGCCGCATGGCGTCGACCGCGTACGTCAGCGGGTCCGCCAGCGCGGCCCATGACATCCAGCCGGGCATCGCGCTGATCGGGAACATCAGCCCGGACAGGAAGATCATCGGAGCCATCAGAACGCTGAGCACCGTGGTGAACGTCCGGGGCCGTGTGATGGTGACCGCGACCAGGGCCCCCAGCACTGTCATCGCCAGCCCTGCCAGCGCCAGCTCCGCCGCCAGCAGCGTGAACAGCCCGAGCCGGTACGGCATGTGGATCAGACCCGCGCCGGCCAGCACGATCACGCCCTGGCACGTCGCCACCGTGGCGCCACCGAGGCACTTGCCGGTCAGGAGGGTGTCCCTCCGCACCGGGCTGACCAGCATCTCGCGCAGGAAGCCGCTCTGCCGATCCCACACGATGGATGCCCCGACGGAGATGGCGGGCGGCTGCGCGGCCATGACCAGGACGCCCGGGAAGAGGAACATCAGGTAGTCGGAGGAACGGCCGCCGCCGGTGCCGGCGAACATCCGTGACAGGCCGATGCCGAGCACGAACAGGAACAGCACCGGCTGCACCAGTGACACGAGACTCGCGGCTCCGCCCCGTACGAAGTGCAGCATCTCCCGATACCAGAGCATGCGCGCGGCGCGGAGTTCGGCGGCGACGTTGGCGGTCAACGGCGTTCTCCCGTGGGGTCGGCGCGGATGCGATGCCCGGTGTGGTGCAGGAAGACGTCGTCGAGGCTGGGCCGGGTGACCGTCACCTCGTACACCGGGACGTCGAGACCGGCGCACAGTCGAGGGACGAGAAGGGCGCCGTCCTCGGCCTGGACGCGTAGGCCGTGCGGACCGGCGACGGCTTCCATACCGAAACGTTCGAGCAGCGTCTCGGCCGCCTTCTCGTCGTCGCCGGTACGCAGGTCGACGCGGTCGGCGCCGATCACCGACTTCAGCTCCGCCGGGGAGCCCTGCGCGACGATCCGCCCGTCGTCGATGATGGCGATGCGGTCGCAGCGCTCGGCCTCCTCCAAGTAGTGCGTGGTCAGGAAGAGCGTGGTGCCCTCGCGTTCGCGTACCTCCCCGAGGTGCTCCCACAGTTGGGCACGCGATGGCGGATCCAGCCCGATCGTGGGTTCGTCGAGGAACAGCACGCGGGGTCGGTGCAGCAGGCCACGGGCTACTTCCAACCGGCGCCGCATGCCTCCGGAGAAGGTGCGCACGAGGCTGTCACGTGACGCGGTCAGCCCGCTGAGCTCGAGCATGGCGTCCACCCGGGCGGCGAGCGTCGCCCGCGGCATGGCGTACAGGTCGGCATGGAAGCGGAGGTTCTCGGCGGCCGTCAGGTCACCGTCGAGCGTGCCCTCCTGAAAGACGAGCCCCAGACTGCGGCGCACGAGCCCCGGTGCCGTGCGCGTGTCGTGACCGGCCACCTCGACGCGCCCCGCCGTCGGACGGACCAGGGTGCACAGCATCGCGATGGTGGTCGTCTTGCCCGCGCCGTTCGGGCCGAGAAAGCCGAACGTCTCGCCCTGTCCGACGTTGAGGTCGATACCGCGCACGGCCTCGACGCCGGGATACGACTTGCGCAGCCCGATCGCGCGGATCGCCGGGACCCCGGCGTCCGAGCGGTCCACGCTGACGGCGGCCGTGGCCGGCGCCCCGAAGTCCCGTCTTGATCGCAGCACCTGACCCCCTTCACGCTCGGGCGGAGAGCCGATCCATCCAGTCGTCGGGCACCACGAAGCCGAAACTCCACCGGTGTCGCGTCGTCGGATTGACGATGCAGTGCCAGAACAGCCGGGTCGGCTCCTGCTCGGCCTTGAAGAACCGCACGATCCGTGGGCGCTCGCGCAGCGTGACGATCTCCTCGGTGTGCGGGTTCATGTACCGGAAGAACGACGTGTCGGCCGGGTCCTCGAACGGCTCGTCGAAATCGACGATGTACATCCGCCAGCCCGGCTGCGTCTCGTTGGTGTGCCACAGGCGGTAGCTCTGGGGCGGGTACCAGAGGCTGCCGGAGAACCGCACCTCGGTGCCGAACACGGCTTCCAGCTCTGTGATCGTTCGCTGCTTCGCCGCGAGATATCGGTCGTATCCCGGATGGTCGACGTGTTCGTCGAGGTTGATCAGGTGAAAGTCACGCCGGGGCGCGTCCGGGCCGACGGCCGGGTCACGCCACCCGGTGCCGGCCTTCGCCGCGTGCCAGGCCTGGTACTCCGGGTTGGCCGGGGATCGGTCCGTCGATCGAAGGTCCTCATCCCGGAACGTCCGCTGGAAGCGACCGATGTCGACCGACGACGGCTTGATCTTCAGGTGCGGCAGCTGTTCGGCGACGCCCGCGAAACCCGGTAGGTCGGTCACGCGGTACTCATGGTGGAGGAACCTGGCCGACGCCGGGTCTGGCCGCGCGTCGGCCCGCGTGTCGCGGGCGGCGTCGGTGGCCGCCCCTCGGCGGCCCGTCGCGGAGACCGGTGAAGAGGCCGTGGGAGCGGACGACGCCTCCATCAGTTCTGAGACGGTGAAGTTGTATCCGTGACGGGTTCCGAGTCGTACGAGCTCCTCAACCCCCGTTAGCGCCCGCAGCTGCTGCGAGAGCTCGGGTGAGTGGTGCGCGCTCCGCAAGAACGCCTGGCCGGATTCGACGGACACGTCTCTTACCTCCTTGAGTCTTTCGAACTGGCGACGTCATGGTCTGCCGGGGAAGTCGATGGGGGATCGAGGAGCAGGACCGAGGGCACCCGGTCCGGCGCGGCGAGCCTGAGGAAATGCATCCCGAATCCCGACATTCCGACCATCAGTCCGGGGAAGAAGCCGGCGGTGTTCTCGACGGTCCCCGCGCCGACGTCGTCGACGTTGCGCCACTGGCTTCGTACCTGGACATTCGCCTCGAGCTGGAACGCGGGTTCGTCCCGCAGCAGCCCGAACCGCAGGAGCAGCTCGGCGTTGCCGGAGCGGCCGTGGCAGAGCGTGTCGTTCATCAGGCGGGGGAAGTTGCGCATCGTGGCGGCGAGTGCTTGGTGCGCTTCGCGGAGCATCGGCTCATCGTCGCCGCCGAGGGTCGCCCAGCTCGTGATGCGGCTCAAGCCGATGCCGGCGGCTCCGTTGCACCACGCGTTGGCGTAGTGCCGGCCGTGCCGGAGTGCTCCGCCGGCGTTCGTGCGCAGGTCGTACCAGTCCTGTTCGGCCTGGTCGTAGTGCCTGGCCTCGTAGGCGAAGGCACGACGCCCGGCGTCGACGTACGACGGCCGGTCGGCGAGCCGGCCGAGCTGGATCAGCGCCCACCCGATGCCGCCGGAGCCATGGGCGAACCCGGTGAGGTTGGCCGATGCCTCGCCGGGGTCCGTGGTCCGCCAGCTCAGGGTGTCGCCGTCCGCGTCGGCGTGACGGAGGAGCCGGGCGGCGCATCGATGCGCGATGTCCAGACCCTGACCGTCGGTCTCCTGGGCGAGGCCGAGCAGCACGGGGATGAGCCCGGCGGTGCCGCCGAGTACGTCGAACCGGGTGTCGGCGTCCACCCGGGCGGGCAGGTCGCCGCTCAGCCGCACGGCGAGTTCGAGGAGGCCGCGATCCTGCCAGAGGCGATGGAGGTGCGTGAGCACATAGATGAGGCCACCCAGGCCTTGGAACGCGCCGATCCGCTTTCGGTCGGTGCCGGTGACGGCGTGCCACAGGGCCTGCTCGGCCGCGCGGCGGAACTCCGGCCGCGGCACCAGGGCGTCGAGGTAAGCGAGGAACAGCGCGATTCCGGCCGACCCGTGGTACAGGTCACCTTCGACGTCGACCTCGGTGATCACGCCGCCGGCGAGCTCGTACGAGGTCCACGGTGCGGGTGCCGACGGCTCGCGCAGGCCGGCGCACAGGCGCTCGCCGATCCGCGCCGCGTAGTCGAGGCACGCGGTGACGAAGGTCGGGCTGCTGACCTCTCCCGTGGACAGCCCGGCGGCGATGTACTGGCGCTGCTGGATGCGGTTCCCCGCGGACAGGCGCCGGATCCGCTGCGCGGCGTGGTCGGTGGGGGAGACCTCGAGGAAGGACGGCAGGTCGGTCGCGTGGTCGTGGACGAGCCGGTCGCCGTGCGCGTCGGCGGTGAAGATGGGGACGTCGAGGCGCCACATGGAGATGAGCTCGCGCTCGGCCAGGATGCCTTCGTGATCCCACGTGCGCGGGAACGTGCGCACCGTGTTGGCGAGCAGGTCGACCTCCAAAGGGTCGACGAGGCAGCGCGGGTGCCGCGCGGACAGCAGCAGCTGAGAGTAGATCTGGGTGCCCCAGTTGATGAACCGCGCCGACGCGCCCTTGAAGGCGTCCGACACGAATCCGACCGCGTCGTCCGGCCGTTGCTCGAACCACGCGTAGACGCGATCGAAGCCGTCCATGATGGCGTCGGTGAAGTCGTGCGGCTGCATCAGCCGGTCGCCGAGGAAGACGCGGTTCGACGCGTCCGGCTCGACGCGCACGCCGGCCTCGTGCGTCACCGACGCTTCGAAGCCGAGACGCTGCTCGGTGATCCGCGGCACCGGAATGGGCATCTCGTACGCTTCGCCGCCGGAGTAGCCGCTGATCCGCAGTTCGGTCGCGGAGGCCGTGGCCCGTGGCCACTCGAGCAACCCGGTTTTGAAGACGGAGTCGAGCAGGGTGCCGGACGGGCGCTCCTGACCGCGCGGCAGCACCCCCAGGGCGGTCTCACAGTCGCAGACGTGGGCGTGGCCGTCGGCGACGAGGATGTTCTCGAAGTGCAGGTCGCCGCCGCCGAGCACGTAGAAGATCGCCAGGTGCCCGCCGAGCTCCCGGTAAACCTGCTCGACCTGCTCGCGGGACGCCAGGTGGTTACGGCCCGAGGGGATCAGCGCCTCGTAGCCGTACCCGTCCCGAGGCAGCACCGGCCGGGACGCGAAGTCGAGGACACCGTCGTCCCGCAGGCGCTCGAGCAGCCGCTGCATCGCCGCCTCGGATCTGATGCAGCGCGGTTTGTACACGAACTGCGCGGTACGCCCGGAGGCCAGCTCGACGTCGACGATGGCGACGGTGCGTGCCCCGGCATGGTGATCGGAGCGGCCCTGGCGTGCGGAACGGAACACCGCGATCTCTTCTCCGAAGACCGCCTCACCGAGGTCGGCGGCGTCGGCCGCAAGGCGGTGGACCAGACGCGCGCCGAAGTCGGAGAGCAGATCGGTGACGAGGGCGAGCCACCGCCCGAGGACGGGGAACGCGAGGTAGAAGCGGTGGTAGGCGGCCGCGTCGGCGAACGTCGCGTCGACGTAGGCGAGGTAGTCGTCGCGGGTCGCCCGCGTCTTGTCGATGCCGTGCCGGGCGCAGTGCACGTTGGCGTGCGCCTCCAGTGCCCAGGTCAGAGCCAGTTCGAAGCGGTCGAGGAGATGCCGCTGGAAGTCGTCGATCAGCTGCTGGTCGAACAGCCCGGGATGGCGCGCCGCCGCGCCTTCCAGCCGCCGTCCGAGCTCCATCAGGAAGGGCTCGCAGGCCTTCGCGCGCCGACCGTAGTACACGTCGAAGGACCGCCAGCCCGGGCCGGTGCCGTCGCCGGCGGTTTCGGACGGCACGGTGTCCGGTCGGGAGGCGGGACGGTCGAAGCGGCTCAGCGCAGCCTGATAGGTGGGCAGCCACGAGCTGTGGACGCCGGCGAACACGGATCTGGTCTGCGCGTCCGCCGTCGCCAGATCCAGCTCGTGACGGCGGTATGCGGTGAGGACGTCGACGAGGTGCGCCTTGTCGTGGCGCGTGGACGTCGAGCGACTCAGCGCCTCCTTGCCGAACTTGGCGGCGAGTCTGCCGGCCAGCCGGTCGATCCGCCAGGTGTCGAACGGTGTGAGGGGCGGAGCCTCGTCGGCAGGTCTGCCGCTCCGGCTCTCCAGCATGGCGACGATTCGCATCCGTTCCGCCAGGTTGCCGGCCCGTACGGCGAGATCGAGGTAAGGGTGGTCACCCATGGACTGGCTCCTGCGAGGGCATCGGGTGAGATCCGGAGGGCTGAGGACGGTCCGCGGCGATGGGCCGGGTGACCGCTTCGAGAATCGCCGACGACACACCGGCTCGGGACTCGGGGTGCGCCGACTGCGGTGCGCCGACTGCGACGCGGCGGCCACCGTGCGATGGCTGCGGCGCGTCGGCCGCGGTGTGGTGGCCGCGGTGTGGTGGCGCATCGGACGGTGGGCCGGCACGAGCCGACCCACCGCAGCGAACGGTGACCCGGACGCCTACTTCGTCTGGCCGTCGCAGACGATCGTGAACGGTCCCCAGCTGCAGCTGGTCCCGCAGGCGTAGATCTCCATGGCGGCGATGCCCTCGGTCCAGAAGTCCAGCGACTCCTGATCCGGCTGCTCGACCGGCGCGGGCAGCGCCGAGGAGGACATACCGAACGCGCTCGGGTCGGCGAGGATCTCGGTGCGGAACTCGTCGTCGACGACGGCCCGGAGAGCCATTTCTGTGGACATGGAATGTCTCCTTGAAAACGTGGTGTTCGGGTTGCCGGGTATGCCTATATCTTCTCGGCGGTCAGTCTCACGCCGATCTGTAGCTCGACGTTCGTGAGCTCCTGAATGGCGGCCGCCATATTGTCACTGTTGATCTGCCAGTCGACCAGCTCCTTCACCTCGGGGGTGACGCCTTCCGGTGACCAGATGGCCTCGAGCCACGCCTTGACGGCGTGCGGATGGAGATCCTCGATCGGCTTGATCTTGGAGAGGACAGGCTCTTCGTGCAGCGAGAGCGCGAGTTCGAGGACCTCGCGCAACTTTCCGTCCGGGGGCAGCAGCGAACACACGATCACCAGCTCTTGAATTCGCCGGATGATGTCCACGCCCGGGTATATGGTGGGGCCTTTTGCGCTCATCGTTGCCTTCCCTTGTTCGGCGAATGCCACGTTAGGGACGGCTGCTTTCAGTGCGCTTACACTTTTCTTTCGGGGTGGGCGGACATCGGGGGCGCGCCGCGCAGGATCGCCGTGTGCAGATCGCGCGTCTCGGGGCCCGGGCACACACCGAGCCGATCGCGGAGGCAGGCGCTCGCCATGCCGTACGCCTCCAGTGCCTCGGCGGACCGGCCGCACCCGTGCAGGGCGAGCATCAGGTGCCGCCAGAATCGCTCGTGGAGCGGATACCTCGCCGTCAACGCCCGCAGCTCGCCGACGAGCCGCGCATGACGTCCCAGCGCGAGATCGACCTCCTGCCGCCGGTCGAGGGCCCGCAGGTGCTCCTCGGTGAGACTGGGGACGACGTCGCGGTGCAGCGAGTCGGAGCGCACATCGTGCAGGACCGGTCCACGCCACAGCGCGAGCCCCTCGGTCAGCGCGTCCGACTCCGAGGCGAGGTCACCGCGTTCGCTCGCGGCCCTGGCCTCTGCGACGAGCCGGCGGAATCGCGTGAGGTCCAGGTCGGACACCTCGATGAGGTAGCCGGCGGCGGCGGTGCGGATCAGGTCGCCCGTCCCAGGTCCGTGACGGTCGAGCATCTGCCGGAGCCGCGTCACGTACGTGTGCAGCGCGCCACGCGGACGGCGCGGCGGCGCGTCGTCCCACAGCCGCTCGGTGAGCTCGTCGAGCGACACGACCTGGTTCGCGCCGAGCAGAAGCGTGGCGAGCAGGGTGCGCTGCTTTCCCGCCGGGACCGTGACCTGGCATCCGTTGACGGTGGCCTCGAGGGGCCCGAGGACTCGGAACACTGGACCGTGCACGGCTGAACTCCCGCTGGTGTCTCGCAGGCGATCCGGCTGGGTGGCGCGTCGAAGCGGAGGTGCGTCGGGCGATCCGCGGAGCGGACGGCGGGTTTCCAATAGCGATGACGTATCGTAGCAGAATATTTACGCTCAGTAGTTGACGTCTTCGGGAGCGCGTCCGGAAGACCCGAGGTGTCGTCCGACTGGGCTACGGTCGTGCCTCGGACCACAGGGGGGGTGACGATGACCGGCCAGATGCGCTTCGAGCACGATGACGTGATCGCCGTGCGCGAGGCGTTCCACCGGCGGCTGAAGGCGTTCGCCGCGCCGGTCGCCGGCGACCGCGGGGCGGTCACCGAGGACCTCGACCAGCTGGAGGTCGCACGCGCGATCCACGCCGCGTTCGGCGACCACGAGGCGTACGGGGGTCTCACGCGCGCCGAGCTGGCCCAGTCCTGCGCCCACGTCTGCGGCCGGCCGCAGTTCGACCGCTACTTCGAGCTGTTCCTGAAGATGGAGCTGATCGAGCCGTTCACCCAGCGCGACTACGAGTGGCGCTACGTCCTGAACCCGGCGTCCTCGGCGGCGCTGCTGGTGTTCGGTCGGCTGGAGGCCAGCGGCGGGCTGCAGGAGCTGGTCACGCTGCTCGACGCCACCTACCGCGAGCTGGAGCTGGGCAGCGCGACGAGCCGGGCGGTGGCCGAGGCGCTCGTGCAGGCGCGCCGGGAGTTCACGATCCGGTCCGGACACCTGCGGCGACTCGTGCGCCACCGTCCGCTGGAGGAGCTGATCGCCGAGCAGCGCCACCACGGCGACGCGAAGAGGCTGTTCACCCAGGCCGAGCGCATCGTCGAGCGGGTCAACCGTGACTTCGGCGAGCATCGCCGGCCCGCCGAGCGGATGGCCGAGGCCGCGCTGCAGTACGTCAACGCCGTGCAGGAGTACATGGCGCGCCTCCTCGACCAGGCCGCGCAGCGCCGCGACTTCACTCTCCTGGACGCCGAGGCCTACCTCACCGCCGCGATCACCGGCAGCCCCGAGGCGCTCGCCGCCGTCTTCGACGGCATCGTCTTCGACCCGCCGCGCCTCCACCTGTCGCCGCACGAGGTCCTGCGAACGATCGAGACCCACCAGCCGCGCCCGCGTCCCCGGCAGCGCCGGCCGCGGCGCGAGGACCCGCTGCCCGAAGGCGACCCCGTCGAGGAGGCCGCCGAGCGCCTTCGCGAATACCAGGCGGCCCGGCGCGCGGCGATCGAGGCGCACCTCGGGTCCGAGGACGGCGTCGACCTCACCGAACGGCTGCGCGGCACGCCGTGGCGGCAGGCGGCGCGCGTCATCGCCGACGTCCTCGTCTCCGCGACCGACCCCGACCTGCCGTTCGAGCCGGTGCTGGGCGACCGGCTGCATGTCACGGCCGACGCGCCGACGACGTACGTCAGCGAGCTCGGCGTACGCGCGGCCGAGCCCGAGCGGGCCACGACGACGCAGAGCGACCGCGATGGCTGAGCCGGGTCCCTCCGCCGTGGCGCTGGCCCGGCTTCGGGCTCTGGGCGCCGCCCCCGCGCAGACGTCGGCCGCCGTGTCGGCGGCCGCCCGCGCGGCCGGGCGCGAGATCGTTCTGGCGTCTGCCGCAGGCGGCCAGGTCGCGCTGCTGACCTGGCCGGCCGATATCGATCTGGCCGAGCAGGCGGACCACTCGCTGTGGACGACGCCGTCGACCGCCCTGCAGCTGACCTTCGCCGCCTGTGTGCGGCTCTGCTGGGAGGACCCGCACGTGCACCCCCACCCGGGACGCGTCGTCGCTCCGGAACGCGTGTTCGCGCTGCTCGCCCGCGTCAACGCCCGCCCGGACGAGGCGATCCCGATCTTCGACAACGCACCGAAGCGGTCCCTGGCGTGGCTGCGGCGCGCGGCGTGGATCGACCAGGACGAGGAGTGCGTCCGGTTCGGTGTACGGCTGGCGGCGCTGGCCGACGACGAGGTGGCCGCGCTCCGCCGTGTGTACGAGGCGATGCCAGGTCCTCAGGACGAGGAAGCGGCGGCTTCTGAGGACGCGGCGGTGCCGGGTCGCGGGGCCGAGGAGGCGGCGATGCCGGCCCCCCACGACGAGGGGACGGCGGCTTCCGGGGACGCGGCGGTGCCGGGTCGTGGGGACGAGGAGGCGGCGGTTCCTGAGGACGCGGCGATGCCGGCCCCTCAGGGCGAGGAGGCGGCGGCTTCCGGGGACGCGGCGGTGCCGGGTCGCGGGGGTGAGAAGGTGACGGCTACTGAGGGTGTGGCGGTGCCGGGTCGCGAGGGCGACGAGACGGTGGGGCCCCAGGGCGAGGAGACGGAGGATGAGTGACGGTGTCTCGGCCCTGGAGACGCTGCCGCACGAGCTGAGGCTCGCCGTGCGGCGGGCGGTCGCGGCGGTCGAGGAGGCGGACCAGCCGGTGCCCGTGGCGCTGTACCGCGGTCTGGCGCCGGACCTGCGGCCATACGTCGAGGCGATGCTGGCCGCGGCCGGGCGGGTCCTCATCGAGCTGCGCGAGGGCTTCATCTCCGGATACGACGACGCCGTCGCGCGCGAGCTGACCCGCGAGGGCATCGGCGCCCTGGAACCGATCGACGCGGCCGTCCTCGCGCTGGTCCTGCTGCACGGGTTCGTGATCCCGAAGGCTCAGGGGGAGCTGCCGCGCACCGCGCGGGCGTACCAGGCCCGACGGGTGAGCTTCGAGACGCTCGTCAACTCGCGCATCCGCTCCCGTGAGCAGATCAGGCTGTCACTGCAGCGGCTGCGCGACCGGGGCCTGCTCCAGCCCGGCGACAGCGCGCCGATCCGGCCGGGCCCGCAGTTCCAGCGACTGACGCCGCAGGCGTCGAACCTCATCGAGGAGAACCTCATCCTGCTGGCGGATCCGGACGGCGCGCTCGCCGACGCCATCCGCCGTCGGCGGGCGCAGGCGCGATCCCAGGCCATCGAGGGGGAGAAACGGTGACGAGCGAGATCGACATCGAGGCGGCGGGCCTCGGCGGAGTGGTCGGCCGGCGCGACCTCATCGCGCTGCAGACGGTCGAGATCGGCACGCTCACGTCGCACCCGATCCCGATCGTCCCCGGGCAGTTCATCACCATTGCCGGGCGCGGCCCGGTGGACAGCAACGGCTCGGGCAAGACGACGTTCCTGTCCGCCATCACGCTGATCCTCGCCGATCCGCAGTGGCGGCTGCACGAGAGCGGGAAGTACGCCGCGCGGCTGCTGTTCCGTCCCGAGCCGGTGGGCCTGTCCGCCAAGGAGCACGCGCCCGCGACGGTCGGCTACATCGTCGGGGTGTTCGGCGAGCGCGACGCCGACGAGCGGTCGGCCCTGTCGGTGTGGATCCGCCTGCAGTCCGGCGGCAGCCCGTACGCCGAGGTGCGCTGGAGCGACGGCCTGGTCCTCGCCCGCGGCAAGGACGACGCCGAGCGCCTGGACACCGCGCACCGCACCTGGGCCACGCTGCGCAACCGGGTGCCGGTGACGCGGATCGGCGACGTGTTGTACGGCTCGTCGCCGCGCTGCATGTCCTACCTTCACACCGACGGCACCCGACCGGAGGCGCCGTCGCTGGTGTCGGAGGAGTTGTCCCACCTCAAGCCGGAGGAGATCGGCGACTCCCTCATCGCCCTGGCCGGGCTGACCGACCTGGTCGACAAGGAGAGCGACGCGCGGGCCAAACGCGTCGAGATCGAGTCCCGCTACGCCGAGGAGCGCAGCCGTGACGAGCAGCGTCGCCTCGAGGAGGAGAGCGACCTGGCGGCCGTCGCGGACCGCGACCGCGCGCGGGATCACGTCGCCCGGGTCGCCGTGCTGCGGCGGCTGCATGCCGCCCGTCGTTTTCTCGACGTCCACGCCGACGACGCCGCGCTGGCCGAGCAGATCGAGGGGCTCGGCGTGCGGGTGGAGGAGCGCCGCGAGGCCGTACGGCAGGCCCAGGAGGAGCTCGACGAGCTCGCCGTCCCCGAAGAACTGCAGCAGCGCGTCGCCGAGCTCGAAGGCGTCCACCAGTCACTCCAGGAGGACCTGAGCGGCCTGATCGGCGAGGAGGGACGGTACGAAGGGGAGCTCGAGCGCCTGGGCGGGTCCCGGTCGGCGCTCGCCCGGCTCGCCGACCTGTGGGACGGCACTCCGGCGGAGACGCTGCGTGCCGACCTCGAAGCGTCGGCCCCCGAGCTGATGGAGGCGGAGTGGGCCGTGCGCCAGACCGCCGGGCAGGTCGGGGACGCGCGTACGGCACTGGAACGCATCCAGGCGGGCCACGACCCCGACACCGCCGCGAGCCTCGCGCGGCTCGACGCGGCCGGGCTGCCCGCCGCCGGTCTGCTGGACGCGGTGACGCTCGACGACCGGGTCCGTGGCGCATGGGAGCCGCGGCTGTGGCCCTACCGGCACGCCGTGGTCGTGGCCCCGGGCGACGGTTCCGCCGCCGTGGACGCACTGCGATCGCTGCCCGGCTCCGTTCTCGTGACCGCCGACGGCCCGCTCGGCGGCGCGGCCGACGCCCCGCTGCCCACCGGTGTGACCAGCCGGATCCCGATCCGGCGGTTCCTCACGTCCGTGGAACACCGCACCGCGGCGGTGGCCGACCCGGCGAGCGCCCACGACGGCGACTCCGGCGTCACTGTGATCGGCGGGTTCCCCGAGCCGATCGCGGGCCGCGACGCCCGCATCCGCCAGGCACAGGCCCGCTTGGAGGAGGCGGAGGCGCGCGCCGAGGCCGCCCAGGAGTCCCGCGCGGCCGTCGCGAGCCGCCGGGCCCATCTGGAGAACGCCCTGAAGCACGCCACGGCGGCCGAGCAGCTCGCCGAGCTGGACGAGAGACTCGCCGAGCTGAAGAATCGCCTCGCCGACGTACGCCACCGCCGTACGGCCCTCAGGGAGCGGGTCGACGAGGCGCGCACCGTCTGGATGCACGCCCGGACCAAGGTGGACACCTTGGAGCAGCAGCGGCGGTTCCTCGCCCAGAAGATGACCCAGACGCGACAGCAGCTCACCGACGTCGAACGCGAGCTCGCCAAGCTCACCTCCCGGCGCGCGGACCTGCCCCTGCGGTACTGGACGGACCAATGGGGCGGCGACGCCGCCGCGGCCGAAGAGCTACTCGGGGCTCAGGAGGCGAAGCTGCGGTCCGCGGGCCCGGACGCCCTGCTGAACCACGCCCGGGACGCGTTGAACGAGGCGGTGCACGCCCTGTACGCCCGGACGCCCGCGCCGTCGGACGTCCAGGACCTCGTCGACCGGTTCCGCGACTCGCTGTCCACGGAGTCGCTCGCCGAACGGCTCCGTCGGCTCCAGGCGCTCACCGAGGCCCTCGACGACGTGCTGACCGGCATGGCCGAGCACGACCGGCGCACCCGCGTGCAGATCGAGGAGGAGCGCCGCCGCCGGCAGCTCGCGCTCAGCGAGCTCGACACCGTGCGCGAGGAGCGCGAGGAGGAGCTGCAGACGGTGCAGAAGCTGGTGAGGGAGGTCGTCAAGGGCCGTCTCGAGGCCGTCAGCGCGACCTACGACCGGCTCGACCGCGCCCGTGGCGGGTTCGGCGCCCGGCTCATCATCCAGGCCCGCGAGCCCGCCAAACCCGAACAGCCCCGCCGGTGGGCCGTCACCCCGGCCTGGGTCCGCGACCTCGGCGGGGAGGCGATCCCGTACAAGGAGACCGGCAACAGCGCGCAGAAGAAGATCCAGGCGATCCAGCTGGTGCTCGCGGCCCTGCTCAGCGACGAGAACGCCGAGGGTCGCGTCCTCGTCCTCGACGAACTCGGCAACAGCCTCGGCGACCAGAACCGCTCCGACATCCTCGCCGCGCTGCAGCGCGCCGCCAACTCCCAGCGTGTCACGGTCCTCGGCACCTGCCAGGACGCCGTCTTCCCGCACGCGGCGAGCTACACCGGCGAGATCCTGTGGTTCAGCAGGCACGCCGTCACGTCACCGTTCAACGACCCCACTCGCGTCTGGGGCTTCGACGACAACGGCGAGCGCGTCGAGCTCACCCACGACTGGATCACCCGAGGCGCCGCCGGTTGACCGGTCACGTCTGATCGACACGGTCAGACGACGGCCGCGGTCCGCGGCGGCGTTCGGCGTGGGACCACGTGGCCGGCGTGCTCGCGCGTCCCGGTCGGCCCGTCGACGCGTCCTGGCCGCATGCCGGAACATCGCTAAGCAACTTCGGTTGACAGCTTCCATCTTGTCAACCTAAGTTGCTTACATGTCGGGTATCGAAATCCCCGCTTCGCAGGATTCCGCTGACGCGCTGGCGGCCGTGGTGGCGCTGCGGCGCCTGGCCGACCGGCTCGAGGACTCCGCGGTCGAGAAGGCCATGCGAGCGGGCTGGACCTGGTCGGACGTTGCCGAGGCCCTCGGAGTCACGCGTCAGGCCGTCCACAAGAAGCACGCCAAGCGGCTCATCGCCGCCGGCGTCAAGCTGCCGAGGAGACGCTGATGCTGCAGGAGTTCGGAACGTACGTCCATACGGTCATGGAACGCGCGGCGGATGAAGCCCAAGAGGACGGATCGGCGACGATCGAGGCGGAACATCTGCTCCTCGCGATCGCCGCCGAGCAGGAGAGCACCACACATCAGCACCTGAGCGCGGTCGGACTCGATCACCAGGCGATCCGCGACGCGCTGGACCAGGAGTTCACGCAGAGTCTGAGCGCCGCGGGAGTGTCCGTGAACGGCCGTGACCTCCCGCAACCGAGCAGGTCCCCCAAGCGCCCGTCCCGAATAGGGGCCTCGGGAAAGCTGGTGTTCGAACGCGGCATGGAGACGGCCGGCAGCAAGAAGGACCTCCGGCCTGCGCACCTGCTGCTGGGTGTGCTGGAGCTCCATGTCGGCACCGTGCCGCGCGCACTCGCACTGGCGGGTGTCGATCGGTCCGGCCTCGCGGCGCGCGTACGGCAGGCGCTGCCCGGTGGCGAGTGAGGGCGAGCCGATGCGGACCAGCGAGGAAGTCGTGATCGACGTCGACGGGCTGCGCATGCGTTACGGCGCCGCCGACGTCCTGCGTGACGTGACGTTCCAGGCGCGTCGCGGGGAGGTGCTGGCCCTGCTGGGTCCCAACGGGGCGGGCAAGACCACCACGATCGAGATCCTGGAAGGTTTCCGGATGCGATCGGCCGGCCGCGTCGAGGTGCTCGGCACCGATCCGGCGCACGGCGACGAGCACTGGCGCGCCCGGCTGGGCATCGTCCTGCAGTCCTGGCGCGACCACGGCAAGTGGCGGGTGCGTGAACTACTCGCGCATCAGGGTTCCTATTACGCCGGCCACTCCACCGAGCGGATCGCGCGGCCCTGGGACGGCGACGAGCTGATCGCGGCGGTCGGGCTGACCGAACACGCGGACAAGCAGGTCAGGATGCTCTCCGGTGGACAGCGGCGCCGGCTGGACGTGGCGATCGGCATGGTCGGCCGCCCCGAGATGCTCTTCCTCGACGAACCCACCGCCGGCTTCGATCCGCAGGCTCGGCGCGAGTTCCACGAGCTCATCCTCGGCCTCGCCGCGGCGGGCCAGACCACGATCCTGCTCACCACCCACGATCTGCCCGAGGCGGAGAAGCTCGCCGATCGCATCCTGATTCTTGACCAGGGGCGGATCGTCGCCGACGGAAGCGCCAAGGAACTCGCCGAGCAGATCGTGGGCGAGGGCGAGGTGCGCTGGACCCTCAACGGACGGCGTCACGTGCGGTCGACCCAGGACCCCACCAGATTCGTGTTCGACCTGTTCGAGACGCACGGCGAGGCCATCTCCAACCTCGAGGTCCGCCCCTCGTCGCTGGAGGACACCTACCTGTCCCTCGTGCACCGGGCCGAATCCGGCCTCGGTGACACGGCGGACGCGAGCGCCCGGAAAGAGGCGGTGTGATGGCCTCCACCACGATGACCTCCACCACGATGACCTCCACCACGACGGCGCTCCGCGCGGGCCTCGCCCGTGGCCTGATCGAACTCCGCCAGTCCTTCAGCGGCTCCGATCTGCTCGCCCAGCTCTTCTGGCCCGTGGTCACGCTGGTCGCCGTCTTCTTTCTGCGAAACATGCGATTCAGGCACAGCGGATTCAGGCTGGGGACCCTCATCCTGCCGAGCGTCCTGGGGATGTTCATCGCGTTCGGCATGCTCCTGGTGATCCAGTACCTCACGGCGGAGCGCGAAGACGGCACCCTTCTTCGCGCCAAGGCCACCCCGCACGGCATACGCGCCTATTTCATCGGCAAGCTCGTCACCACCTCAGGGACGATCCTGGCCTACCTGGCGATCCTCCTCATTCCGGGACTCTTCATCGTCGACGGCATCGAACTCGGCACCATCGGCTCCTGGCTGACGCTGGCCTGGGTGCTGGTCCTGGGGCTGATGGCGACGCAGTCCATCGGAGCCGTACTCGGCTCGGTGATCTCCAGCCCACGCGGCGCCGGTGTGGCTTCGCTGCCGGTCATGGCACTGATCTCGATCTCCGGCATCTTCTACCCGATCAGCGCCATGCCGGACTGGCTGCGGTGGATCGCCGAGGTCTTCCCGGTCTACTGGCTCGGCCTGGGCATGCGTTCGGCCCTGCTGCCGGACGGCATGGCCGACGTCGAACTCGGCCATTCCTGGCGGCACCTGGAGACCCTGGGCGTGCTGGGAGCGTGGTCCGTGATCGGCCTGGCCCTCGCGCCGATCGTGCTACGCCGGATGGCGCGGCGCGAATCGGGCTCCCGCCTGGCCGAGTACCGCGAGAAGGCCCTACAGCGGGTCGGCTGAGATCCACATACCTCGCGCGATCATGGAGTGCTTCCGGCCGCGGCGCAGGGCTTGGCGGGGAGGCGGGCGGCGCGGAGGGCGGACCGGCGGATCTTGCCGGCGTCGTCGCGTAGCGGCTCGGTGACGAACTCGAACGTCCGGGGGACCTTGTAGCCGGCGAGCCGGTCGCGCAGGTGGGCGAGCAGGGCCGCCTCGTCCACGTCGCCGTCGGCCTGGACGATGGCGTGCGGCACAGAGCCGAGGTCGTCGTCGGGCAGTCCGATGACGGCGGCGGAGCGCACGGCCGGATGCTCCTCCAGGACGCCCTCGATCTCGGCCGGGTACACGTTGGAGCCGCCGACCAGGATCATGTCGGTGTCGCGGTCGGTGAGGTAGAGGTAGCCGTCGGCGTCGATGTAGCCCAGGTCGCCCAGGCACTCCCAGCGGCCGTCGCTGCGCGCCGTCGCGCCGATGTAGGTGTAGGTCGGGCCGGCGTCCGGCCGCATCCACACCTGGCCGACCTGGCCCGGCCCGAGGGGCCGGCCGGACTCGTCGCGCACCTGGATGTCGCCGGTCAGCGGGCGGCCGACCGAGCCGCGGTGCGCGAGCCACTCGGTGCCGCTGATGCGGGTGACGGCCTGGGCCTCCGTCCCGGCGTACAGCTCCCAGATCCGCTCCGGGCCCAGCCAGTCGATCCACGCCTGCTTGAGCCACTGCGCGATCGGCGCGCCGAGGTGGAACACCACGCGCAGCGACGACAGATCCGCGGCCGCGCGCTCGGCCTCCGGCAGCCGCCAGATGCGGTGCATCATCGTCGGCACGGCGTACATCCAGTCCACGTGGTGCCGCTCGGCGAGCCGGAGCGCCTCCGCCGCGTCGAACCGCTCCATCAACACGACGTGCTTGCCGAACAGCAGCGCCGCGGTGAGGGACATGAAGGGACCGTTGTGCGTGAGCGGCGCGGTGACCAACGCGGCCCCGCTTTCCGGCATCTGCACCGCCAGGCCGAACAGGCCCACGCGTTCGGCGACGCCCGGCTCGACGGTGGCGATCAGCTTCGGCCGTCCGGTGCTGCCGCCCGAGCTGAGGATCTTCCAGGGCTGCGGGATGACGCCCGGCGGCGCGGACTCCGGCTGGCTCGAACCGGCCGAGGGCGGGACGGTGCCGGCCCCGCTCGCGGCGACCACGACCTTGGGCCGGGCCAGCTCGAGGACCGGCTCGCGTTCGGCGGCCGGCATCCGATCGGAGACCGGGACCGCGGTGCCGCCGGACTTCCAGACGCCCAGGAGGGCGACGACGAAGTCGACGCCGTTCGGCAGGACGATCGCGACGCGGTCGCCGACGCGGACGCCGTGGTCGCGCAGCTCCCACGCGAAGCGGTTCGCGCGCTCGTCCAGCTCCCGCCGGGACAGGGTGGTCGTGCCGCAGGTCAACGCCGGTGCCGCGGGATCCTCCACCGCGAGCAGCGTCAGGGCGACACCAAGCGGGGTTCCGGAGAGTGCGGACATGGTCTTCTCTTCCTCTGCGGCTCTGCGGCTCTGCGGCTCTGGGGACCATCACGCGGCGGCCGGTTCGTCGCGGGGCGTTCGACGGGTCAGGCTGGTGAAACCAGTAAGTTACGTCACGTAACATAGAGTTCCCTTGTACGGGCCTGTCAAGCGGTTCCCGAATGCTGCGCGGGAAAGATCATGTCATGCGTCCGTCGTCCAGTCGGCATCCCGGAAACCGTTCCACAACAGGTCCGTCAGCTGATCGACGAGCGCCTCCCGGCTGACGTGGCGTTGGTCGAGCCACAGGTCGGCGCTGCTGCGCACCAGCCCCACCATGGCATGGCCCCACGTCAGCAGCAGAACCTGGCGTTCGGGGCTCTTGTCGTTGTTCACCGACGACATGAAGTCGGCCAGGTCGTCCCCGATCAGGCGCATGAAGGCGTCCAGCGCGTCGCCGAGGGCCGGTGCGCCCTCGGCGCTGCCCCGGGTCAGGAAGCGGTACGTCTGCGGCGCCTCGTCGATGCGCCGCAGGATCACCTCGATGGCGGCGTGCGTGCGCTCGCGCGGGTCCGTGTGGGCGGCCAGGGCCGCGTGCAACTCGGTCAGCAACGCGACGGCGAAGCGCTCGCCGACCGCGTGGGCCAGGCCGTTCTTGTCGCCGAAGTGCCGGTAGACGATCGGCTTGGAAACACCGGCCTCGGCGGCGACGGCGTCCATCGAGGCCTGAGGCCCGTCGCGGGCGATCACCCGCTCGGCGGCGGCCAGCAACTGGTCACGCCGCTGGGCCCAGGGCAGGCGCTTGGGGGCCGGTGGGTCGTCGCCGACCGTCGCCGGTTCCATCGCGGCACCGCCTTCCGGTCAGGGGCCAAGAGCCGCTCAGGGGCCAAGAGTACGCAACGCCCGGAGCCCGCGCCGCTCGCCGTCCCGGGATGCCCCGTGTCGTGACCGCCGCCGGAGCGCGGCCGCGATCGCGCTCCGGCCGGGTCTGCCCGATCAGTTCCGGACGCTCGGCTCCCAGACCGCGGCCAGCTGCCACACCCCGTGGTCGCGGCGCAGCTCGTACGTCGCGGGCGCCTGGCTTCCGGTCGCCTGGGCCCGGACCTGCCACAGCTGGGTATCGACGTCGTCCCGGGGCCGCAGCAGCCCGAGCATCTTGACGAATGTGATCACTTCATAGCCGCGCCCGTCCCAGGTGAAGTGGGTCGGTCGATCGGCGAGGACCTCTACCTGGACCGGTTCGTCGTACACACGCCGTCTCATGCCCTCATTCTATTCGAACATGCGTTCGAATGGCGAGCTTTGTGGTGGCGCGACACGCCCGATATCCGATGATTCAGTCGGCGGGCCGACCCGGGGTCAGGCGCTGATCACCGCGCGGGCCTTGGCCGCACGTACGGCCGCGGTGAGCGTCTCGATGTCGTACGCACCGTGGTGCCGCCGACCGTTGATGAAGAAGGTCGGGGTGCCGGAGACGCTGCTGAGGTCGGCCGAGTCGAGGTCCTCGGCGACCCGGGGCGCGCCGGCGTGTGCGCGCAGGTCCCGTCGGAAGCGCTCCAGATCGAGTTCCAGCTGCTCGGCGTAGCGGATCAGGTCACGGACGGTCAGCTCGCCCTGGTGGTCGAGGAGGATGTCGTGCATCTCCCAGAAGGCGTCCTGCGCGGCCGCCGCCTCGCTCGCCTCGGCGGCGAGCTGGGCGTGCGGGTGGACGTCGTGCAGCGGAAGGTGCCGCCAGACGTACCGCACGTCGCCGTACCCGGCGAGCAGCTCCCGGACGACCGGCTCGGCCTGGCCGCAGAACGGGCACTCGAAGTCGCCGTACTCCACCATCGTCACCAGGGACTCCTCCGGGCCCCGGATGTGGTCGCGGTCCGGGTCGACCGGCACGGCGAGGTCGACGATGCCCTCGGCGGTGCCCATGAGCGCCCGCAGCCGGGTCCGTGTCGGGAGCATCTGGGTCGCGCGGAACAGGACCCAGGTCAGGATCGACGCCGCGAGCGCGGATGCGAGGATGCCGAGCTTCGCCTCCTCCAGTTCGGTACCCGTGAAGGCGAGCGTGGCGATCAACAGGGACACCGTGAAGCCGATGCCGGCGATCGTCCCGCCGCCCGTCACCGCGACCCAGCCGACCGGAGGGCGGATGCGGCCGCGGGTCAGCCGGGTGACCAGCCATGTGGAGCCGGTGATGCCGAGCGGCTTGCCGACGACGTAGGCGATGAGGATGCCCAGCGTGATCGGGGAGGTGAACGCCCGGGTCAGCAGGTCGCCGCTGACGGTGATGCCGGCGTTGGCGAGGGCGAACAACGGGACGATCAGGTAACTCGTCCAGGGGTGGTAGAGCAGCTGCAGTCGCTCGTTCGGGGAGATCGCCGAGGCCAGGCCGGTGGTGGCGGTCCGCGCCAGCTCGGCCGTCGGCTGCTCACGGAACAACCGGAACAGGTCGCTCGCCCGCTCCAGATCCGTGCGGGCGGCCGGCGACGCGTACGTGATCAGGCCCATCGCCAGGCCGATGACGACGGGCTCCACCCCGGACTTGAGCATCGCGACCCACGCCGCGACGCCCAGCAGCGCGTACACGAGGCCGTACCGCACCCCCAGGGCGCGGACGACCAGGATCAGCGCGAAGATGAGGATCGCGATCAGCAGCGGCGTGAAGCTGACCTCTTTGCTGTAGAACACGCCGATGACCGCCAAGGCGACGAAGTCGTCGACGACCGTGACCGTGAGCAGGTAGGCGTGCATGCGCGCGGGGAGCTTCGCGGCGGCCAGGCTGAGCATGCCGAGCGCGAACGCCGTGTCGGTCGACATCGCGGTGCCCCAGCCGTGCGCCGCCGGGCCGCCGCCGTTGGCCGCCAGGTAGATCGCGATCGGGACGACCATGCCGCCGACGCCCGCGATCAGCGGGAGGACCACCCGTCGGCGGTCGCGGAGCTCGCCCAGGTCGAACTCCCGCCGCGCCTCCAGGCCGACGACGAGGAAGAAGAACGTCATCAGGCCGCTGTTCACCCACGTCCGCAGGTCCAGCGACACCTTCGAGTCGCCGAGGCGGACGGACAGCACCGTGTGCCAGGCGTGTTCGTACGAGGACGGGTCGACGTTCGCCCACAGCAGCGCGAGGATCGTGGCGGACAGCAGCACGATCGCGCTGCCGGTCTCGGTCCGCAGGAACTCCCGCAGCGGCGTCTTGAGGTTCCACGCCCACACCGTCCGGCCCGAGAACGGGGCGGCCTCCCGTGATTCGGTCATACACGAATTCTCACGCAGGTGAGGAGGTGGCCGAGCACGGCGGTCGCCACCTGACCACGCGGACCCCTGCGGCGGCCCAGACCTCGCCCGGCTTCCGGCGGCGCCGGCGCATGTCAATGAATACGTGACATGCGGGCGATGTCAACTCATCCTTGACATCATGACTCGTCGTGCCTTTCGTGGCCCGTCCCACAGAGTCCTGGCCATCTCCGTCCTACTGCCGCTGACGGGCATCCTGCTCGTGGCGCAGGCCGCTTTCGACAGCCTGGTGCTGTGGGTCCTCTTCGTTGTCGTCGCGCTCGCGGTCTTCGTCGCGCTGGTGGTGACGGCCGCTTCCGCCTTGCGCGATGGGACCGTGTCCACCGCCGACGCCGCCCGCCTGGACGAGCTGGAGCCGCTCCCTCCCATCGCCGGTGACGCGGGGGAGCGGCGGTGAGCGCGATCGGGAGCCGGCTCACCGAAGATCAGGCCGGTGCGATCAGGGAAGCCGTGGCCGAAGCCGTGCTGACCGCGTGCGAGCAGGGACGCGAGGGGCTCGACGACGACCCGGACGCCCACCTGCTCATGGTCGCCGCGTCCAGCGTCGCCGCCGAGGAGACCAGCAGGCTGCTGCGCCAGTCGATCACCGGAGCCCGGACGGCCGGGCACAGCTGGGAGGCCCTCGGACGGCTGCTGGGCATCAGCCGCCAGGCCGCCCAGCAGCGCTTACAGCGTGGCCGTCGCCCGCAACGGCTCCGTCGCGGGCGACGGCCCCGCCCGGAGAGTGCTCAAGCCGCTGCACGCCTTCAACGAGATGGAGACGTTGGCGAGGGAGGGCCTCCGCGGATGGCACGCCGTCGACTACGGCTACCTCTTCCACCTCGTCGAGGCCTCGCCCGACAAGTGGGAGCACCGGCGGTTGTGGTGGCCGTCGCGCCGTCGACGTCGCCTCATGGAGGAGCAGGGGTGGGAGCTCATCGTCCCGTCCGACTTCGACTCGCCCTGGGCCTACTACAAGCGCCGCCTCGACGAACTGGCCGAGCGTGGCGAGTCGGCCGAGCCGCGCTCGTAGCGCCCTTTGCGCCGCCACGAGAAGGGCGGCGCAAGGGCGGATCCCGCGAACGCGGAGACCGGAACGGGCCTCGCCGAGGTGAGGGCCGTCGCTCACTTCTGCAGTGGCGGCTGCGACAGGTCCTGCCAGCAGGTGGGCTCGACGGGCCACAGGTCGCCGCCCGCAGGGGCGGGCACCTGGGCGAGCGCGGCCCGCGCTTGGCCGTCGTTCGCCTCCGTCGCGGCGGCGTGCAGCTTGTCCAGCGCCAGACTCCGATCGAACACGTCGAGATCCGGGTAGGGCCAGGCGTCCGCGCCCTTCTCCGCGGCCGGGATGAGGAAGTCGATCGCCTTCGCGATGCTCCCGCCGCTCGGCGTGGTGTAGGACCACAGGTCGATCCCGACGCGCCGGCCCGCGTCGGCCAGGCGGCAGAACGCCTGCGCGTTGAAGTTCGCGTAGTGCCAGGGCCGGGTGCGGCTCACCTCGCCCGGCTGGCCGCCGTCCGCGGCGATCTGCGGGTCGATCCGCTTCGTCTCCGCGCCGACGATCAGCTGCTTCGCGAGATCGGTGCGCCCGAGGTAGAGCGCGATCGTGGCGTCCTGCAGATCTTTGAAGGTGCCGTGGTTGTTCTTGGTGGCGCTCTCCGCCTGACCGAACGGGCTGGTCAGCATCCAGTCCAGGAAGCTGCCGAGCCAGTCGCGGATGCCCGCGCGGTCGCGGGCGGTCCAGCCAGGGGCTCCGGAGTCCAGGAGGGCGAGCGCATCGATCACCTGCGTGATCGCCTGCGCGGACTCGATGATGCCGTAGTTGCGGCCCTGCGGGTTCGCGCCGCACGGGACGGCCTGGGCGTAGTCCATGTTCGGGTTCATCCGGGTCGCGGGATCGAGGAACCACGTGCGGATGTCGAGCGCGGCGCGCCGGGCGTACGCCGGCCGCCGGGTGTAGAACCACGCGAGGGACAGGTCGGAGATCGCGGTCCACGACGCATGCAGCGTCGGCAGGTCACCGGTCGTGGCGACGTCCGGCGCCCAGCGGCCGTCCCGCTGCACGAACGGGCAGCCGTACGGATTGTCCGGCGTCTTCGGCTGACTGGGCCACCAGTAGGTGGCCAGGCTGTAGTAGTCGTGCTTGTCGGCGCTGACCGTGGTCGCCTTGTCCATCACCGACCAGGGACCGGTCCGCAGCTCGGCGTCGGCGGCGTGCGTGAGCTCGGCGAGGGCCGTCCGAAGCCGCCGGTCGGGCCGGGTGGCGAGCCGCTGCCGGATCCCCACGAGCCGTGCGCCGTCGAGCACGACGGTGCGGGGTACGCGACCGACACCTCCATGTCCCGTGCTCGCGCCGGTGCCCGGCGGGGACGCCGATGCGATGGGCGCTGCCGAGAGCGTCAATCCGACGGTGGCGCTGAGAGCGATCAGCCGGCGCGTCCAGAGACGTCGTCGCATGGAGTCTCCCGGGGGCGAGGGGAATGTCCGCACACGAGATTTACTCCCGGCCTGCGCTCCGGTCAAGGAGATTCATCCGATGTATTCTCCGAACCTCACCATGCTTCTCACCATTATCGGCCGCTCCATGGCCGATCCATCGGACGTCTCGCAATGCTTCACGGGCCGTCCTCGAGATCGTCGAGAATCCGGCGAGCGGTCTGCGGGTTGCGTCGGATCAGCTCGGTGAGCTGGTCGATCTCGGACCAGTGCGCCACGCCGACGACCGGGACGCTCGCGAGCGTTGCGCGGAAGTCGTCGAGTGCCGCCTGGATCCGGCGGGCCCGGTCAGTGTCCTGATGGCTCATGGAACCCCCCGTCGTCCCCCTTGGGGCGGCGGCGTGGCCGTAGCCTTCCCCGCTCGCCGCCGCCCCGCCCGCCAGGTGCTCGCTCACGCGGCCGGTGAATCCACCGAAGCGGCCGGCGAGGAGCACCTTCCTCACGGTGGGTAACCTATCAGCTACCTGACGCGGTGTATAGCGGCATGCCGCTACCTGTGTATTTGTGCAGCTGGGCGCTGCTCTAACGTGATCTATGTGAGCGACGAGAAGCCGGTTTTCGACGGATCTGACCCGGAATACCGCTACAGGCAGGTCGCGGACCATATCGCCGGCCGCATCGAGCGGGGTGAGCTGCGGCCCGCCACGCGACTGCCCGGGGAGCGCGACCTCGCCACGGAGTACGGCGTGGCGCTCGGCACCGCCCGGCGCGCCATCCGCGACCTTCGCGAGCGTCAGCTCGTCATCACGCTGCCGGCGAAGGGCACCTACATCCGCGCGCCGAAGAAGGACGACGGCGCGACCGGATGACGCCTGCCGGCGCACGCCCTCCGATCTGAATCACGGCTACCCGGCGCGGACGCCGATCTGGAAGACGAGGATCATCCGGCGCGGGTCGGTCGGACTACCCGGCGCGAACCGCGATCTGGATCTCGGCGGCGGACGCGTACCCGCCCCCGGCCTCCAGCGCGGTGAGCCGGACGAAGCGCGCCGTGACACCGGGCAGGTCGATCTCCTTGCGCGTCGTGTTCAGCGGCCATGAGCCGCTCGCCACCGGGGTGAAGGTCACGCCGTCGAGACTCGTGGCGAGCTCGTAGCGGGTGATCACCCCGTTGCCGTTGCCGTCTTCACGCGGCTGATAGGTCACCTTCGCGATCGGGCGCGCCCGGCCGGTGTCCACGGTGATCGACTGGGGCAGCGACGTGCGCGGCGACCACTCGTTGTGCCACATCGACTGGACGCTGCCGTCCACGGCCTTGCGCGGCTCGTACCCGTGGTGGAAGCTCGTGCCGGTCGCGGTGAGCGACTGTGCGGGCAGGTAGCGCACGCTCCCGGCGTCCTGGACGGGTGTCACCGCGAGGTCGTCGAACTCCGCGTGCCGCCACGGCGATACGCCGAGACCCACCTGTCCCGAGGCGTGCACCGCGCTGTCGACCTCGGCGATCCGCGCCCCGTCGAGGAGGGCGGTGATGTGGTCGCCCGCGAAACGGAGCCCGAGCCGGTGCCATCCGCCGGCCGCGCGGCTGACCCGGCCCGCCGCGAGGGTCTGGCGCTGCACTGGACGCGGCCGGGGCGCCGCGATTCCGGCGCACGACGGATCGCTGGGCACGCACAGGGCGGAGTCCTGCCCCTGGAGGCTCTCGTCGTACAGCTGCCACTGCCCGTCGCTCGACAGCCGCAGGTGGATCCCTGACACGGCGTCGGCCCACTGGCCGTCGACGCGTCCCAGGAGCTCGGTCCAGCCGTCCTCGTCGAGCCGTACGTCGACGCCGGCGGTGTAGTCCCGCCAGGACTTGAGATCACCGACGACCGTCACGGGCCGCTTGAGCCAGCCGTTCCACCACACCGGCTGCTCGCCGATCGCCTGCCGCAGGCAACGGCCGGGTCGACCCGAGCACGGCGCCACCTCGAACGCCCCGTCCAGGTCGGACAGGTAACGAGGTGTGGCTCCGACCGAGTACGAGCCGAAGCCGTCGCGGTAGGGGAGCCGCAGCGGCCTGGGCGGCGGCGAGGCCGCGCGGCCCTTGCCCTGTCCGGTCGTCGTCGTGAGCGTGTACACGTGGCCGGGCTCCAGGGTCAGCGTGTCGCCGGGCCGTACGGTCCCGGCGCGGGTGAACCAGCGCCCCGGGTCGGCCGACGACAGGTCCGACGTCCAGACGCGCAGCGGCCCGGCCGGCAGCCCGCCCGTGACGGTGACCTCGACGTTCTGTGGGGCGGTCGCGTCGATCGTCTCGATGACGGCGCTGTAGTCCCGGGAGTCGGGAGACCGCAGGGCGACGTGGCTCCCGCCGCCGTCGAGATAGCCCGAGGCGGAGTCGACGTACCGCCAGCCCGGCCGGGTGAACTCCGTCGTGTGCGCGACCGCCCAGACGCTAGCCCCGGCGACGTACGCTCCGGACCACGGTTCGTCCGCGCCCATGAGCCCGGCCGCCTGGAAGGGCATCGTGTCGTACCAGGAGGCGATCAGTGACCAGTTGATCGTCGAGGTCATCGCCCCGTCGATGTACGGCCGGTTGAGGGCGCGCGCGAGCGGCGCGGCGCCGGAGTCGTACGGCAGCGACCCCTGCTCGCTGGCGTGCAGCGGAATGCCGAGGTCCCGGGCCGCCTGCGGGCTGGGGCACCGCAGGTAGTCGCTGAGGTACCCGCAGACGTAGTGCTGGCCGACGACGTCGACGGCGGACCGGAATCCCGCGTCCTCGGTGAGCGGCTTGATCACGTCCCAGTTGAAGCTGTCGTCCGCGACCACCTTGACGTCGCCGTATCCGTGCTCGGCCAGGGCGGCGTGCAGCCGCTGGTACCAGGCCGTGTCGAACCACGCCTCGTTCCACCCGCCGAGGTAGTCGATGCGCAGGTGGTGGCGGGTGGCGCAGCCGAGCCAGGCCAGCAGGTAGTCGATGTCGCGGTCCGTCCAGACCGTGGGCCGGGCGTCCCCGCTGCCGGTCCAGCCCGGCGCGCCCCACTGCAGCGCGGACAGCTTGATCCCCGGGTTGCGCGCCTTGGCCTGTTCCATGAGCCACCACTCGTACCCGCGGTCGCAGTTCAGGTCGGAGGGGGTGCGCATATGGCTGGGCTCGGCCCCGTCGGTGGAGTTGGTGTCCCCGCCGATCTCGACCTTGAGGATCTGCAGGGCCGCTCCGTAGCCCGGCTTGAACAGGTAGTCGAGGATCTGGCGGCGCTGCGGCTCGGGATAGTCGACGAGCAGCCGTGAGGACGCCCCGGCGCTGAGCGCGCCGATCCCGTCGAACGTGCGCCCGCTGGACGCCGCGTCGATGACGATCCGCTGCGGCGCCGCCGTACGTCTCGCGCCGGCCGGCGGGCCCGTCCACACGGCCGCGACGACCATCCAGACTCCGAGAAGTGCGGGAATCCACCGGCGGTGTGCGCGCATGTCGTCTCCTCGAGGACGTCACTCCCGCACCACGCATTTTCACGGGCTGACCGTCGCGTCAACGAATCTGTCCAGTAGTGGCAATCTCCGGGTCGTCGGGTCCGCCCGGCGCCATTGCGCCAACACGGTCTCGAAAGCCGGTGCGCATCGCCGGGCCCTGGTGGTCTTCTCGGTATTCACGATTCACCGTTGACGGGTCTTTTGACGGGGAGTACGGTCCGTCCAACGATAGTAAGGAAGACTTCCTAACTAACCTCGTGTGCTGGGCTCGAGTGCGGCGGGAGCGCTGGGCGCACGGGTCAAACCTGTGACGACTCGCCGCTTACGGAGGCATCATGGTTCGGCGCGCGTTCGGCGCGGCTCTGATCGTCGCCTGTCTGGCGTTCCTCGGCTTGCAGGGTGTCTCGCAGGCATCCGCGGCCTCGAAGACCCAGCAGACGTTCCTGACGTTCTACGGCTGGTGGGACAACACACCGCCGGGCGGCGACATCTCGTACCCCAAGATTCACGACACGGCCGGCGGCAAGGGCACCTATTCGGATCCGATCACGTTCGCCACCTCAACGGCGGAGCTGCCCGCGGGCACGGTCGTGTGGGTCCCGCGCGTGCGCAAGTACTTCATCATGGAGGACAGCTGCGAGGAATGCGGTGAGGACTGGAGCGGCCACGGTCCCAACGGCGGGCCCAAACTGCGCCACATCGACCTGTGGCTGGGGGGCAAGGGCGGCAACGCGATGGACGCGATCGACTGCGAGGACGCGCTGACGCACTACAACACCGACAACACCCCGACCATGGAACCGGTCGTCGTCGACCCCCCGTCCAACGAGCCGTACGATTCGACACCGCTGTTCAACACCGGCACCGGAGAATGCTACGGCGGAGCCAAGCCCCATACGACGGTCGGCCAGTACAAGAACGGCTCATCGGGCCAGTGCATCGACGATCCGGGCAACAGCTCCAAGTCGGGAACCGTGCTCAAGACCGCGACCTGCGACGGTGCCGCCGACCAGCAGTTCACCTTCCACGGTGCGTTCCTGGTGATCAACGACCTGTGTGCGGCCAGCTCCAGCGGCAAGATCGCGCTCAAGACGTGCACCGGCGGACCGTCGCAACAATGGTCGATCAATCCGAACGGCACGATCTCGGATATCCAGACGGGAGAGAAGTGCTTCCGCGCGTCGGGCGGCAACGTGGTCGCGGGCGGCTGCTCGGGTTCGGCGAGCCAGTGGACGTTCACCCCATCGGCGACGACCGGAGAGCGGACAGTCCCGGCGGCGCGCCCGGCTACGAGACGATGACCTGATCGATCGACTCGGCGTCCCAGGGCGGAAGGTGGCAGCCGCGCCGGGACGCCGGGCACGCTCTGGTGGCCCGGCGCGCTCTCGCCGCACCGATACGGTGCCGCGGCCGCCGGGTCACCCGCCGGCGGAGTAGATGACCTTTTCGGGCTGGATGCGCACGGTGATGCGCTGCTCGCCGGGCTGACGGTACGGATACGTGTCGACGCCGAGGTACTTCTTGGCGAGGCCGTCGATGACCTCGTCGGCTCCGTTCTCCTCCAGCTGCGCCTCGCCGGAGACGCTGACGGCGTGGAAGGCGTCGTTCGGGTCGAGGACGCTGATCGAGACCCGGGGATTCCGGCGGAGGTGCCGCTCCTTCGCCCGGCCGATCGCGGTGTTGAAGATGACGTCGTCGCCGTCGACGTCGGCCCAGACGACGGTGCTGTGCGGAGAGCCGTCGGGGCGGATCGTCGTCGCCCAGGCGAAGTACGGCTTGCGGAGCAGTTCCTTGGCGTTGTCACTCAGTCTGGACATGTCCCGCCTCCTCTGTCGTCCCATGAGATGACGCAGGTTGCGATCCGGGGATTTCCGGTCGCCCGGATCACTCCCACCAAAAGGACCATATATTGCTGCCGCAGATCTGCTCCGCGTGGCCCTCCAGGGTGCCCGCGCCCTGCAGGATGACCTCCGGGCAGAACGTCCAGTGTTCGGCGGCGACGTGCAGCGCGTGCCGGAAGGTCGTCGGCGGGGCGGCGACGCTCAGCTCGAGCGTGTTGAACCCGACCCCGATGAGCCGTGCTCCGAACCGGTCCTCCCAGCTGCGCACCACCGCGGACAGGGGGGCGGTCCAGGGGTTGTGGTGCCGGGCGCCCTGCCAGCCCATGACGGTCAGCGTGTCGGCGCCGCGGGTGACGGGCACCAGGCCGAGGGAGCGCTCGCCGAGGACCTCCGCGCACCGGCCGGCGAGGGCGTCCGGATCCTCCTGCAGTTCGCCGGGCGGAGCCAGGCCGGGGGAGTAGCGGCCGAAGGGGGTGACGTCCGCGGCCGGCTCCTCCCATTCGGCCCAGATCTCGGCCATGAACGCGGCGGCGTCGTACGTGCCGATCTCCTCGACCGGCTCGGGCGCGATCTGACCCATCGACCATGGCTGAGTGGTGTCCTCCAGCATGATCGGCCACAGGCCCGACGCGTGGTGTTCGGCACGCAGCCGCGACCACAGCGCACACGGCACCGGGTCGTCGCTGATCCAGAACGCCGGTTGCTTGGCCGGCTGGTGCTGGGGGTACCCCGGGTCCGGCCACACTACGTATCCGGACGGAACCATCACGGACAGTGTCCGCCCGGCATCGCCGTCGGGGAAGAGTTCAGCCACTTCTGGCGGCAGCCGTTCGTGATAGTCCATCGCAGTCACTCCGGCGCCGAGCGGGTCCCGGCGCTGCGGAGATCGTAGTGCGATCGGGCCTGCGGCGCGCGGGCGGCCCGGCCTCTCGATGCCGACGGCTCCGTACGGCCTGACGGGGGGTCGGTCGTACGGAGCCGCCGGGGCGAGGTCGCCGCGGAGCCTTTACCGCTTGGGCGAGGTGCTCACCGGTCGGGACGGGCGGGCGTCAGCTCTTCTTGGCCGCCGTGAGGGCCGAGGCCGCGCCGGTGAACACCGGCAGGTATCCGCTCGCGTGGCCGGTCGCCGTGGGGTGGTAGGAGTTGCCGATCGGGATGGTGACCGAGTTGAGCCAGCCGTCGCCCGAGCACAGCTCGTGCCCGGCGAACGTGCTGCGCACGTCGGCGAAGGTGAACCCGGCGTTGGCCGCGCCCTTGCCGATCACGGTGTCGAGTTCGTCGGCGGCGCCGTTGAGGGCGGCGTGCTTGGTGTGGCTCATCCCGACGCAGAAGCTGTCGTTCGTGATGTACAGGTGCGGGTAGTCGAGCACGGCGACGTGCGCGCTCGGCGCCTTGGACTTGATCGCAGAGAACAGGGTGCTCAGCCGGCCCGGGAGCTGGTTGTCGGCGTAGCTCTTCGCGTTGTTGACCGCGGTCGTGCAGTCCGAGTCGGAGCCCAGCACGCACGTCTGCATGACGCTGCTGAAGCCGGCGTCGTTGCCGCCGATGGTGATGCTCACCAGCGAGGTGCTCGAGCTGAGCGACCCGAGCTGGTTGTTCAGCACGTCGGTGGTCTTGGCGCCGGAGCAGGCGACGAACTTGAACGAGGAGGTCGAGTGCGCGGCGGCCCACTTGGCGGGGTAGGCCCTGCTGCTGCGCTGGCAGGTGCTGTCCAGGTCGTACGAGCCGGTGCCGGTGCCCGACGAGTAGGAGTCGCCCAGGGCGACGTAGTTGACGGTGGCGGCCGAGGCGGAGGAGGCGGCGCCGACCATCGCGGCCGAGACCGTTGTCGCGCATGCCGCGGAGACGACGAGGCGGGGGAGTTTCATCGACTCTCCTGAAACGGGGGACGGAGGCTCGACTTACTCAAGCACCGAAATCCCCGTTTGAGGAGGAGCCGAAATCGGCCAATTTCATGACCGATTCAGTCGTTGACAGCTGACGAAACGACTGTCAGATTTGTTACTTATTACCTGATGTGGGTTACGTAATGGCGGGGGTTACCTGCGCGGCGCGGCCCAGCGCTATCAGCGCGAGGTTGCGCAGGGACACCGAGCCGGGCCGCAGGTAGTCGCTGTGCTCGGCCGCCCCGGCCGCGAAGACCCGCGCGCCGAAAGCGGACGACACCGGGTCGGTGCCGAACCCCAGGCCGAACATCCGCACGTGCGGGACCATCCCGATCCAGTCGTTCGTGCCGCGTGCCGCCCACACGCGCGCCCGCGTGCCGAGCCCGGCCGCGCTGGACGCCGACATCCCGGGGCTGCCGAAGGCCGCCACGTCGCTCACGGGCAGGCCCTTGACGGCCTCCCCGCACACCACGGACCCGTAGCTGTGGCACAGCAGGGTCGTACGGGCCGCGGGGTTCAGGCGGTGCAGCTCGGCGACGAAACGGCGCAGCCGCGACGCCCCGGTGTCCGCCCGGAAGTCGGTGATGACCCCCGCGCTCGTGACCTTGGGCGGGCTGTAGCCCAGCCAGGCGACGACGGCCAGGTTCGGATCCGGCTCGTCCTGCCGGGCCTGGTCGAACAGGGCCCGCGCCCCGCCGCCGGGCGTGGAGTATGGCCGGTGACCGCGCACGTCGAACGTCGTCAGCGTCGTGTCGGCACCCGGCACCAGGATCGCCACCCGGCGGGCATGGGCCAGGTCGCCGAGGACCTCGACGGCACGGCCGGTGCCGCGCGCGTCGAAGGAGAGGAACTGCCGGCCCGGCGTGAGCAGGCGGCTCAGCGACCGGGCCATCGCGAAGTCCTGGATCCGGCGGGCCGTCTTCAGCGCCCCGCCGATCGCGCGGCGGTTCGCCTTGTAGCGGGCTGCGAGGGTGGACACCGAAAGGGCCGGCAGCGCGTCCGGCTTGGCGTACACGTTGACGCGTCCCGCGCCCAGTGTCGTCACCCAGATCGCGATGACCACCGCGACGGCCGCCAGGCACCTGCTCAGACCGCGGGTACGAGGCAGTCGAGGTGTGATCATACGGGGGATCCTCCAGGGAGAAGCGCGTACGGCGGAGCGGGGACGGGATTCCGGCGAAGCCGGGTTTCCACCCCGCCGACCGGTCTCTGGGAGAGCCCCCACGCGGCACCGGGCCACAGCATAGGCCACGTTGACCGGGACGAATACCGTGGTGGTGCCGCCGGAAAGTGAGACGGGCGGCCGGGGACTTTTGTTCGCCCGGCCGCCCGACCGATCTTATTGGACGAGCGTCCAGGAGGTGGGGGACGTGTCCGGGGCGGCCGACGTGTTGGCGTGGGTCGCCCGGTAGATCTCACCCTGGCAATCCACCAGGGCGCCCGCCGGGTAGGCGGTGCCGGCCTTCCAGACCGGCAGGCCGACCGGCGAGATCCGGCTGCTCCGCCCGTCGGCGGAGCGGGTGCGCAGCAGCACGGTCGGTCCGGACTTCACCGGGCCGTCGTACCGCCTCCAGGAGACGCCGTCGGCGGAGTACTCGATCGCCAGGCCCGGGTTACGGACGTTGGCGGTCAGCGTCCCGCCCTGCACCCGCCCGCCCGGCAGCGGGATGCGGTAGTTCACCCCGACACCCGGCAGCCCGACGGGCTTGTAGAAGGACAGCAGCGGGAAGGTCGCCTGTCCGAGCGTGTTCTCGAACACGCTCCACGCCGCCGGCATCTGCGCGGTGTTCGGCGTGTTGCGGTTCCAGGCGCGCTCGGCCACGCCGAGGAGCTTCGGGAACGCCTGGTATTCCCGGATCCCCTGCGCCTTGCCGTTCTCGGCCCACAGCTGGGCCTCCATCCCGAGGATGTTCTTGCGTCCCTCGGGGGTGAGCTTCTCCCAGTTCGGGTCGGGCTTGATCGGATTGCCCCACCGGTCCTCGGTCGCGCTCGCGTACACGTCGTACGGCTGGTACGTGAAGGTGCCCTTCTCGTCGACGTAGTTGGCCCAGTAGTAGCCCGGCTCGTCCGGGTCCTTGTTGTACGGCATGTCCAGGTAGAGGTTGGTCGCGTGCGCCAGGATCACCGGCTGCCCGTTGTTGGCGAAGTGGTACGCCCAGGCCTCCCGGCCCCAACCCCAGACGTTCTGCCAGGGCAGCGCGATGAAGTGATCGAGCTTCAAGCTCCGCGGGTCGTCGCGGACGACGTCCTCCCATCCGGCGGTCGTCGGCGCGGCCGTCAGCGCGATCTGGTTCCACTTCGTGAAGAAGTAGTTCATCAGCGCGGCGTCGTCCTTGCCGGCGGTCTCCGGGTTGCTCTTGCACGCCGGCGAACCCTGCCAGCGGTTCGGGCCCGGCGGCTCGTCACCGCCCAGGTTGAAGGTGCCGAGCGTCGCCCCCGCCTTGGCGTACAGGCCCTTCACCTCGGTCACGACCTTGGAGAGGAACGCGTACGTGCTCGGCAGGCACGGGTTGACGAGGTTGTCGGTGTAGCCCTGAACGCTCTTGTGCTGAGACGTGTCGTTCGGGTCCAACAGCCGGTACGTCCCGTCCCCGGTCCGCTGGTAGCGGTGTTCCATCGACTGCACCGCGGCCCGCGCGTGCGCCGGGAAGTCGAACTCCGGGACGACCTGGATGTGCCGCTGCGTGGCGTACTTGAGGATCTCGGTGAAGTCCGCGGTGGTGTAGTAGCCGCTGCCCTTCCCGACGAAGTTCAGGGTGTCCTGCTCGAAGCCCTGGTACGCCGGCGTGCGGCCGAGGTTGGCCTCGGTCTCGCTACGGGCCTTGCCCGTGACGCCGTCGCCGCCTCCCAGGTCGTTGCCCGACCCCATGCCCTGGTGCAGCTGATTCTTCTGGGCGGGGTCCAGGCCGCGGTGCGCTCCGAAGCCGGTCAGGTCGGGAAGCCCGGGGATCTGCAGCCGCCAGCCCTCGTCGTCGCTGAGGTGGAAGTGCAGCCGGTTCAACTTCAGGTACGACATCAGATCGAGGAACTTCTCGATCGTCTGCTTGCTCTCGAAGTGCCGCGCCACGTCGATGCCGAGGCCGCGGTAGCCGAACAGCGGGGCGTCCGCGATCGTGGCCTGGGGCACGTCCACCGTCGACGGCTTGGCGCCGCGGGCCGCGGCCTCGTACGCCGAGGCGGGGATGAGCTGGCGCAGCGTCTGCACGCCGTACAGCACACCCGCCGGGTCCGCGCCGACGATGTCGACGCCGCCGGCGGTCGAGCGCAGCGTATAGCCCTCGGCGTCCGCCTTGCCGTCGTGGTCGACGTCCAGCTTCGGGTCGACCGACAGCCGTACGACGGCCCCGCCCTTGCCGCCGCCCTTGAGCACATCGCCGAGCGCCGAACGCAGGTAGCCCGCCTCACCGGACAGCGCGGCCGGGCTGCGGATCTCCGTTCCTCCGCCGAGCGTCACGGTGCCCTGGCCGGCGGTGGCCGACAGCGGCTGGGGGAGGAGCCGCTGCTGGAGGGTGAGGTTCGCCCGCTGCGCGGTGTTGTCGGCGAAGCGCGTCGCCGCCGTCTGTTCCGGGCGGTTGTCGCCGGAGAACGCCTTGGTCTGCTTCGGATCCGCCGGATCGAGCAGGACCTTGGCGGGCACCCACTGCGCGGGCCCGCCATCGAACGAGATGCTCCAGCCCGCGGGCGCGTCGGTCTTCTGGATCGCCCAGAGCTCGAAGTCGATGTCGATCGGGCGGCGCTCGCCCGGTCCGAGGGGCTTGAACCCGCTCGTGGGCTTCAGGACGTACAGGTCGCCGCTCTGCGCGGTGTCCGCCCGCGCCACGGACAGCCCCTGGCCGGCCAGCTGGGCGCGCGCGGTGTCGCCCGCCGCGCCCGGCAGGACGGCCTCCGGCTGGCGCACGGAGTTGAAGTACAGCGCCCAGTCCGTCCCGAGGGCACACCGGCCGCCCCGGTTGGCCAGTGTGATCCGGGCGAGGAAGTACTGCGCGTCCGTGACGGTGTGGTCGATCGGCTGGAAGGTGACGGACAGGTCGCGCCCGCGGGGGTGGCAGGCGCTGGTCACCGCGTGCGCGGGTGCCGTGGTGAAGACGAAGGATGAGGTCAGCGCCGTAGCCGCCAGCAGGCGGAGCGCTGCCGATCTGATCGGGGTGCTCATGGTGGGAAGTGCCGCTCTCCTGGGAGGTCGGTAAGGGCCATCGTCGGTGATGGTGGGAACGTGCGGAGGACGCAGCGGGGCGAGGACGTGGTCAGGGACCGTCGCGCGGCCAGGGCCGAGACATGAATAGGAAACTAACCTGTTCATTTCTTGGCGTGTAGGGAGTCCGCTGACCTCGTTCGGCCATGAAGATTCGCGTCAGGGCCTCTGACGAGGCGGGTCAGCCAGGGCCGACTAGTCTCGGAGATGTGATCAAGGGCGCACGAGACGAGGAGACCGCTCCGCGCGGGGACGACCACCCATCCACGGCCGCCGTGCGGACGAGCGCGCCCACCCCGGCCGCCGGTGCGTCGAGCACGCAGGCGAGCGCGCCCGCTCCGGCCGCCGGTGCGTCGAACACGCGGGCGGGCCGCGACCCGCGCCGCCGCCGGGCCCTGCTGGAGGCCGCCGACCGGATCATCCTCCGCGAGGGGCCGGAGGCCTCGATGGCCGCCATCGCCTCCGAAGCGGGCATCAGCAAGCCAATCCTCTACCGCCACTTCGGCGACAAGTCCGGCCTCTACCAGGCCCTCGCCGAGCGGCACACGCGCGTGCTGATGGACGCCATCCGCACCGCCTTCCTACGCCCCGGCGACATCCGCACCCGATCCCGCGCGGCCATCGACACCTACCTCGCCGCCATCGCCGCCAACCGGCACGTCTACCGCTTCCTCGTGCACCGGGCCAGCGCCGAGGACACCGCCACGCACAGCGCGATGGGCACGGTCATCCGCGGCCTCGGCGGCGAGATCGCCGAGATCATCCTCCGCGAGGGCCTCCTGCCCGACCCGGTCCGCGTCCACATCTGGAGCCACGCCACCGTCGGCATGGTCCAGGCCGCGGGAGAGTGGTGGCTCGACCACCCCGACGTCCCCCGCGCGACCGTCACCGACAGCATCGTCGCCCTCCTCCTCGACGGCCTCCCCGACATCACCCGCCCCTGAGGAGGCGCGCCCGGCTCAGGGTCTGTCGGCGAGTGAGGCCGGCGGCAGGCCCAATCCGGCGAACGCCCGCTTGGCGTACGCCGCCAGCTGCGGATCCGACCGGACCATCTCCCCGAAATGCGTGGCGACCTGCATCAGCCATTCGCGCGGCAGGCGCTCCGCGTCGAGGGCGAGCTGGCGGAAGACCATCCTGAACACGGACACGTCCTTCCAAGCGTCGGCGGCCTTTAGACAATCGGCGTAGCAGTCGATGAGGTCCGCGTCCGGCGTCTCCGGTGAAGCGGTCAGAGCCAGCAGCCGTGTGAGGAGATGCGCGACGGAAGGGCTTATGTCGGTCTTCCGGAAGACCGTGAACATGCCGACACGGGGGCCCAGCCCCTCGGCGGCATGAAGCAGGGTGGCACCGGGGACGCCGCACGTGAAGACGGTCTCGAGCTGAATCTCCTCAAACCTCATCAACCCCGTTGGTCCGCCGCTGAGCCATGTCGGGTCGGCGGGGTACAGCATCGGGGCACCGAAGGTGACGTGGAGGTCTCGCTCATCGTCCTGACGCCACACCCGCTCCAGACATAGCGTTTCGGCCAGGCTGAAGAACGCTTCGTCGGTCAGCTGGGAACGCCAGAGCAGGGCCAGGGCGTGCCAGTCCTTGACGGGGAACGTGGCGGAGGGGAACAGGGCGCTCGCCGCGATCGGGTCTCCGGCGACCGCCAGAAGGGTGACCAGGTTGGCCGCGTACGTGGCGTGCCGGGCCGGCACGCTCAGGCGGATCGGAGCGTACTCGGCGTGGCGGTCGTGCGCGCGGGAGTCGAGCGCCGTATGGAAATAGGTGAGAAGCAACTCCAGCACCGCGTCGTCGTCCAGTCGCCGCCCCCACATCGACTGCAGGAAGTCCACGGTCGGGCGGCGGATCGACAGCGGCGTGAAGGACAGCAGCGCGTACAGGAAGTCGTCCTCCGGCGCGGTCTGCCGGGCGCGCCGGGTGTCGCGTGCGGCGTCGTCCGCGAGCCGGGCCAGCTCATCGACGATCAGGCGTGCGATCAGGTATTCGCCGAATGTCGCGTGCAGGAACTCGCAGGTGGTCAGGCGTACCTGGTCGCGCAGCGCCTGGGCCTGGTGGACGAAGAAGAACCGGCCGACGACCGTCTGGGCCGAAGTCAAGGGCGCGTACCTGCCGGTCGCCCCGCCGTCGTCACCGAGAAGGGCCTTCAGATCGGCGTTGAGCTCATCCTCGATCACCCATTGGCGGCCCCGGTTGAACATGGCGAACGCCGTGACGGACAGCCGCAGCAGCTCCTCCTCGACGGCTCGGTGCTGCTGCCTCTCGTCGAGCGAGGCCCCCGACTTGGCGACCTCCCGCTCCGCGAAACGGATCAGCAGCCGCTCGTACAGCTCTGCCCGGTCGAGCCGTCCGGACTCACTCTGCAGCGCGTTACCGTCGGCGTCGTACAGGGCGAGCATCATCAGCAGAAGTGGCTGTTCGGCCAACTCCCGATGGGTGAGGGCGGCGGCCGCCAGCGGGCGCAGCCCACGCTCGGCGAAGTAGGCCGCGTTCGCGTCGTTCCATACCTCCAGCCAGCGGCCGACCTGCTCGCCGTCGAACGGCTCCAGGCGTACCGCGACCGCGCCCTCCGCCGGCACGCGCACGCGGTCGGCGACGGCCGTCCGGCTGGTGACCAGCACGGCCACCGGCCGTCCCTGATCGGCCTCACGCTCCTGGAACCGTACGAGTTTCTCGAGATAGTCGGATTGGCTCACCCCCGTCGCCTGGAGAAACTCGTCGAAGCCATCGAGCAGGACGAGCGGCAACGCGCCGTCGGCACTGCGAGCCAGGTCGGGCCATGTCAGCCGCTCTCCGGTGGCGGCCCGGACGGCGAGCTCGATCTGCGTCTGGACGTCCGTGTCCGCCGGGACCTCCCGGAGCACCACCCGCACGACCAGGAAGTCGGAGGCCGGCAGCCGGGCCGCAAGGATCTTGGTGAGTACCGACTTGCCGGACCCGGGCTGGCCGAGCAGCAGCAACGGCCGCTGCACGGCGTCCGGGGAGGTCAGGTGGCCCGCGAGATACTCGTATAGATCGACTCTCACCGGCCGGTCGTCCCACCAGCCCTCTTGGTCGGGCTGGGCGGTCTGGCCGAGCCCCGACACCCGGAACCGATGGTCGATGTACGCCTCACCGAGGGACGGAATGCGCAGGCCATCCGGGACGTCCCCGGATCGGAGCACGCTTCTCTTGAGTTCGGCCCGGTACTCGCGAGCCAGCGCGGCCCGTCGCTCGTCCGGCAGGCGTCCGGTACGGATGTCGGTGATCAGGCGTTCCAGCCCGGCGAGGCCCGACCGTAGCTCGTTCCGGGTCGCCTGATGATCGGTGAGGTTGATCCAGTAGGCGACCTCGGGGAATTCCCCTGCCAAGCGCCGGAGCGACTCCTCATAGCGCCGGACCGCCCGATCGGGAACGTCATCGCTCAGGATCCGTATGAACCGGTCGCGGCCGGTCTCATCGAGTGAGTCCCAGAGCGCCAGCCCGGTCAGGAAGTCGGCCAGGTACTCGGAGAGGCCGCCGTAGTAATCCCGGAGTCCTCGAATGGACTTCTCGTACGGCCGGTGAGGGGCGATTCCCGGCACATCGAGGTGCAGAATGCCTCGGGTCGCCGTCTTGAGGCTGTGGGAACCGGCCGCCTCCCCGGTAGCCAAGGCGACCTGCTCAGATCGGTCGAGTCCGGGATCGGGCAGGCCCGTATCGGCGACCGCTTCGAAGAAGGCCGTCAGGATGACGATCGTGTGCGCGGCCTGGAGCCGTTCGGTGCGGTCGAACCGGCCAAGGCCGTTGACCTTGTCGCGCAGGTTCTTGACCAGCTCACCGCTGACCCGCGCCAGCTCCCCCTTGGCGTCGAACAGGGACAGGATGAAGTTCGGGTTCACGGTCGTCGCCGCCAGGAGCGCGCCGCCGAGCACGGTGTCGAGAGTGGCAACGATCTTGCTGTCGCCGCCGAGCAGCTTGACGGCGTCGGAGTAGGACAGCGATCGGGCCATGC
Source organism: Actinoallomurus sp. NPDC050550 (assembly GCF_040655075.1). Classification (NCBI taxonomy): domain Bacteria; kingdom Bacillati; phylum Actinomycetota; class Actinomycetes; order Streptosporangiales; family Thermomonosporaceae; genus Actinoallomurus; species Actinoallomurus sp. NPDC050550. The sequence continues at coordinate 38,509 of NZ_JBFAJC010000037.1, read as the reverse complement.
GCGCTCCAGCAGGTGTCGGGGGAGCCCCATCGTTTCAAAGATCGGCACGCCTCCGGGGCCGTCCGGAGAGCTGTTGACCCTGACCTTGACTCCCGCATCGCCGACCTCACCCAGGCCCGTACGGCTCTCGGCGACATCCTCGAAACCTCGACCCGGGCCCTCGCCACTACCTGAGCCGACGAACCGTCATCCCGCGGCTCTGCGCACGCCGTCGCCCAGGGTGTTCGCGACGGCTTCGCCCGTGGCTTCGGCGGCCGTGGTGGGCGGGCTGACCTGAGCCAGCAGTCCGTCGAGTGACAGTTCCAGAACCCCGGCGACGGCGACGACCGTGAAGAAGGCCGGTGTGGGGATGCGGCCCCTCTCGATCTTCCGCAGCGTCTCGGGGGAGATCCCGGCCCGGAGTGCCACGTCGGTGATGCTGCGTGAACCCCTGGCCTCGCGCAGCAGGTCGCCGAGCCGTTCCCCGCGCAGGCGGTCGGCGATCGACAGCGGTTCTCGTACCATGGGCCCAATACTAATACCGGTATAGTTATTGGAATGCAGAGGAGGCAGAAGTTGATCGAGCTCAAGACCGCCGGCGAGATCGAGGTGATGCGCGAGGCCGGCCGGGTGGTCGCGGCGGTGCACGCGCAGGTCCGGTCGCACGCGACCGCCGGGGTGTCCCTGCGCGAGCTCGACGAGCTGGCCCGCCAGATCATGCACGAGGCCGGGGCCGGATCGTCCTTCCTCGGCTACCATCCGTCGTTCGGCGCCATGCCCTACCCCGGCGTGATCTGCACCTCGGTGAACGAGGTCATGCTGCACGGCCTGCCCACCGGCTACCGCCTCCGCGACGGCGACCTGTTGAGCATCGACTGTGGCGCCCACATCGATGGCTGGCACGCCGACGCGGCTGTCAGCTTCTGCGTCGGCCAGGCCCGCCCGGGCGACGGCGACCTGATCGCGACGGCCGAGCGCATGCTGGCCGCCGGGATCAAGGAGGCCGTGCCGGGCGGGCGGCTGGGCGACATCGGCCAGGCCATGTCCCGCATCGGCCGCATGGCCGGCTACGGCATCCAGAACGACTTCGCCGGCCACGGCATCGGGCGGGCCATGCACGAGGGCCCGTTCGTGCCCAACGAGGGCCGCCCGGGGCACGGCATGCGGCTCCGCCCCGGCCTGGTCATCGCCATCGAGCCGAGCCTGATGGCCGGAGGTGGGGACGACTACGCGATGGCCGAGGACGGCTGGTCCCTGTGCAGCGGTGACGGCAGCCGCACGGTCCACGTTGAGCACTCGGTGGCCGTCACCGACGACGGGCCGCTCGTCCTGACCCTCCCCTGACGCCCGATGAGATGGGCGGGAGCTCGGTCGAGACCGGGTTCAGAGTGCGTCCCGCGGCCGGACGGCGCCGCCGGCGGCCGTCCCCGCACGGGAACGGCCGCCGCGGCCTCACTCCAGAACCGTCAGGTGAGCTCGGCTTCGATCTCGCGGCTGCCGGCGGCGACCTTGGGGTCGCCTTCGTCGGCGTAGTAGTCGTCCGCGCGGGTGGCGTCGACGCCGTCGGCGGTCCTGAGCGCCTTCAGCACGAGCGTCGCGACGATGGCGACGACCAGGTTGACGAGGAGGGCGAGCATGCCCACGTACACCGTCAGCTTGGTGTCGAACCCGAGGTCGCTCAGCGGGTACGCCGAGCCGCCGAAGTGCAACTTCTTCGTCGCCGGGTTCGGGATCCGGTACAGCATCCACAGGCCCGCGATCAGGCCCACGACCAGGCCGGCCACCAGCCCGCCGCGGTGGAACCACCGGGTGATCAGGCCGAGCCCGACCGCCGGGAGCGTCTGCAGGATGATGACGCCGCCGATCAGCTGCAGGTCGATGGAGAACTGCGGGTCGAGCAGCAGGATGCATGCGACCGCGCCGACCTTGACGACCAGCGAGACGAGCTTGCTGACCTTCGCCTCCTCGGCCTCACTCGCGTCCCGGCGGAAGTACTCCCGGTAGATGTTGCGGGTGAACAGGTTGGCGGCGGCGATCGACATGATCGCGGCGGGCACGAGCGCGCCGATGCCGACCGCGGCGTACGCGACGCCGGCGAACCAGCTCGGGAACATGTGGTCGAACAGCAGCGGGACGACCGTGTTGCCGTCCACCTTGCCGTTGGTCTTGATCGGCGTGATGCCGGCCGCGATGGCCATGAAGCCGAGCAGCGCGATGAGGCCGAGCACGAAGCTGTAGGCCGGCAGCGCGGCCATGTTCCGCTTGATGACGTTGCGGTTCTTGCTGGCCAGCACGCCGGTGACGCTGTGTGGGTACAGGAACAGCGCCAGCGCCGAGCCGAGCGCGAGCATCGCGTAGTTGAGCTGGTTGTTCGAGTTGAGCAGGGTGCCGTCGGCCGGGGCGGGCGTCTTGTCGAACTTCGCCTGCGCCGCGCCGAAGATGTGGCTCCAGCCGCCGAGCTTGTGCGGGATGTAGAGCACCGCGACGATGATCACGATGTAGATCAGCGCGTCCTTGATGAACGCGATCAGCGCCGGGGCGCGAAGGCCCGACTGGTAGGTGTAGGCCGCCAGGATCGCGAACGCGATGACGATCGGCCAGTGGCCGGTCACGCCCATCGCCTTCAGGGTCGCCTGGATGCCGACGAGCTGCAGCGCGATGTACGGCATGGTCGCGACGATGCCGGTGATGGCGATCAGGAGTGCGAGCAGCGGCGATCCGAACCGCGCGCGGACGAAGTCGGCGGGCGTGACGAAGCCGTGCACGTGCGACACCGACCACAGGCGGATCAGCACGAGGAAGACCAGCGGGTAGACGACGATCGTGTACGGGACCGCGTAGAAGCCCGCCGCGCCGGCGCCGAAGACGAGCGCGGGCACCGCGACGAAGGTGTACGCGGTGTAGAGGTCGCCGCCGATGAGGAACCAGGTGACCCACGAGCCGAAGCTGCGGCCGCCCAGACCCCACTCGTCGAGGGAGTGCATGGTGTTCGGGCGGCGCCAGCGCGCGGCCACGAAGCCCAGCACACTGACGAGGAGGAACAGGACCCCGAAAACGATGATCTCGGTGAGGTGCCGACCGGTCATCGGGTCAGCCCTCCTTCGAGCCGGAGCCGCCGCGCGTCATCAGGTACACCACGGTCGTGCAGCCGACGCCGAGGATGATGAACGCGAACTGGACCCAGTAGAAGAAGGGGAATCCGGCCAGCCGTGGCTCGTTCTTGTTGAACAGGAATGTCAGCAGCGGCACGACGACTGGAAGGACGAGCAGCCAGTTCCAGGGGCTGCGGTCGCGGCGGCGCGGCCCGGGGTTGGTCTCGGCCAACGGTCCTCCTCGTTGATGAAACACGCGGGAACGCTGCCCGGAGGACATTCCGGACAGCGTTAATGGGATTTCTTAACACAAATTTCACCAGCGCCAAGTCTCGGTTCGGTCTCAGCGCCGTACGGCTTCGGCCTCTGCCTGCCGTCCTGGTCACGACGGGTGCGGCGCCGAGCGGCACGCGGTGGCGCGGCCGGTCGCGACCGGGTAGCCTTCGACCTATGCGAACCCGGACAACCCAGTGGTGGTGGCGCCGCTAGGCGGCGCGGGTTACGCATTCTCTGACACCGCAGCGACCGCCTTCGTCCGGCGGTCGTGTCACCCTCTCCGCCGGGAGAAGGCCCGATATCAAGGGGCCGATCGTGGAGACGACGACCGAATATGTGACGGCCGGCGGCATACACGTCACACGTACCGATATGCCGGTGGACTCCGCGCGCAAGAGCAACGCGCTCGACGCGCTCGTCCAGGCCGTGGGGGAGCGCCGGGGCGGCGTGCTGAGCTCGGGCATGGAGTACCCCGGCCGGTACAGCCGGTGGCACATGGCGTACATCGACCCCTGCCTGGAGATCGTCGCACGGGGCCGCCGGCTCGCGGTCCGCGCGCTGAACGACCGCGGTCGCGTCCTCCTGCCCGCCATCTCCGAGGCCGTCGCCGCCACCGGCGAACCCGCGGACATCCCCGACGGCATCGAGGTCTTCGTCCCCTCCACCGACGAGGTCTTCACCGAGGAGGAACGCAGCCGCCGGCCCACCGTCTTCACCGCCCTGCGCGCCGTCACCGACCTGTTCCGCGGCGACGACCCGCACCTCGGCCTGTACGGCGCCTTCGGCTACGACCTGGCGTTCCAGTTCGAGCCGATCCGGCTGACCATCGACCGACCGGCCGACCAGCGCGACCTCGTCCTCCACCTCGCCGACCAGATGATCGTGGTCGACCGCAAGCGCGAGACCTCGGCCCGCATGTCGTACGACTTCGAGATCGGCGGTGTCAGCACGCGCGGCCTGCCGAGGGCCACCGAGCCGACCCCGGCGGCGCGGCCCCGGGAACTGCCGGCGCAGCCGAGGCCGGGCGCGTACGCCGACGTCGTCCGCGAGGCGAAGGAGAAGTTCATCCGCGGCGACCTGTTCGAGGTCGTGCCGGGCCACGTCATGTACGGGCCGTGCGACTCCCCGGCGGCCTTCTTCGAACGACTACGGGTCACGAACCCGGCCCCGTACGAGTTCTTCTTCAACCTCGGCGAGGGGGAGTACCTCGTCGGCGCGTCCCCGGAGATGTTCGTGCGCGTCACCGGCGACCGGGTCGAGACCTGCCCGATCTCCGGGACGATCCGGCGCGGCGGCGACCCGCTCGAGGACGCCGACAACATCCGCGAGCTGCTCAACTCGGCCAAGGACGAGTCCGAGCTCACCATGTGCACCGACGTCGACCGCAACGACAAGTCGCGGGTCTGCGTCCCCGGCAGCGTCAAGGTGATCGGCCGGCGGCAGATCGAGATGTACTCCCGGCTGATCCACACGGTCGACCACATCGAGGGCCGGCTGCGCCCGGGCTACGACGCGCTCGACGCGTTCCTCACCCACATGTGGGCGGTCACCGTGACCGGCGCGCCGAAGACCTGGGCGATGCAGTTCATCGAGGACCACGAGGACACCCCGCGGCGCTGGTACGGCGGCGCCGTCGGCTGCATCGGCTTCGACGGCTCGATGAACACCGGCCTGACCCTGCGCACCGCCCAGATCCGCGACGGTGTCGCCGCCGTACGCGCCGGGGCGACCCTGCTGTACGACTCCGACCCGGACGCCGAGGAGCGCGAGACCTACCTGAAGGCGAGGGCGCTGCTCGAGGCGCTGTCCCCGACGGGCGAGGACGAGGCCGCCGCCCGCGCCGCCGCGCACGAGCGCGCCGGCGAGGGGCTGACCGTCCTGCTCGTCGACCACCAGGACTCCTTCGTCAACACCCTCGCCGACTACTTCCGGCAGCAGGGCGCGGACGTGACGACGCTGCGGTTCGGATTCCCCGACAAGATGCTCGACGAGATCCGGCCCGACCTGGTCGTGCTGTCGCCGGGTCCCGGCCGGCCGTCCGACTTCGACACCGCCGCCCTGCTCGACGCCGTCTATGCCCGAGACATCCCGTCCTTCGGCGTCTGCCTCGGGCTGCAGGCCATGGTGGAGCACGCCGGCGGGGAGCTCGCCCTGCTGCCCGAACCGGCGCACGGCAAGCCGGGTCGCGTGGCGGTCACCGGCGGTGAGCTGTTCGCCGGACTGCCCACCGAGTTCACCGCGGCCCGCTACCACTCGCTGCACGCCAAGGCCGGCCAGGTCCGCGGCGATTTCGCGGCCACCGCGATGCTCGACGACGTCGTCATGGCCATCGAGGACCCGGCGCGCCGCCGGTGGGCGGTGCAGTTCCACCCGGAGTCCATCCTGACCGCGACCGGCGAGACCGGGCACCAGATCATCACCAACCTGCTGCACCTCTGCCGCAAGACCCCGCGCTGACGACGCCCTCGCATGCGAAGCGGCCGGGCGCGGTACCGCGCCCGGCCGCGAGGTCCGGCGGCGAGGTGCGCACCGGGTCGTGAAGCCGGCGGGTGAGATGCGGACCCGGCCGCGCAGCCCGACGGGTGAGGCGCGCATCGGGTCGTGAAGCCCGGCGGGCGGGCCGTGAACACTCCCCGGCATGGCGGAACCCGTGCCGGGGCATTGTTCAGTCGTGACGGCAGGCGACGCGCTCAACGAGGCCCTGGCGATGCCGCTCGTCGACCACCACTGCCACGGCGTACGCCGCGACGACCTCACCCGTGCCGCCTTCGAAGGGCTCATGACCGAAGGCGGCCCGTCGTCGGCCGGCACCACCCACTTCGACACCCCCGTCGGCCTGGCGATCCGGTGCTGGTGCGCGCCCGTCCTCGGCCTCGAACCGTACGCACCCCCCGGCGCCTACCTCGACCGGCGGGCGGAGTTGGGGGCCGAGGAGGCGAACCGGCGGCTGCTTCGCGCCGCCCGCATCGCCGACTTCTGCGTCGACACCGGCCTGGCCGACGAGGCGCTGCTGACGCCGGAGGAGATGGGCCTTCTCGGCGACGCCCGGTCACATGAGATCGTCCGGATCGAGTCGGTGGCGGAGGAGGTGGCCGGTCGCGGGCGGTCGGCGACGGCGTACGCCGCCGAGTTCGCCGAGGAGCTCGCATGGCGCGCGGACCGGGCCGTCGGGCTGAAGACGGTCGTCGCCTACCGGATCGGGCTGGACTTCGACCCGCGCCCGCCGAGCCCCGGAGAGGTGACGGCGGCGGCGACGCGCTGGCTCGCCGGGCCGGGACGCCTCACCGACCCGGTGCTGCTGCGGCACGCTCTGTGGACCGCGGCCGAGATCGCCGGCGACTACGGGCTGCCGCTGCAGGTCCACACCGGGTTCGGCGACCCGGACCTGTCGCTGCACCGGGCGAACCCCGCGCTGCTGACCGACTTCATCCGGGCGGTGCCCGCGCCGATCGTCCTCCTGCACTGCTATCCGTACATCCGGGAGGCCGCCTACCTGGCCGCGGTGTTCCCGCACGTGTACGCCGACGTCGGGCTGACGGTCACCCACACCGCTGCGTCGTCGGCGCGAGTGATCGCCGAGGTCCTGGAGCTGGCCCCGTTCCACAAGATCCTGTTCAGCACCGACTGCTATGGCCTCGCCGAGCTGTGCCACCTCGGCGCGCACTATCACCGGCAGGGCCTGACCGCTGTGCTCACCGAGCGCGCAGGGGAGTGGTCGGTGGCCGACGCCGCCCGCATCGCCCGCCTCATCGGCGCCGACAACGCCCGCCGCCTGTACTTTCTCGATTCGGCCTAGGGGCGCCCGGTGGACACCCCCTAGTCGGGGTCGCTTGGCCGTAGCCCGGTCAGGATGGTCTGAACGAGGCGGTCACGCGCTGCTAGTCGGAGAAGGCCGGGGTGCCGGGCTCGGGTGGCAGGCGCAAGACGCGCGCGACGAACGAGATCGCGTGGTACCACCCGCACACCAGCATGAGGTCTATGGCGGCCTCGGCGCCGACGGCGGCCATCAGCTCCTGCCACCGGTCGTCCCCAAGGTCGCCGGCGTCATACAGCCCGTCCACGGCGTGGAGCACCGCGCGATCGGCCGGTTCGGTCCAGCAGGCGTCGTCCGGAGTCCCCGTGGCGAGGGAACGGATCTGCTCGGCGTCGAGGCCGACCCTGTCCGCGAAGACCGCGATGTGGATGCCCCACTCGTACTCGGCTCCGCAGCGGGCGGTCGTCCGGCCGATCACCAGCTCGCGATGGCGCAACGACAGCGCTGATCGGCGTGACATGTAGTACCGCCCCCACTGATGGATGCCCGCGGCTCGCTCCGGCCGGCGGGCGAAGATCCGGAACAGGGCGAGCGGCGGGCCCAGCGCTTGGAGGGCTTCGGCGGTGTCGGGGTCGTAGGGAGGTTCGGCAGGCGTGAGACGCGGCGCCGGCGTCTGCTTCGAAAAACGAGGCACGCTGGGACGCTAACATGAGTGCTTCGAAAGTAGAAGCACGTAGCCGATCAAGCGCTCCTCGTTGACAAGGACAGGGATGGCCCGCGACTCAGACGACCGCTCGGCGACACCGCTGCCTGGCCGGCGGGTCCGTGGCTCGGCGACGGGGCGGCCGATCATGGCCTTGCTCGATCTGCTCGGCCACCGATGGACTCTGCGCATCATCTGGGAGCTCGCGCAGACCCCTGGGCCCACGTTCCGCGGGCTCCAGCAGCGATGCGACGGGGTCTCCTCCAGCGTGCTCGCCCAGCGCCTCGCCGAACTCGGTGAGGCGGGAATCGTCCACCGCACGGAACGCGGCTACGCCCTGACCGCCGATGGCCAGGACCTCGCCACCGACCTGACGCGACTCGACCACTGGGCCGACCGCTGGGCGACCCGCATGCGGCAGCGGGCCGTCCCGTGAGCGGCCGCCTTCGCCTGAGCGGTTCGCCGGTCACGATCGTGCGGGTGTGTCTGCGGGACGGGGGCGGCGGGAGCCCGACCGCGATCGTGGCCTACGACGTCACCTGAAGCGGACTGATCTCGACGCGGTTGTCGTGGAAGACGGCGCCGCCGCCCATGTCGGAGTCGCGCTCGTCGACGGTCGCGTTGACCGTCGCGCCGCCGTTGAACTTCGCCCAGTGCCCCTTCGTCGTCGCCGCCACCCCGGGCCGTACGCGGTCGGACACCTGGGCGACGGCCTCGAAGGACCCTCGGGCGTTCGACACCCGGATGCGTGCTCCGTCGGTGACGCCGCGCGCGGCGGCGTCGTCCGGGTGCACGGTGACCGTCGGGGCGCCCGTCCGCCGGCGAAGCTCCGGGTTGTTGCCGAACGTCGTGTTGAGGAAGTGGTGCGACGCCGCGGAGATGAGGACGAGCCCGTCACCGGGGTCGGCGGGCGGGGTGTAGCCGGGCAGCGGGTCGAGCCCGACGCGGGTCGCGGGCTTGGAGTAGAACTCCAGCCGGCCCGACGTCGTCGGGAACCCGTCGGCGAACGGCAGGAACGGCCGGGCGACGTTCAACCGGGCGAACCCCTGCTTGCGCAGCGCCTCCACGGTGATCCCGGCGAGGGACGGGTGCGGGAAGTCGATGAGCTGCCGCGCGAGGTCCTCGTCGGAGTCGTACAGGCTCGGCTCGGTCAGGCCCATCCGGTGGGCGAGGCGGCGGAACGTCTCCGACGTGGACAGGCACTCGCCCGGCGGCGCGACCGCGGGCTCGTTCCACACCAGGTAAAGGTGGCCGTACCCGGCGATGACGTCCAGGTGCTCGGTCTGCATCGTGGCGGGCAGCACGATGTCGGCGTAGTCGGTCGTGTCGGTCGGGAAGTGCTCCAGCACGACGGTGAACAGGTCCTCGCGGGCGAGGCCCCGGCGCACCTTGGTCTGGTGCGGGTTGCTGCCGACCGGGTTCGCGGCGATGACGAACAACGCCTTGACCGGCGGGTCGTCCACGTCGAGCAGGCCCTCGCCGAGCCGTGTCATCGACAGGGCCCGGACCGGGTGCGGCAGCAGGTCGATCCGCACCAGCCCCGGCAGGTTCAGCTTGAAGTGCCCGCTCGTCGAGTAGCACAGGCCGCCGCCGGGCAGCGCCCAGTCGCCGGTCACGCCTGGCAGGCAGGCGAGCGTGCGCAGCGCCATGCCGCCGCCCGCGTGCCGCTGCATGCCCTGCGTGGCGCGGATCGCGGTGGGACGGGTCCGGGCGATCCGCTCGGCGAGCGCGACGATCCGCTCCTCCGGCAGGCCGGTGATCCGCGCGACGCGGTCCGGCGGGAACTCCTCGATCCGCGCCCGGAACTCCTCCCACCCGAGCGTGTGCCGGTCGATGTACGCCTGGTCGTGCGCCCCCATCCGTACGATCACGTGCATCAGCCCGAGGGCCAGGGCCGCGTCCGTGCCGGGCAGCGGGGCCAGGTGCTCGTCGGCCTGCGCCGCCGAGCGGGTGCGCACCGGGTCGATCGCGACGACGTACGCGCCGTCACGCCGGGCGTCCTGGATGAACTTCCACACGTGGTGGCCGCTGGTCAGCGGGTTGGTGCCCCACAGCAGGATCAGCTTCGAGCGGGCGAAGTCCTCCGGGTCCATGCCGCCGGCCGTGCCCAGGGTGTACTTCAGGCCCCTGCTACCGGCGATGGAGCAGATGGTCGGGTCGTGGATCGACGCGCCGAGCACGTTGAAGAACCGGCGGCCGGCGAACCCTTCGAGGCCCTGGATGTAGCCGAGGGACCCGGTGCCGTGGAACGGCCAGATCGCCTGCCCGCCGTGCGTCTCCCGGATCTCACCGAGCCGCGAGGCGATCTCGTCGAGGGCCTCGTCCCAGCTGATCCGCTCGAACCGGCCCTCGCCCTTGCGCCCGACGCGGCGCAGCGGATGCAGGATGCGATCCTCGGCGCGGGTCTGTTCGAGGTAGCGGTTGACCTTCACGCAGAGCGCTCCGCGGGTCACCGGGTGGGCCGGGTTGCCGCGCATGCCCACGGCCTCGCCGTCCTCGACGCTCACCACCCAGGAGCACGCGTCCGGGCAGTCCAGTGGGCACGCGCCAAAGACCTTGTTCAAATCTCTCCCTCGAAGTGCTCGGCCAGGTAGGCCTCGACGTCGGGGCCGTCGGCGTTCGTGAGGACGTCCTGGAGCCAGGCACGCCGCTCGAAGTCGGTCACGGCCAGCTCCCATACGCACCCGATCGCGGGGGTGGGGTGCGGTCGCATGGCGCCGAGGCGGTTCGGCAGCGCGGAGAAGATGCGCTGGTGGATCTCGTTCTCCCCGGCCCACCAGTGGTAGAGGACGAACGCGTAGTCGGGGGCGTCATGCACGATGACGAAGCCGACGCCGTACCGGTCGATGTCGTACGGGTCGTCGCCGCCGCTGTGCGCCGCCGGGCTCGGCAGCGCCGTAGGGGCCAGCAACTCGGCGGTCTTCACCAGCTCGGGCCGGGGGCGCTCGCCCTCCGCGGTGATGCCGTAGAACTTCAGCCGCCAGCCGGCCGACTCGTCCACCTTGAGGAAGCTGATCGGCCGGGGCCGATAGGCGCCGGTCCTGGTGATCGTGGTCTCGGTCACGGCTCCTCCTGGGGCAGGTGCTCGACATCAGTTATACCTGTCAGGAGTGTTCGGATAAGACGTCCATTACCGCGTCAACCACTACGCTTAGGCCTCATGAAGAGCGTTGAACCCGAGGTCTACCTGGTCGCACGTCCCGAGCTCGACTACGACGAGGTGGCGCGCTACCTCGCCGACGTGGGGGGCGAGAGCTGGCTGGAGCGACTGGACCGCGGTGATCTCGACGCGGAGCTGAACGATCCGGAGAACCTCGCGGAGTTCGCCGGACGGCTGTGCTACCGCTCCTGGGAGCCCGGCCTGAACCCGAACGTCACGCGGGTCCGCACCGACCAGGCGGCGTACCTGGAGAACATCCTCCGGAGCCTGCACGGCTCGGTGCTGGAGCACGTCAGTTTCTCCTTCGTCCTGCACAACGTCAGCCGTGTGCTGACCCATGAGCTGGCCAGACATCGGCCCGGCGTGGCCATCTCACAGGAGTCGCTGCGCTTCGTACGGCTCCAGGAGATCCCGTTCTGGTTCCCCGAGTGGGCACGGGCCGACGCCGAGCTGATGAAGCGTGCCACGGCCGTCCTCGACCAGCTGGAGGAGTTCCAGGGCTGGATGGCCGGCCACTTCGGCCTCGACGATGAGGGCGTGCCGTTCAAGGAGAAGAAGCACAGGACCAGCTTCATGCGCCGCTTCGCCCCCGAGGGCGTCGGCACGGGCCTTGTCTGGACGGCGAACGTCCGTACGCTCCGGCACGTGATCGAGGCCCGCACGGCGGCGGGCGCCGAAGAGGAGATCCGCCTGGTGTTCGGCAAGGTGGCGGAGGTCATGCACAAGGAAGCGCCGTCCCTGTTCGGCGACTACACCGTCGAGGACGGCGCCTGGGTCCCCCAGTGGCGCAAGGTCTGAGCCGGCTGGGCCGCCGACCGCCAACCTCAACCCGTGGTGACCGCCGGGCCGGCACCGCGGCGGGCTAGAGTCGCTGAGCGCGAACGGGCGACTAGGAGGCGACCGGTGGGAGACCAGATCGAGTTCCGTAGCGACGTGACGGTTGAGCTGATCAAGCATGCCGCCTCGGACGCCGACGTGATCTGGGCCGCCCGGGTCTCCACCAAGGGTGAGAACTCCCTCGCCGACGTCCAGGCCGACCCGGAACGGTCGAAAGGGCTGATCAATTTCCTGATGCGCGACCGGCACGGCACGCCCTTCGAACACTCCTCCATGACCTTCTACGTGCAGGCGCCGATCTTCGTGTTCCGCGAGTTCATGCGGCACCGCACGTTCAGCTACAACGAGGAGAGCGGGCGTTACCGCGAGCTCCGGCCGGTCTTCTACGTTCCGGGACCGGAGCGGAGGCTCGTCCAGGTCGGAAAACCGGGAAAGTACGACTTCGTCGAGGGCACGCCCGAACAGCACAAGCTGACGGCCGAGGCCACCCGGGGGGCGTACCGCAAGGCGTACGCCGCCTATCGGGAGATGCTCGACGCGGGCGTCGCCCGGGAGGTGGCCCGTACCGTGCTTCCCGTCGGGCTCTACTCGTCGATGTATGCGACCTGTAATGCCCGGGCCCTGATGAACTTCCTGTCGCTGCGCACCCGGCACGACGACTCGGCCTTCCCATCGTTCCCGCAGCGGGAGATCGAGATGGTGGCCGAGAAGATGGAAGAGGAGTGGGCGAAGATCATGCCGCTGACCCACGCGGCGTTCGAGGCCAACCGCAGAGTCGCTCCCTGACCGAAGGGCGATCCGTTCGGTGTTCGGCCGACGCGCGAGGCGGCCCCCCGGTGCCGGTCGGCGCCATGTCGTCGAGGGCGGTGCCGGGATCCGGCCCGCCGTCACCCGGTGAGCACGGCCTGGGTCTGGGTGGTCTGGGCGACGCGGCGGTCCTCGGCGTCGTACAGGTCGGTCTGTACGACGATGGTCGTCCGGCCGGTGTGCAGCGGCCGGGCCACGGCTCGTACTTCGCCGTTCCGCACGCCCCGGAAGAACCGCGTGCTCGTCTCGACCGTGGTGGTGTTCGCGCCCGGTGGCAGGTTGAGGAAGGCGCAGGCGGCGCCGACGCTGTCGGCGAGCGTGATGAGGGCGCCACCATGCATCACGCCGCCGGCGGTGCAGCGCTCCGGCGCCCAGGAGAGCCGGCCGGTGACCTCCTCGGCGGACGCCGACTCGATCACCAGGCCGGTGGTCCCGGCGAACGGCATGGCGGCCAGGAGGTCGTCAGGAGAGATCATGACGACAGTGTGCCGATAGAGGGCACGATGTCCACTACCCGTCGGGTAATCGACCATCAGCCGCCGACGAGGTCGAGGGCGACCGCGGCGCTCCAGGACTGGGGCCTGCTGCCCAGCGGGTGTGCGGTGAACGGCTCGTAGTACTCCGCGAAGACGCCGTCGGTGAGCTGGTAGAGGGCGACCTCGCGGAGCCGCTCCGCCGCGTCGTGCTCCCCGGAGCGCTCCAGGCCCCAGATGATCAATAGGTTCATCGGTGGCCACTGCGGGCCGCGCCAGTAGCGGGCGGCGTCGAACTCGGGCGCCTCCGGGCTGGTGCTGGGGGGCAGCGGATAGGCGAGGTCTGGGTTTCCGCACCAGGCTGGGGAGAGCAGCAGGTCCACCAGGCGGCGCCGGCGCTCCGGGTCCAGTCCACCGGACAGGAGCGGCGCGAACCCGGCGATGGTCTTCGTGCGCAGGGCCGTGTCCGTGCGCAGGTCGACGTCGGCGGCGAACCCGTCCTCGTCGGCCGTGCCGAGCACGCCGCGCCGGAACCGCTCGGCGTATCCGCGCAGCTCGTCGACGGCGCCCAGGCCGAGCTCGTCGGCGACCCGCGCGAGATCCTCGTTCGCGGCCGCGAAGATCGCGCTGGCGAACACGTCGGCGACCCGGAAGCTGAGGGATTTGCGGGCCAGCTCGTCGTCGTAGCGCGCCTGCCGGAGCTCTTCGATCAGCCACTGGTACTTGACGTAGTCCGCGTCGGTCGGGCGCTGCGACTGCTCACCCAGGGCGGCCAGGTCGGACCGGCGGAACGGCCGGAACCCCGGCTCGGGGACGACGTCGGCGTAGGGGGTGTCCCAGCGGGGGGAGTTGTCCATCCCGCTCTCCCAGCCGTGGTAGATCATCAGCAGCCCCCGGCCGTCCGCGTCGCGGTGCTCCGCCAGGTAGCGGTGCCAGGTGAGCAGCTTCGGCCACAGGATGCGGATGCGGGCGATGACGTCGCGCCGCTCGGAGGCGTCGGCGTTCGGCACTGCGTCGAGGATCCGGCGCAGGGCGAGCGCGTGGACCGGCGGCTGGATCAGTCCGCTGGTCGCGGCGTGGTCCGGTGCGTGGGGCGAGGTCTCCTTCGACGCCCACCGATCGGGGCCCGGCTCGTACAGGGGGGCGTTGGCGGAGAAGACGATGTGCGGGACCATGCCGTTGCCCCACTGTGCGGCGAACAGCGTCTCGAGCTCGGTGAGCGCGCGGCTCGCCGACATCCGTGCCAGGCCGACGGCGATGAAGGCCGCGTCCCAGCTCCACATGTGCGGGTAGAGCCGGGGAGCCGCGACGGTGTGGAGTCCCCGGTCGTTGCCGCGCAGGACCTCCGCCGCCCGTTCGGCGACCTCGGCGCGGCTCAGTCGGTTCACCACCCAGAGCCGATGGCGTTCGTATCGCGGTCTCTCGCTGTCCGTCATCTCGATTTCTCCGCACGCGGGAACTTTGTCCGTCATTGTGGCTACTTCGTCCGTGATCATAGACATAGTTGCCCCTGTCGATCCTGCGCCGTCGCTCCGGGCGTGGCAAGTGGCGTGCCTGTAACCGCTGTGTAACTTTCGTAATCGACCGGAAACGTCTCGGTCGGTCAGGCGCGCAACGGCTCCGCGGCGGCGATCCGGGCATCGACGACCTCGGGGGAGAAGGCCCGGTCGATGACCATGGAAGCCGCGCCCACCACGCCGGCGCGCGAACCCAGATGTCCCTCGCCGATGTGCAGCCCGCGCGTCGAGCGGTACTGCACGCCCCGGAACACCGTCTCGCGGATCTCGCCCACCAGATGCTCCCCGGCGCCCGCCAGCGACCCGGAGATGATCAGGGAGCCGGGGTTCACCACGCTCACGACCACCGCCAGGACCTCGCCGAGCACACGCCCGGCCTCCCGCGTCAGCCGCACCGCCTCCGGGTGGCCGGCCAGCGCCAGCCGGGCGACGTCGGAGGAGTCGCGGACCGACGGGTCGGACGCGGCCAGCTCGCGCGCCAGCGCCGCCCCGCTCGCCACCGCGGCGAGACATCCCCGGCGACCGCAGGAGCACACCGCGTCGTCGCGGCCCGGCACCCGGACGTGGCCGATCTCGCCCGCCGCGCCGCCGACGCCGCGCAGCACGCGGCCGTCCTCCACGATCCCGGCGCCGATGCCGGTCGCCGCCTTGACGAGGAGGACCGGCGGCGCGTCGGGGCCCGCGGCGGTGTACTCGCCGAGCGCCATGACGTTGGCGTCGTTGTCCAGCATGACCGGACCGGGGAACTCGGCGGCGATCGCGGCCGGGATGTCGTATCGCTCCCACCCCGGAGCGATCGGGGTCTGGACCGTACGGCCCGTGCGCACGTCCACCGGGCACGGCAGGCCGACGCCCACGCCGCACACCTCGGCGACGGACCGCCCGCAGTCGGCGAGAAGATCCCGGAACCGGGCCGTCACCCAGGCGAGGGCCTTCTCCGGCCCTTCGGAGCTGAGAATGCGGCCGGTGGTCTCGCCGAGCGCCCGGCCGGCGAGGTCCGTCACCGCGACCCGGCCGTGGGTCGCCCCAAGATCCGCGGCGAGCACCACGGCGGACCCTTCGTCGATCTCCAGGAGGCTGGGACGGCGGCCTCCGGTCGAGGCGTCGACACCGCCCTCGCGCACGTAACCGGCGCTCACCAACTGGTCCACGCGCTGCGCGACCGTGGAGCGGGCCAGGCCGGTCAGGTCCATCAGATCGCGACGGGTGCGCGCCGCACCGGACCTGATGAACCGCAGAAGGTGCCCGGCCGAGAGCGCGCTGACGTTCGGCATGCCGTCGACCCTCCCCTCGGCGGCGCGCGCCGGGCCCGGGCGAGTGACATCACCACGGGCGAGATGCGCCGCACCTGGATTTTCCCACGACCCGCCGGCCCACCGCGCCGGCCGCGTCCCGCGTCATCGTGTCGACTACCTCACAGGTAATCGCCGTCGGGTGGCCGTGGCGGATAGCGTCTGATCATCATGGTCACCGCCACAACCACGCGACCCGTCGGCGATCTGCTGCGCGACTGGCGTCGCCGCCGCCGGCTCAGTCAGCTGGACCTCGCCCTCGAGGCCGACGTCTCCACCCGCCACCTCAGCTTCGTCGAGACGGGCCGCTCGCATCCCAGCCGCGAGATGGTCCTGCGTCTGGCCGAGCGGCTCGACGTGCCGTTGCGCGAGCGCAACGACCTGCTCATCGCGGCGGGGTACGCACCCGTGTACGCGCAGCGCTCGATCGACGCCCCGGAGATGGGCCCGGCACGGCAGGCCCTCGTCCGGGTCCTCGACGGGCACGAGCCGTACCCCGCGATCGTGGTCGACCGGTTCTGGAACCTGGTGATGGCCAACAACGCCGCCATGCTGTTCCTAGAGGACGTGCCCGACGAGCTGGTCCGGCCGCCCGTCAACATCCACCGGCTCGCCCTGCATCCGATGGGACTGTCGGCGCGCGTGGTCAACCTGCCGGAGGTGCGGGCGCACTTGATCGGCCGGATGGCCCGCCAGGTGTCGCTCACCGGCGACCCGCAGCTCGCCGCGCTGCACGAGGAGACGAAGGCCTACGGTCCCGACGTCGACGAGGAGGCCGTCCACGAGCCCGCGCACGACATCGCGCTGCCCACCATTCTCCGGTACGGCGACCGGGAGCTGAGCTTCTTCAGCACGGTGACGACGTTCGGCGCGGCGGCCGACGTCACTCTTGCCGAGCTCGCCATCGAGGCGTTCTTCCCGGCGGACGACGAAACGGCGGCGGTGCTGCGCGAACGCGCCGAGTCCGGCGCGTAGACCGTCGTCGTCGGCTCGCGGTCAGCGGTCCGGCGCGTCGTAGTGGATCCGCTCGGCCGGGACGCCGAGCTCGTGCAGGTTGGTCACGGCGCGCGAGACCATCCCGGCCGGTCCGGCGACGTACGCGTCGTGGCCCGACCAGTCCTGGAAACGGCCGAGGACGTCCGACACGAGCCCCCGTACGCCGTCGAACTCGGGGTCCTCCGAGACGACGGGCACCACCGCGAGCCGCGTGTGCCGCTTCGCGAGCGCTTGGAGAGCGGGCAGGTCGTACAGCTCGGCCGGGGTGCGGGCGCCGACGAACAGCCGGACCTCGCGCTCTCCGCCGGCCCGGAGCGCTTCCTCCGCGAGGGCCTTCAGCGGGCCGAGCCCGGTGCCGCCCGCCACGCACAGGATGTGGCGGTCGGACTCGGCGTCGAGCACCATCGAGCCCGCCGCCCGCCCGAGGAGGAGCGCGTCACCCACCGCGGTGTGGCGGACGAGTGCTCCGCTGACCCAGCCGGCCGGGAGCGCCCGCACGTGGAAGCGCAGCAGCCCGTCGTCGCTCGGGGCGTTGGCGATCGAGTACGACCGCCAGACCCGGGGCCAGCGGGCGGCCTGAACGGTGACGTACTGCCCCGCGCGATACGGCAGCGGCTGGCTCGGCCGTACGGTCAGCGCCGCGATGTCCGAGGCGCGCCGCTCGTGCTCGACGACCTCCCCGATCCACCAGGGCGGTGCGTGCTCGGCGTCCTCCTCGGCCGCCTGGATCATGATCGCGGCCGCCGTCGTGAACATCGTCGTCCAGGCCGCCTCCATCTCCGCCGTCCACGCCTCGCCCGCGTACGCGCGGAACGTCGCCAGCATCGCCCGTCCCATCGCCTCGTAGTGCGCGGGGGCGATGCCGAACTTGCGGTGGTCTCGCCCGAGCCGGGACAGGAAGTCGGTGAAGGTGTCCGGGCTGTCGAGGCTTCCGGTGATCTGGGAGAGGGCGCGGAACATGCGTTCCCGTTGCGCGGCCATGCCCGGCGGAAAAAGCGTGCGAAGGCGTGGGTTCTCCGCGAAGAGCCGTCCGTAGAAATAGGAAATGCCCTTTTCTGCGTACGGCTCGATGAGGGCGTAGATTTCCTTGATCACCTCAGGTTTCAGCGACTCAACGGATTTCACGGCTGTTCCTGTCACTCGTCCCCACATGGTCCCCGTCCAGCGAGTTTCGCATCTCACCAGGGAGAACATCAACCTCTTGGAGCGGGCTAATTCCGAGATGTACGAACGGTAATCAAATGTGGATTACGCGTAATCGGAGAGTTATTGCGAGTGAACCGCGCATACCGATCGGTATGAAACCGACTAGGCCGTGCGCCTGGCTGCATACGGGGAACGATAGAAGAAATATCTACGGGTTTGAAGAAATCTCTACTTCTGATCTCCCCTGAATACGGAAGGATGTTCCCCGCGACTCGCCGTGTCCGGCCGTACGCCGGGCACGGGAGTCGGGCAGGCTGGGCGCGCCACGCGTCACGAGCGGCCGCCCACCGGCTCCGTCATGCGCCATGATGACCCAGAGCAACAACGACATCGCCGAAGGCGTTCGGGAGGAGGCCCCGGGATGGCAGGGGCGACGTACGGCACGGGGCCCGCGCTCATCGGAATCACCACTGACCTGGAGCCCGCGCGCTGGAGCGACTGGGTACGCGAGGCGGCGCTGCTGCCCGTGTCGTACCTCCGCGCGCTCGAACGCGCACGGGCCGTCCCCGTGCTCATTCCGCCGTCCATCCGCGCCGCCGTCTCGGTGCACGTCGAACGCCTCGACGGCCTCGTCATCGCCGGCGGCGCCGACCTCGACCCCGGCCTGTACGGCGAGGTGCGGCACGACCGGACCGGCGCGCCGCAGCCGCAACGCGACCGGTTCGAACTCGCGCTGCTGCGCGCCGCCGTCGAGAACGACGTGCCCTTCCTCGCGATCGGGCGCGGCATGCAGGTGCTCAACGTCCTCCAAGGCGGCAGCCTGGTCCAGCACCTGCCCGACGTCGTCGGCGGAGACGCTCACTCCCCGGCCTCCGGCCGAGTGGGCACCCACCGCGTCCAGATCAGTTCCTCCAGCACCCTGGGCCGGATCCTCGGCGAGCAGGCAGAGGCGCCGACACGGCACCACCAGGCCGTCAAGCGCCTCGGCAAGGGACTCGTCGCCGTTGCCTGGACCGAGGACCAGGTCGTCGAGGCGGTGGAGTTGCAGGGGCACCGGTTCGGCATCGGCGTGCAGTGGCATCCCGAGGAGAGCGATGACCTCCGCCTCTTCGAGGCGTTCGTGCGCGCGGCGACCGAAGGCCGCCCCTGAGCCCGCCGACCCACGCCCCCCGCCGACCCACGCACCTCGGTGAGCCCTCCGGCCGAGGTCGCTTCGGTGAACCCCCGGCCGATGTCGGCCCGTGAATTCCCGGCCGATGTCGTCCCGGTGAACGTCCGGCCGAGGTCTCCCCGCGCCGCAGCCGTCCGGAGCGGGTGCGGCGTCCGGTCCCGGCCGGACGCGGCGGTCTTCCGATCTTCCCGATAGGCTCGAGCAAGCCGGACGCGGAGGTCGGACCGATGAGCTATGAGTCGTACGAGCGGCTGCGGATCGACTGGGCGCGCGAGGGCGTGCTCCGGGTGACGATCAGCGCCCCCGAGCGGCTCAACGCCGTCGACGCGACCGGCCACCGCGAACTCGCCCAGATCTGGCGCGACGCCGACGCCGACGACGAGGTGCGCGCCATCGTCGTACGCGGAGCCGGCACCGCCTTCTCCGCAGGCGGGGACCTCGCCATGATCGAGGACATGATGGCGGACTTCGACGTCCGTTCCCGGGTCCTGCGCGAGGCCCGCGACATCGTCTACAACGTCCTCAACTGCGGCAAGCCGATCGTGAGCGCGATCCAGGGACCCGCCGTCGGCGCGGGCCTGGCCGTCGCCCTGCTCGCCGACATCTCGGTCGCGGGCCGCACCGCGCGGATCATCGACGGCCACACGCGCCTCGGCGTGGCCGCCGGCGACCACGCCGCCGTCGTCTGGCCGCTGCTGTGCGGCATGGCCAAGGCCAAGTACCACCTCCTGCTCTGCGAGCCGCTCACCGGCGAGGAGGCCGAGCGCATCGGCCTCGTCAGCCTCTGCGTCGACGACGACGCCGTCCACGAGAAGTCCCTGGAGATCGCCGGACGGCTCGCCGACGGGGCCGCCCAGGCGATCGGGTTCACGAAGTACGCCCTGAACAACTGGCTGCGCATGGCCGGTCCCGCATTCGACGCATCGCTGGCCCTGGAGTTCTACGGTTTCGCCGGTCCCGACCTGCGCGAGGGCGTCCGAGCCCTGCGCGAGAAACGCCCGCCGCGCTTCTGAGTCAGTCGCTCGGCGCGGGCAGGCCCAGGAAGCGGGCGACGAGCCGCGCCAGTCGCTGGGCGACGACCTCGGCCGGATCCGTCGGCAGCATGACGTGGCTCATCGTCAGGCGGATGACCGCGTCGGCGAGCTCGGTCACCTCGGTCGCGTCGAGCTGCGGCCACTGGCGTACGGCATGGCTGACGATGCGCTCTCGCGCGGCGAACAGCACCGGCTCGGCGCGCGTGGTCATCAGGGGGAGCAGGTCCTCGCTGCCCTCACCAGTCAGCGTCGTCTTCTTCAACGGGTCGTCGGCGGCGGTCCGCAGCGTGTACGACACCGCGGCCGCGACCGCCGAGTAGAGGTCGGCGTGGTCGGACAGCGCCGCGTCGACGCCGTCGAGATACCGTTCGTTCTCCCGCAGGGTCAGCGCCTGAGCCAGCCCCCACTTGTCGCCGAACTCGTTGTACACCGTCTGCCGGCTGACCCCCACCGCGTCCGCGACGTCCTGCATCCGGACCCGCCGGAACCCGCGCTCGATGATCAACCTCGCTGCGGCGTCGAGCAGGTCGTCGCGGAGCCGACGGTGTTGCTGCATACCCCCAGAATCTCAGAGACGACAGCGCCGGAACATCCTTGTCATCCGGGCGGCGGTCTGATGCGTCCTTCTAAACGTCGGCAGGAACGAGGAGAGAGACGTCATGAAGGTATGGCCCCCGGGCAAGCACGACCGCCCGGCGTCCCGCGCGCTCGGCCGGGATGAGCCGCGGCGCCACGGATCCGACCTCGCCGGCTGGGTCATCCGCGACGAGAAGCTGCTGGTGGAGACCAAGTTCGGCGGCGACATGGAGCTCTATCGCGCCTGGCGGGACCGCCTGTGGAGTGAGATGCACGATGCCGTGCACCATTCCGGGCCGGTACGGAAGGCCAGCGATGACGAGGAATATGTCGTAATGAAAGCCTTCGGCGGAGACTGGGCGCAGTACCGTGTCTGTCGTGACCGGCTCCGCGAGGAGCTATGGCAGATCATGAAGGTTACCGACCGGCGCTGAGCGCCCCACAGACCGCCGCGTGGCCGGGGTCATCCCCCCGATCCCCGGCCGCGCGGCCCTTAACCTGGTCAAACCATATCACTGCAGGTCAGAGCCGTGGCGTAGGTAAGGATAGTTCGGGCTCAAGGTCCTGAGTTCGGCCTGGTTCGGGGCCTAAGGCGTAAATTTACGCCCTCCATGGCGGGATGTCGTGAGTGCCGATGCTGACCCTGCTGGCGGGATCGCGGGGAGGCGGCGAGGCGGTAGAGAACGCGCCGCTCCATCGAGCGGCGCCGAGTCTTCAGATCGTGTGACCGACCTGACCCGGTGCCCGGCCTCGCAGTCGAAAGACGGGGGCGGCCCGCTTTGATTGCGTACAGGTGTCGTCCAGAGCTGCTGGATTGGCCGGGCGCGGCGCGAGCCCGAGTGGGTCCGTCTGATCGCCGGTGGCTTTGCCCCCATCGGCGGCTTCCGCTCCGCGATCGGAGCGACGCTCCGCCGTCTCGGCATGCCCGCTGACCGACCCCAAGAGCCATACCGGCAACTCCGCATCCTCGCCCGGGACGGCGCCCGGATGGCGGGCGACCGTGATGAAGGCGTCGCGCAGCGCGTGGTGCGCCTCCGCGCCGACCACGACGCAGCAATAGGCGTAGAGCGGTTCGGCGTACTCGTCGTAGAGCGCGCCGAACGCCTGCGGAGCTCTCGCCCGTAGGGCCTCGGTCAGGGACATCAATACCTCCGTCCCACCACGTCACCCTCATATCGGTGCAATGTGCATATAGCGACAGGAAGCGGATACTATCCGCCGACTCGGTATGGGGATATCGCGGGCTCCCGGATCGCGGAGGCCGCCGACAGGAGGCAGGGTGGTGTCGGGGCTGGCTGTGCGAGGCAGAAGCCGCACGGCCTGTCACAGATGCGGCATCCGGCGGTTGCTTCTCACGAGTACTCAGCGGTTGGTGACCTCGAAGGAGGCCGACCGGTCGGCGGTGGAGCTGTCACCCGCGTAGACGTCGATGGTTCCGGGCTCGACCACGAACCGGCCGCTGTTGTCGTAGAACCCGACGTCCTGCCTCCCGAGCCGGAACGTCACGGTCCTGGCCTCACCCGGCGCGAGCGTGACGCGTTGGAAGCCGCGTAGGCGCCGGACCGGCTGGGAGATGCTCGCGACAGGGTCGTGGATGTAGAGCTGGACGACCTCGTCGCCGCGGACCTTGCCGGTGTTCCTCACCTCGACCGAGGCGCTGATGCTTCCACCGGCCGGCATGGTCGTGGCGCTGAGGCGCGGGGCGGAGACGTCGAAGGTGGTGTAGCTGAGGCCGTACCCGAAGGGGTAGAGCGGGTCGCAGTACGGCAGGTCACGGTAGCGGGAGTTGAACATCGACTTTGGATCGCAGGGGCGCCCGGTCGGCTCGTGGTCGTAGTAGATCGGGACCTGGCCGAGGGAACGCGGGAACGACACCGGTAGCTTGCCACCCGGGTCGACCTTGCCGAACAGGACATCGGCGACCGCGTTGCCGGCCTGCACGCCGGGGAACCACGCCTCGAGGATCGCCGGTGCGGCGGCAGCGACCTTCGACAACGTGAGCGGGCGGCCGTTGAACAGCACGACGACGAAGGGTTTGCCGGTCGCCTTGATCGCGTCAATGAGCTGCTGTTGCCTGCCGGGCAGGTCGATGTCGCTGCGGGACCCGGCCTCTCCGCTCTGCCCGCGGGCCTCACCGACGGCCACGACGACCTGGTCGGCGGCCTTGGCCGCCTTGACGGCCTTGTCGAAGTCGGCGTCGGATCCGCACACGTCGTCGGGCGTGTTGTCCGGTGGGTAGCGGTCGAAGATCTGGCAGGCCTGGGTGAAGGTCGTCTTGGGGTTCTGGGCCTTGATGCCCGCGTAGACCGATACGGCGTCCTCGTCGCGGCCCGCTCCGGCCCAGGGGCCGAGCACGTCGTGCTGGTCGTCGCCGAGCGGGCCGATCACGGCGGTGCTCTTGGCCGGGTCGAGCGGCAGAGTGCCACCGTCGTTCTTCAGCAGCACCATCGACCGGGCCGCCGCGTTGCGCGCCGCCGCGACGGCGTCGGGCCGCAACTGCGCCGCCTCCGCCTTGGACGGGTCGACGTACGGGTGGTCGAACAGCCCCGCGCGGAACTTCACCCGCAGGATCCGGCGTACGGCGTCGTTGATCCGGCTGATGGAGATCCGGCCCTGCGAGAGGAGCCGCTTGCCGTAGTCGCGGATGTTGGTGCTGACCATCTCCGAGTCGGTGCCCGCGTTCAGGGCGAGCGCGGCGGCGTCGGGACCGTCGGCGGCCACGCCGTGGCCGCACGGGCCCTCGTCCGGAGTCTTGGGCGGGCAGGCGCGCAGTTCGGAGATCGCGGTGTAGTCGCTCTCGATGAAGCCGTCGAAGCCCCACTCGCGCTTGAGGATGTCGGTCTCGGTGTGGGAGTTGGCGCACCCGGGAGAGCCGCCCAGGTCGTTGAACGAGCACATCACCGTGCCCGCGCCGGCCTCGACGGCCGCCTTGAACGGCGGCAGGTAGACGTTGCGCAGCCGCTGCTCGGACATGTCGGTGGTGTTGTAGTCACGGCCGCCCTCCGGCTGGCCGTACGCGACGAAGTGCTTCGGGCTGGTGACGACTTTGTCCGGTGCGCTGTAGTCACCGCCTTGGGCGGCCTTGACCCGGGCGGCGGCGAACACCGAGCCGAGGTAGGGGTCCTCGCCGGCGCCTTCGGCGATCCGTCCCCATCGCGGCTCGCGGGAGACGTCGACCATCGGGCCGTAGATCTGCTTGATTCCGACCGCCGCGCTCTCCCGCGCGCCGAAGCGGTCGTCGTCGGCGGCGACGTTCGGGTCGAAGCTGCTCGCCGCGCCCAGCGGGATGGGGAAGACCGTGCGGAACCCGTGGATGGTGTCGAAGGAGAACAGCAGTGGGATGTGCAGCCGTAACTGCTCGACCGCCACGTGCTGCAGGTGGTCGATCTGCTTGGGGTCGGTCACGCTGTAGACGGTGCCGACGCCCTTGCGGACCTCGTCGTCGGTCGCCTGTGAGCCGCCCAGCAGTTCGATCTGCTGCAGCTTCTCATCGAGCGTCATCCGTGACAGCAGGGCGTTCACGCGCGCCTCGACGTTCGCCGCCTGATGTGCGGGGGCCATCGCCGCGGCGTCGTCGGTGCGCGTCCCGGCGAGTGACCCGCCGGAGGTGAGGGGGATGAGCGCCGCGATCGCCGTGGCGATCGCGGCCATCCGCCGTACTCGGTGCAATTTCATCGCTCCCAGGGGCTCATAGAGGGCGATCGGATAGAACGTGGCCGCGACCCTTCTTCGGGGACCATTTGCGGGGCTAGCAAGATCGCGGGCACCTCGCGAATCGAATCACGGCAATTTTTGAGTCGTCAAGAGCTTGATATCGGAACCGCTGGATGCCTGCTTCACTCACCGTAACGGGGATTATCGAACGGGAAGCATATTCATCGGCGACCGACTGTACTGATCGATGAACAGTCGAATCGACGGGCAGGTTCGACCAGGTCGGTGGCGGGGACGGGTGGTCGATTTGTCGATACAGATCGATCCCTCCGGTACGGAGCGTGTTCTATGGACCTCCAGTGGCTCGATCGGGCACAATGCCAGTCGGATCGATGCCGGAAGGCGGGTAGGATAAGACCCACCCGCTCGCGCCCGCTGCCGAAGAGACAGCCGCTGAAGGGCTACATCTTCACCTACTTCGCCGGAGAGAAATACGCCGACGGCGAGCAGATCTACTTCGCCGCCAGCCGCGGTAACGACCCGCTGCACTGGGACGACCTGAACGGCGACAAGCCGACCCTGACCTCCACCATGGGCGAGAAGGGCGTACGCGACCCGTCTATCATCCGCTCCCCTGAGGGAGACAAGTTCTACATCATCGCCACCGACCTGAAGATCTACGGCGGCCAGGGGTGGGACTACGAGACGAGACACGGCAGTAAATACCTCGAGGTCTGGGAGTCGAACGACCTCGTCCACTGGTCCGAGCAGCGCCACGTGCGGGTTTCCGACAACAACGCCGGCATGACCTGGGCACCCGAGGCGACCTACGACAAGAGGCTCGGCGCCTACGTCGTCTACTGGGCGTCGAACCTGTACAGTGCCGACGACCCGGACCACAAGGGCACCGTTAACACCCGCCTGATGTACGCAACGACCCGCGACTTCCGTACGTTCTCCGAGCCCCGCGTGTGGAAGGACACCGGCGCAAACAGCATCGACGCCACCGTCGTCCGCGACGGGGACTACTACTACCGCTTCAGCACGGACGACGGCGTCGTCGGCTCCTGCACCGCCGACATCGTCCTCGAGCGGTCCAAGTCCCTGACCGCGGTCGATCTCCCTCAGGCGAAGCCCCGGAACTGGCAACTGGTGGACGACTGCATCAGGACCCATTTCGGTCTGGGCTGGCTGGAGGGCCCAACGGCCTTCAAGTCCAACACCGAAGACCGTTGGTATGCCTTCATGGACGAGTCCTCCGGCCGCGGATACATACCATTCACCACCCGCGACCTGGACAGTCCAAAATGGAGCATCCCGGACGGCTACGACATGCCTACCCGGCCCCGGCACGGCACGGTCCTGCCGGTCACCAAGGCCGAACTCGGCCGCTTCCGAGCCGCGTTCCCGCCGGCCACCTAGACCTTCCGCCGACGGGGGGACGCTGCGCACCGCGCCCCCCGTCGGCCAGGCGAGAGACTGCCGCTGATGAGGCGCTGGTGGCAAAAGCTCGGCTCCGTCGTCCGCTGTCAGCCTTTGACCGCGCCGAGGCCCAGGGCGCCCTGCCAGTATCGCTGGAGCAGGAGGAAAGCGGCGATCAGCGGGATGATCGACAGGAGGGCTCCGGTGATGACGAGTGAGAAAAGGGCCTGTGCGCCGCTTCCGCCGCTGGCCTGTCCTTGCCATTGGGCCAGTCCGACGGTCACCGGGTACCACCTGGGGTTGTTCAGCATGATCAGTGGCAGGAAGTAGTTGTTCCAGGTGGAGACCAGGGTGAAGAGCAGGACGGTGACGATGCCGGGCGCCAGCAGCCGGAAGGCCACCTGCCGGAAGATGCGGAACGGCCCTGCTCCGTCGATGCGTGCGGCCTCGATGAGGCTGTCGGGTACCGCTCCTTCCGCGTAGACCCGCATCAGGTAGAGGCCGAATGGGCTCACCAGCGACGGCAGAATGACGGCAAGGGGTGTGTTGACCAGACCAATTTTGCTGAAGAGGAGATACGTGGGAATGGCGAGCACGGTCTGGGGGACCATGATTGATCCGAGCACGATGGCGAACATCGCGTTTCGGCCGGGAAAGCGATACTTGGCGAATGCATAGCCGCCCATCGCCGCGATGAGGGAGGCGCCGACGGCGCTGACGGTGGCGTACATCAAGGTGTTGAGCAGCCAGCGGACATAGACGCCGTCGTTGTACGTGAGCACGTCGTGGAGGTTGGTGAAGAGGTCGAAGTCATGGCCGAACCACAGTCCGAAGCTGTTGAACAGTCCGCTGTTGCTTTTCGTGGCCGCCATTACCAGCCAGAACAGCGGCAGCAGAAAGTAGACGAGGCACGCCAGCATGAACAGTGTGAGGATGTTGCCGGGCCTACGGTGCCCGGCCGGCGGCAGCGTACGGACGGTGGCGGGCGCGGCTGCCGGTTTCGCCGCGCGTGACCCCAAGGTGGTCATGGCTGATGATTCCTCCGGTTGGCGGCGAACAGAACCGCGTAGGAGACGACGACGATGACGGCGGCCAGCAGGAACGACACGGCCGCGGAGTAGTTCAGTTGCTGGTTGACGAAGACGAGGTTGTAGACGTACAGGTTCGGTGAGTAGGCGCTGCCCACGGCATTCGGCGCGAGCACCGCGAACAGCTTCGGCTCGTTGAACAGCTGGAACGTGCCGATCACCGAGAAGATCAGCGTGAGCAGCAGCGCCGGGCGGATCGCGGGGATCTTGACGTGCCAGGCGATCCGGACCGGGCCGGCTCCGTCGACGGCCGCCGCTTCGTACAGTTCCTTCGGGACGCTCTGCAGGGCGGCGAACATGACGATCATGTTGTACCCGATGAATTCCCAGCTCACGACGTTCGCCATGGATGCCAGGATCCAGTGGGAGGTGAGGAAGCCCGGCGTTCCGAGGCCGGTGTGCCGGGCCAACTGGGCGAAGGGCCCGAAGTCCGGCCCGTACAGGTAGCCCCACATGAGGGCGGCGATCACGCCCGGCACGGCGTAGGGCACGAAGATGCCCAGGCGGATGAAGCGGGCGAGCCTGAGCCGGCCGCTGTCCAGGATGAGGGCGAACGCCAGGGAGACGGCGAGCATGACGGGGACCTGGATCAGCAGGAACCGTGCCATGCGCAGGACGCCCTCGCGGAACAACGGATCGCCGAGGGCATGGCGGTAGTTCCCGAGGCCGGCGAAGACGGTGCCGCCGATGAGCTGCTCTCGGAACAGGCTGAGGTAGCCGGTGTACAGCAGCGGGATCGCGAGCATGGCCGCGAAGAGCAGCATGAACGGCGCGATGAACGCGTACGCGACCGCGGTCTGGCGTAGGGGACGGCGGATGCGTGCGGGACGGTGGCGATCGCGCGGGGCGGACGCGGCCGACCCGACAGGGGGTGCTTGGTGGCTCATGTCGTCTTCCTGGTCCGGTCCGGGCGGTGGCGATGTGCACCGCCCGGACCGATGTGACCGATTCAGTTTCCGCCGGTGACGGTGAAGCCTTGTTTCTGCGCGTAACCGGTGACGGTCTGCTGCCACTGCGCGAGCGCGGCGGTCATGTCCGTCTTTCCGGTGACGGCCTTGCCCACGGTGTCTTGGTAGGCCTGGTAGACGTAGTCCTGGAAGGGGCTCCAGGTGAAGTCCGTCGGCACGGTCTTGGAGATGTCGGCGAAGACCTGGTTGACCGTCTGCCCGCCGTAGAACGGCACCTTCTCACCGGTGAAGGAGGCGTCGGCCAGCAGGGCCGTCGTCGCGGGGAAGAGGGACTGCTCAGTGGCCAGCGTCTTGGTCGACGCCGCGTCGGTGTTCAGGAACTCCGCAAGGGCGGCCGCCGCGGCCGGGTACTTGGTTCCCCGGACCACCGTGCTGGCCGAGCCGCCCCAGTTCGCCGAGACGTTCTGCCCGGCGCTCCACTGCGGGAGCGGCGCGGCACGCCACTTACCCGCGGTCTGCTTCGCGGTGCCCTTGAGGAACATCGGCCCCCAGGCGGCAGTGAGCCACGTGGCGTACTTGCCGTTCGCCAGTCCGTGGAACCACTGGTCAGTGAAGTCCGGATCGGAGGAAACCAGGCCCTGCTTCACCAGGGGACTCCAATAGCCGGCGATCTTTTGGCTGTTGGTGTCGTTGAGACGCACGGAGATGTCGGCGCCCCCGCTGTAGGTGAACGGTCGTGCCCCGGCCTGCCACATCATGCCGTTGAAGGGGACGCCATTGTTGGGCGGCAGGTTGGTCAGGTAGGTGTTGGGGGCGGCGACGTGCAGCTTCTTGGCCGCCGACGCGAAGTCCGCCCACGTCTTGGGCACGGCGATGCCGTACTTGTCGAAGATGTCCTTGCGATACAGCATGCCCATTGGCCCGGTGTCCTGGGGAATCCCGTAGACCTTGCCGCCTTGGGAGACCTGGTTCCAGGCCCAGGGCACGAAGCGGTCCTTGACGCCGTTCGCGCCGTAGGGGGTCAGGTCGAGGAGGCTCTTGGTGATCGTGAAGGACGGGATCTCCTGGTACTCCAGCTGTGCCACGTCCGGCGCTCCGCTGCCGGCCTTGATCGCGGTCCGCAGTTTGGGGTACATATCGCCGGGCTGACCGGCGTTGACGACCTTGACCTTGATCTTGGGGTATTTCTGCTCGAAGAGCTTGACCTCGTCGTCGATGTTGCTGACCCACGACCAGAAGGTGAGGGTGGCGGGCTTGTTCAGTTCGCTCGCCATGTCGACCGGCGATGCCGCGTCGGCGGGCTTGCCGGCCGAGCCTGAACACGCGGCCGCGGCGAGCAGAACCGAGCCGACGAACGCCGCGGCCACGGCCCGGGGCCACTGCGGCCACCCGGATGCTGTCTGTCGATGCTTCACTGGCCGACCTCCTCGTTGGGGGGAATTTCGCGCTCGATGAGCACCCGGACATCCCAGGGGCCCAGGGCCAACCCCGCTCCGGCGCCGAGCGCCGCGCCGGAGAGAAGGTCGTGTACCGGTGCGGGGGTCGGCACGGTGACCGGCTCCCACGACCAGTTGCTGACGAACCGCAGCCGCCGCCCGTCCCGTCCCGTGGCTCCGGTGACGGTCACCGATTCCGGCCGGTCGCGCCACGGATTCGGGGGGAGCGAGGTGGAGGTGATCCACGAGGCCAGCGACCTGGCCAGCGTCGGATCGGGGAGTGTGCCGACGTAGGTGACGCGTCCGGCCCCGTACTCGCGGGTGCTGACCGCCGGCCATCGCCGCAGGTGCGGATGTTCGTACCAGGCCAGCGGGACGGCCTCATCCAGCACGAGGCCGTCCGCCCAGCCGGTCGCGTGCCCGCCCGCCGCGTCCAGGCCGGTTCCGTCTCCGGCCCGGACCGGGACCGGTTCGATCAGGTTGGTGTACTCCAGATAGTGCGCGCCGACGGCGGGCCGCAGCAGCCCCGGCATGATGTCGGGTCGCAGCCCGGCCATCCGGTCGGCGCAGCCGCTGCGGAACGTCAACACCAGGTGGCCGCCCTCGTGGGCGTAGCGGTCCAGGTAGGCGAGCAGGTCATCGTCGGCGACGTACAGCGCCGGCGCGATCAGCACGGGTCGGCGGGCGGCGAGCGCCGCCGGGTCGTCGTCGAGTTGCCCGGCGGTCAGGATGGCGACCTGTGATCCGGCCTCGAAGGCGCCCTGGTAGAAGGCCGCGACGACGCGGGTGTAGGCGAGGCGGTCGGGCCGGCTGGTGCCCTCGATCGCCAGCGGCGGCTGGAACTCCATCGCCCACTTGCTCTCCGGCGAGACGACGATCGCCACGTCGGCGTCGGGTTCGAGACCGGCGACCGTCTCACCGGCACGGCGCAGCTCCTCGCCCGTACGGCTCAGCTCCTGGTAGCAGCGTCCGGGATGAAGGCTGTGCCCGAGGACGCCTCCCCAGTACGCCTCATAACCCTGGTGCAGGGTGTGCCAGTGCCAGTACTCCACCATCGCGGCGCCCCGCGCGACCATGGCCCACACCGCCTGGCGCCACTGGCCGTCATAGGCGGGGAAGTTCAGGTGCGGTCCGCCGATCGATTCGGCTTGCGTCTCAGTGACCAGGAAGGGGCCGGTACGGATACCGAAGGAGGTATCGGCCTTCAGGTAGAGCACCCAGGTGCCCGCCCAGGGCAGCCAGTCCGGGCGCCCGGCCGTACCCTCGGCCGTCGGTGCGGCGGGCGTCGCAAGCCCGTCCTGCATCGGGAAGTACAGGTTCGTCGCGGCGACGTCCAGGTCGGTGGCCAGCACGACCTCATCAAGCGCCTTCCGGCCGAGATCGAGGCATGTCGTTACGAACTGGTCGTCGCGGGCGAGTTCACGGACGATCCCGGCCTGCCATGCAATGAACTCGCTGGTCAGATCCGCTTGATAGCGTCGCCAGGCCAGGTCGTAGGCGGGCGTGGTGTTCCCGTCCGGAGGCCACAGCTCTGACCAGCGCCCGATCCGGTGCGACCAGTACGCCAGGTTCCATCTCTCGTTGAGCGTCTCCGGATCACCGTATTCGGCCTGTAGCCGCTCGACGAAGCCCGTCAGGACGGCCGGATTGTGCAGCAGTTCGTTGCCCGGCTCATTGTCGACCTGCCACCCGATGACCGCCGGGTGATCGGCGTAGCGGGAGACGATCTCCCGGATGACACGCTCGGCAAGGTGGCGGAAGGCCGGGTGGGTGAAGTCGACGTCCTGCCGATGGCCGTACGGAATCGGTTCGCCGGTATGACGGTGCGCGGTCGTCTCCGGGTACTTGTGACGCAGCCAGGGAGGGACGGCGTACGTGGGCGTGCCGATGATGACCGATATGTCGCGCGCCTTGGCCGCATCGAGCACCGGCTGCAGCCAGTCCAGCTCGAACCGGCCGTCCTCCGGCTCCCACGTCGACCACGTCGACTCACCGACGCGGATCACCGAGAAACCGGCCCCGGCCATCAGGTCCATGTCTTCGGCGAGCCGTTCGTACGGCTGGTACTCCGGGTAGTACGCGGCGCCGAAGAGCACGCGTTCGGGCGTGAAACGGACGGCCGGCCGTCGCCGATCCGCAGGTGCGTTAGCGCTAACGCTTTTGGGGTCACTCAACCGAGAAACGCCTTTCTTGCTGGTCAGGAGGTTTTCTTACGTGGAGACGCCGACGCCGGACCACTGCTGTCGCGAACGACCAGTTCCGGCTCCACCACGACATGCCGCGACGACCGGGACGCTCCCTCGATCTGCTCGACAAGAAGTGCCAGACCGCGCTGCCCGAGCGCACCGAAGTCCTGCCGTATCGTCGTCAACGCCGGCCCGAAGAACGTCGCCTCGGGGACGTCGTCGAAGCCGACCACGCTCACATCGCCGGGTACCCCGGCGCCCGTCTCCTGCAGCGCCCGCAGCACGCCCAGCGCCATGTGGTCATTGGCGGCGAAGATCGCCGATGCGTTCCCGCTCGCCGCGAGGCGACGTCCCTCTTCGTAGCCCGAACCGGCGCTCCAGTCACCTCTCAGGGCCGGTGGCACGACTTTCCCGGCCCGCTCCAAGGCATCCCGCCAGCCCTGCTCGCGCGCCCGCGCGGACGACCAGCCGGACGGGCCGGCCACGTGGTGAACCGTCTCATGCCCCAGCGTGAGCAGATGCTCGGTGGCCTTGACCGCGCCCACGTACTGGTCGACCGCCGCGCTGGGCACGGGACCCGGCTCGCCGTCGATGGCCACGACGGGCAGATCAGCGGGGAGATGGCGCAGGACCTTCACCGTCCACGCATGGGGGGCGCTGATGATGACCCCGTCAATGGCCTGGGCCTTCAGATGGTCGATCACCTCGGCCACCCGCCCTCGCCCGTGCGGCTGCATGAACGCGATGCTGACGAAGTAACCGGCTTCCCTCGCCGCTTGCTCGATCCCCGACAGTGTCGAGGCCGGCCCGTACAAAGTTGCATTGAAGCTGACGACACCGAGCGTGCGTGATCTGCCGGTGACCAACGCTCGGGCAGCGGTGTTCGGGCGGTAGCCGAGTTCGCTCATCGCCGCGATCACGCGGGCCCGGGTCTCGGCGCTCACCCGAGGGCGACCGTTGAGGACCCGGGAGACGGTCATCTCTGAAACGCCCACAAGCCGGGCGACGTCCGCCATCAAGGGGGTGCGTCGGCGTCCGTCGTCATCAGGGGACTCTGCCGGCGGGCCCGACCGATCAGTGGCCTGATCCGGCTCCCGGCTCACCGGGTGACCTCTGTGCGAACACCGGGCACGACGTTCAGCATGAGGCCCTTTCGTAACAGATCGTTAATCAGATTTCGGTGATGTTAGCGTTAACGCAGAGCCGCGACAAGAGTCCTGTGAACGAGTGGTCGGGCCCACGACCGTGTCCCTCCACCGCCGACGCGGGCACTTCGAGGATCAGGCCACAGCCTGGCGACTCGCCGTGACCTGCGCCCGGCGACTGCACGATCAGGCCGTCCGCACCAGATGCTCGGCGACGCCTGCGCCGAATTCGGCAGGACCACCGACGCCCTGCGCCACCTGCACCAGGCCCTGGCTCTCGCCGAGGGCACCGGCGACATCGCCGGCCGCGATCTCATTGAAAGGTGATGAAAACCCACTCGTTCCCTGCCGGGCTCCTCCGACTGCGACGTGCGTCGTTGCAGGGCCCGCACGGCCGAGTCATCGAATCGATTGACACGGCCGCCGCTTCCCCCATAATCCGGCCTAAGTCCACATCCGGGATCTCAGTTGACGTTCGAAATATCGAACCCCTGTCGAGAGTGGGCAGGATCCGATGAGAAGGCATCGACACGGCAAGGCGCCGGCACAGCGCGTCCAATCCCACCCCCACCGACTTCGCCTTGAACGGCGCCCCCTGCACCGGCTCCACCACCCCCACACCCACACCGCCTGAGGGCGGGCGGCGGCCGACCGCCGCCCGGCAGGAGTAACCATGGGACGACTCAAACCCGTATGCCCGACTCGGCTTCTGCTTCGTGTGCTCGCCGCGGCCCTGGTGTTGGCCGCGGCGGCGTTGACCCCGATCGCTGCGACGCCCGCATCAGCCGCCGTGGCCGCCACCGTATCGGTGGACGCCGGGCGGTCCCTGGCCTCGATACCGTCCGCCGCGTTCGGCATGAACGTGGCCGTGTACGACGGGCGGATGAACGACTCACCGATTCCGGGACTGCTGAAAGGTGCCGGTATCGGCGCGGTGCGCTATCCAGGCGGCTCCTTCGCCGACATCTACCACTGGAAGACCAACACCGCCGACGGCGGATACGTCGCGCCGGGCACCGACTTCGACACGTTCATGGGCACGGTCCGTTCGGCAGGTGCACAGCCCATCATCATCGCCGACTACGGATCCGGCACTCCGCAGGAGGCCGCGGACTGGGTGCGGTACGCCAACGTGACCAAGGGATACGGCGCCAAGTACTGGGAGATCGGCAACGAGGTCTATGGCAACGGTGAGTACGGCTCCGGTTGGGAGCACGACAACCACTCCAGCAAGAGCGCGACCACCTACGCCACGAACCTGCTGCAGTACGCGTCGGCGATGAAGGCCGTGGACCCCGGCATCAAGGTCGGCGCGGTACTGACAACGCCCGGGAGCTGGCCGGACGGTATCACCGGACCCGGTGATAGCGCAGACTGGAATCACACCGTCATGTCGATCGTCGGCTCGAAGATCGACTTCGTGATCGTGCACTGGTACCCGGGCGGCAACAGCCCCGCCGACCTGCTGACCAAGCCTCAGGCTCAGATCGCCGGCATTACCGGCACGCTGCGCTCGCTCATCAATCAGTACGCAGGCGCCAACGCCCCCAACGTGGGCATCGCCGTCACCGAGACCAACTCCACCATCGACAAGGACACCCATCCTGCGGCGCTGTTCGCACCGGACGACTACCTGACCTGGCTGGAGAACGGCGCGTTCAACATCGACTGGTGGAACCTCCACAACGGATCCAACGGCACCAGCACCGTCGACGGCGCCACCGACTACAACGACGAAGGGGTTCTCTCCAGTGCCTCGGGCAGCGAGCCGCCTGCGGAGACACCATTCGCTCCGTACTACGGCATCCAGATGATGACCAAGCTCGGCGCACCCGGCGACACCCTCGTGCACGCCGACAGCGCCCAGTCCCTCCTGACCGTGCACGCGGTTAAACGGGCCAACGGGGACGTGGACCTGCTCTTCATCAACAAGGACCCGTCGAACGCCTACACGGCGAACATCTCCTACAGCGGATTCACCCCCTCATCGGCCGCACCCACCGTCTACACCTACGCCAAGAACGCCGCATCCATCACCTCCACCACCGCCGGTACCGCCACCAGCCAGACCATCCCCGCGTACTCGCTGGTCGTCGTCCAGCTGCACCCGGGCAGCGGCGGCGGAGGCGGCACGGGCGGCGGCACCGGCGGTAGCGGCTCCTGCCGGGTGGGCTACACCAAGAACGAATGGTCAAGCGGCCTTACCGGGAACGTCACCATCACCAACACCGGCAACAGCGCCATCAACGGCTGGACGCTGACGTTCACCTTCCCGGGAGACACCAAGGTGACCGATGCCTGGAACGCCACGGTGACCCAGAGCGGGGCGACGGTGACCGCGAAGAACGTCTCCTACAACGGCACCATCGCCGCCGGGGCCGATGCCTCCTTTGGATTCCAGGGAACCTGGACGAGTAATGACGCCGTCCCGACCGGCTTCACCCTCAACGGCACCACCTGCACAACCGGCTGAGATCACGGGCCCGATGTCTCCGATCGGCCGGCCTTTCGGGCGTGGCCGGAATCAGCCAGACGAGCCCGGGCCTTACCGAGAAAGGTGCACGTCAGAGTCGAATCCAGGATTTGGGACGCACCATGAGCGCACACGGTGACGAATCTCCACGAAAACGCCGCTTCTCTCACTCAACGCTCGGGGTTATGTTGCAGCTCGCAACATATCCGCCGATACGCACCCTGTGCGGAGCCCCTCGCGGATGGAGAGCACCATGACGATGCATCGACTGGCCGCCGCCGTCGCCGCGACATGCGCCCTGGTCCTGGTCGGCGGCACCGCGGCGAACGCCGATCCGCGCCCTCGCCCATCTTCACCGATCACCGTGACCGAGTCCGCGCTGGAGGGCGCGCACGGCACCTCGCCCGACGCTACGGTACGCAACGTCCTGACCGTCACCGCGCCCGGTGCGCGGCTGCGCGTGCGGCTGAGCAACCCGTTCGGGCGAGGTGCCGTCGCCGTCCGGTCGGTGTGGGTCGGGCTCCAGCCGTCTCCGAGCTCACCGGCGCTCACGCCGGGCTCGGACCACCGTGTCACGGTCCACGGCTCGCCGAGCGTCGGCATTGCCCCAGGAACCAGTGTCTGGACGGACCCGCTGCCGATCCACGTTCGGCCCGGGGACCACGTCTCGGTGAGCGTGTACGCACCGGGCGCCCCGGTCGACGACCACACCTTCCCGCCGCCGCAGTCCGACACTCCCGGCTCGTTCCTGTCGACGGCCGCCGGTGACGCCGGATCGGACGAGACCGGGTCCGCCTTCGGTGCCTTCAAGCCCGGAACGCTGTGGTGGGTCGACGCGGTGAGCGCCGTGTCCCCGGCGCGGGGCACCATCGTCACGCTCGGCGACTCCATCACCGACGGCTACCACGCGGACGGCGGCGGCCCGCGGTGGACGGACGTGCTCGCCGAGCGCATCAACGCCCTGCCGCCAGGACGGCGGCTCTCCATCGCGAACGCCGGCATCAGCGGCAACACCGTCAGCGTCCAGCCCAACCCCTACGACCCGACGAACCAGTGCTGCGGCCCGCCCGCTCCCGAACGCCTGAACCGCGACGTGCTGTCCCTGCCCGGCGTCCGCTACGTCCTGCTGCTCGAGGGCACCAACGACATCGGCGGCGGAGACTACGCACCGCCCGCCCCCGCCCAGCAGGTCATCCACGCGATGGACGGCATCGCGGCCCGGGTGCACGCGTCCGGGCACAAGATCGTCGGTGCCACCATCCTGCCGATGTGCAACGCCGCCGGCAGTGCCCGGGAAGCGGCCCGGCTCGCGGTCAACCAGTGGATCCGGACCTCCGGAGCGTTCGACGCCGTCCTCGACTTCGACGCCGTGCTGCGCGACCCGAACGACCCCACCGTGATCTACGAGCCCTGGCGCCACGATTGCTACCACCCCAACGCGACCGGCGACAAGCGGCTCGGCGAATCGATCGACCTGTCCGCCTTCGGGCTGTCCACCCCCCACTGAACGGCGCAGCCACCAACCCGTCGTCCTGCTCTTCCGCTCAACGCCAGGGGGCCACCTCGGCGGGGCGGAGCGCGTCGCGACGTTCACCATCAACCCCCGGCGGCGTGAAAGTTTCGCGATGCCGCGCCGTCAGCGAGGGCGTTCGGGCGAGTGGGGGCTCACCGAGCAGCGGCTTTCCCGGACGTGACGTCACCCCGGCCGGAAGCGCGAAATCTGGCATTGACCCTTCCTCAACCTCGGTCATAACCTCCGAGCGAACCGATTCGCGAATCGGTTCGACAAGTCACGGCACCATACGAGCAGCGCGGCCGCGAACTCGCTCGATCGCGTCAGGCCCGGGTCGCCCCAGACCGGAGGAGGGTTCGATGAGGACGAGAGGAAGGCTCGGCCGCCTGCTGACGGCGGCCGGAACGGCGCTGGCGCTGGCGCTGGCTCTGTCGGCGCCTGCCCAGGCCGCCACCGAGTCGATGAACGTGAACCTGGCCGCTACGACCGGGCCGTCGACCGGTGTCGGCGAAGGCTTCCTGTACGGCATCAACCAGGACGGTACGCAGCCGCCGGACCAGTACCTGCAGCCGCTCCACCCCAACGCCTACCGCGCCGGCGGGCACGTGAACCGGGCCTGGATCGGGGACGGTTACAAGTACGGCTCCCAGACGCAGACGGACGTCAACACGGTGGTCGCGCAGGCCAAGCGCCTCGCCCCGTACAACACCGAGTTCCAGGTACTCGTCACCGATCTGTACGGTCTTGACGGAGGGCAGCCGTCCAACACGGTGTACCCGTGCGACAACGGTGACTGTTCCAACTGGGTCGGCTTCATCGACGCGACGGTGGGCGCGCTCCAGGCGTCGGGGCTGAAGTTCGCCTATGACATCGACAACGAGCCGGATATCTCCGTCTTCTGGAAGCGGGGCGTGAACAGCGCCCAGTACTTCCAGATGTGGGACACCGCCTACCGGGAGATCCGGCGCATCGCCCCGAACGCGAAGATCGTGGGCCCGTCGTTCGCCTTCACCCCGCTGGGAAACCGGAGCGAGTGGCAGACGTGGCTGGCGCATGTCAAGTCCGCCGGGACGGTGCCGGATGAGATCACCAACCACGACGAGGGCGACGTCGACGACCCGGTGGCCGTGTCGCAGGCCCTGGGCAGCGCGCTGGATTCCGCCGGAATCGCACGCCGCCCGCTGTCGGCGAACGAGTATCAGCCCGCGGACCGGCAGACCGCCGGAGTGACGGCCTGGTATCTCGCCCGCTTCGCCCAGTCCGGCTACACCAACGCGATGCGCGGCAACTGGGTCTGCTGCCTGGTCCCCAACCTCACCGGGATCGTCGCCGTGAACGGCGGCAACTTCGCCGCCACCGGCAACTGGTGGGCGTTCCGCACCTACGCCGACCTCACCGGAAACCTGGTCTCGACCTCCGGACAGGTCGGCAGCACGGCGATCTCCGCCGCCGCCGACAGCGCGAACAAACGGGCCGTCGCCATCATCGGGGACTCGAACGGATACACCGGCAGCGCCTCCGTGTCCTTCAGCGGACTGTCGTCGGTGCCCTGGCTGGCGAACAACGGCAGCGTCCACGTCACCGTGTACCGGATCCCGGACCAGTCCCCGCTGAACTCCCGGCAGGTGGTCCTCGAACAGGACATGAGCGCCGCTGGCGGCTCCATGACAGTCCCCGTCACGTTCCAGGCCTCGCACGACGCATTCGGTATCTACCTGACGCCGGGCTCGGGCGGCGGCAGCGGCGGTGGGAGTTTCCCAGGCGGTTATCAGCAGTTGGTGGTCGGCAATAACGGTCTGTGTCTGGATGTCTACGGCAATACGAGTGCTTCTGGTGCGGCGGTCGATCAGTGGTCGTGTAACGGGCAGTCC